>CAYWBK010000258.1:0-8917 GCA_964455745.1 uncultured Armatimonadia bacterium
CGTGATTCGCACGCAAGATGTGGGTAAAGCATAGCCACTCGTGGAGAGGGGAGAATGGCACACTACGGGATCGCTGGCTCTGCCAGCGGCACAAGTATCCGGCCCCAGCCGTCCGCGCAGGGGGTGAACGGCCGGGCCGGATACTTCGCTGCGCTCGTAGTCCGGCCCCTCCACACGGCCCGCGCCGCCTAACTTGGCGCGTATGCCCCCTACCCCCTCCCTTGGCGGCCTTCGGCCGCCGTAGGGAGGGGGGTAACGGCAAACGGCAAACGGCAAGGTGTGATGAAGGCGTTCGGGGAGGGACGGCGCCTACCCCCCTGGCCCCCCTCCCTTGGCGGCCTTCGGCCGCCGTAGGGAGGGGGGTAACGGCAAACGGCAAACGGCAAACGGCAGACGACAGACGACAGACGGCTGGGTGAGGCGAGGATGACTATGGATGGATTGGGCTGGAGAAGGACACGGGTGAGGCACACAATCGTCATCGGGGCGGCGCTGGCGATGGTCGCCATTGCGGGGTATCTGCATGTTCACCAGCGGGCGAGGGTGCGGAACAGAGAGGCGGTGAGGGCGCGGGTCGATGAGCACATCGCTGTGCCATTCGCGCTCACGGATTACCCGTGGAAACACGCGACGACCGTGTATGAGCCGCTGGCACGGCGGATACCGGTCGCCGAGGGCTACACGCGAGTTCCGCTGGTCGACCGAAGCTGGGGGCAGTGGCTGCGATGCCTGCCGGTGCTTCCGGCGGGGTCGGATGTCCGCGCGGTCGACGGGAGCGTCGCCTGGCCGGGGGCGTCGCCGTTCATCTCCACAGTCATCGACATCGATGTGCGCAAGAACCAGGAATGCGCCGATGTGATCTGCCGCCTGCGAGCGGAGTACCTCAAGTGGGCGGGCAAAGAGAACAAGATCAGTTTTTCCGCCGGAGACGGAGTGCGCATCTCCTGGCCGGAGTGGAAGCAGGGCGTGCGCCCCCGGTACGATGGGCGGCGGCTGCATCTCGAGAGAAGAGGCACGCCGGGAAGCTCCCGCGCCGATTTCGATCGGTATCTGGCGACGATGTTCGCCTGGTGCGGGACGGCCACAATCCAGCCGGACCTGCGTCCGGTGCCCGCCGGGCAAGAGCAAGTGGGAGACCTGTTCCTCCGAGCGGGCAACCCCGGACACTGCGTGCTGATCGTCGATCTGGCGCGCGACCGCGCCGGACGGACGAGAGCCATGTTCGCGCAGGGCTGGTTGCCGGCGAGATCACCACACGTGGTGGCGAACGACTACGACGCATGGATCGTCATGGACCCGACGAGGCCGGTGAACGTGCCACCCTGGGGGGACTTTCGCTGGAGCGAGTTGAGGAGGTTCGGGGGGAGGTGACCTGCCCCCAGACGGCAACCTCACCCCCGGCCCCTCTCCACGAGTGGAGAGGGGAGAACGGCAAAGGCCCCACCCCATCCCGCCTGCGGCGGGACACCCCTCCCGTGCCGGGAGGGGAACGGCTGACGGCACTTCGCCCCCCAGTCCCTCTGCGCAAGGGGAGAACGGATGGCGAGCGAGACGTCCGTTCCACGTGAGGCCTTCGAGGTGACACATGAGCGATTGGAACCCTGCGGACTATCACAAGCATTCGGACGCGCAGATGGCGTGGGCGGCGGAGCTGATCGCCAAGCTGGCTTTGACCGGGAACGAGCGCGTGCTGGACATCGGCTGCGGGGATGGGAAAGTGACCGCGCAAATCGCCCGAGCCGCACGATACGGGCTTGTGCTGGGGGTCGATAGCTCCGAGGAGATGGTCCGCTTCGCGCGCGAAGCCTTCGGGGCCGATGAGTTCCCTAACCTGTCGTTCCGGGTTTGCGATGCGCGCAGATTGCCCTTCTGCGAGGAGTTCGACATCATCTTCTCCAATGCCACACTGCACTGGGTGGTCGATCATAGACCCGTGCTGGCCGGCATCGCGATGGGCCTGCGACCGGGAGGGCAGGCCGTGCTGCAGATGGGCGGAGAGGGCAACGCGGCGGACGTCGTGGCTGTGGTGGCGGGGGTCATCGCGGAGGAGCGGTGGCGAGACTATTTCGGAGGGTTCGAGTTTCCGTATGGGTTCCACGGGGCGGAGATATACCGGGAGTGGATCGTCGAAGCGGACCTCACGCCGGTGCGCGTGGAGTTGATCGCCAAGGACATGGCCAAGCCGGGACCGGAGGGGCTTGCCGGCTGGGTGCGGACCACCTGGATGCCATATACGCACCGAGTGCCCGAGGCGCTGCGGGAGGAGTTCATCGCCGAGATCGTGAGCCGCTACGTCGCCGCACATCCGGCGGATGCGGACGGCACCGTGCATGTGCGGATGATGAGGCTGGAGGTCGAGGCCCGGAAAGGGTAAACGGCGCCTCACCCCTGGCCCCTCTCCACGCGTGGAGAGGGGGGAACGGCAACGGCTTCCTATCCCCCCTGCCCCATAGGCGCTAAGTTAGGCGGCGCGGGCCGCGTGGAGGGGCCGGACTACGAGCGCAGCGAAGTATCCGGCCCGGCCGTTCACCCCCTGCGCGGACGGCTGGGGCCGGATACAGTTGGCGGCCTACGGCCGCCCAGAGCGCCTAACGGCTGGCGCTCTCGTAGTCCGGCCCCTCCTTGGACGGCGTCTGGCCCTAACTTAGCGCCTACTCCCCTTCTCTCGAAGGGAAGGGGGGAACGGCAACAGCAAAAGACCAGGATACGGGAGTCTTCGCCAGCGGCCATTGAGACGGTGGCGACAGGGGGAACCTTGGCGGCGGGCGGGGGCGTTAAGGCCCACGATATGAGCGTTTCTCGGCGATCTGTGAACTGGTCGCAAGTCCGGGCCTTGGCGGCCTTGTTCGCGTATGCCTGCATGACGGTCGCGAGCGGGTTGCCGCATCTACATGACCTGCCCGGTTCGATCGCCAGGACGTCCGGGTGGCGGCCACAGCTTCAGGCCGCGCCTGCGGCTCACCACAACCACGATACCTGCCCGCTATGTCGGTGGCAAGCGACGGCGAAGTGCGCCGGAGCAGTTACCATGCCGGTGAGCGCGGATGTCGCCCCTATCGAGCATGTCCGCGCTTCAACGACCGCTTGCGCCGTGCTTGCATCCGCCAGCTTCCTTCTCAGCCGTGCTCCCCCCACCCGCCTGTTCTGACCCGGAAGCCCGGCACACTTGGGCCTGAGGGTACGTCAGATCGCCGCGCCGGCGACACCGAAGCCGGGGACGGCCTTGCAGGCTCAACTTTGAGCAGAACAGGAAATCCACATGATAGATTGTACCAATGTCGAGAAGCGCTTTGTCTCGCGGGACCGCGAGACGCCTGCGCGCTGGCGGATCGACCGCCTGACGGTCGGCAAAGGCGAGCGCGTGCTCATCACCGGCCCGAGCGGGTGCGGGAAGACGACTTTCCTGAATCTCGTAGCGGGGCTTTTGCGCCCTGATGCCGGGGAGATCACCGTTAGCGGCGTGCGAGTGGACGGGCTGTCCACATCCAAAGCGGACGTGTTTCGCGGGCGCCACATCGGCCTCATCTTCCAGTCTTTCCAGCTTCTCAGCCCACTGTCGGTGCTCGATAATGTGCTCTTGGGCGCGCGCTATGGGCGGCAGTGGTCCGCGCACGAGGCGCGCCCGAAGGCGCGCGGGCTGCTCGAGAGCGTGGGCCTGAAGGCGTGGGAGCATCACCGGCCGGGGGAGTTGTCCTTAGGGGAGCAGCAACGGGTGGCGATCGCGCGGGCGCTCATCAACGAGCCGCCACTGCTTCTCGCCGACGAGCCGACCGCGAGCCTCGACAAGAGGAACTCCGCGAACGTGCTCGACCTGCTGTTCGATCTCTGCGCGGCGAAGGGCACCACGCTCGTGGCGATCAGCCATGACACCAGCATCGCGCAGCATTTCGACCGGACGATCGACGCGGGCGCGTGGATGGCCGCGGAGGAGGTGGCGGCCAATGTCTGACTTGAGACTGGCGCTGGCTTACCTGCGCCATCGCATCCTGGTCACAGTCCTGACGATCATATCGGTGGCGCTGGGGCTGGGGCTGGCGATCACCGTGTTGACCGTGGCGCACCAGACGCGAGACACCCTCGGCAACGAGGTGTCTTCCGTGGATGTCGTGATCGGCGGCAAAGGCGGGCCGCTGCAACTGGTGCTCAACAGCTTGTACTATCTCGACGCCCCGACCGGGAACATCAGCCTGGACTTGTGGGAGCGCATGAAGAAAGACCCGGATGTGGCGAGCGTCATCCCCCTCAACATGGGAGACAACTTCCTCGGGTCGCCGATCATCGGGACGGTGCCGGAGTTTTTCGCCGGCAAGAAGCCGCGTCGCGGCGGCGAACTCCTCGCGGCAGGCAAGATCTTCACCGCGCCCTTCGAGACCGTGGTGGGGGCGGACGTGGCGCGGCGGCAGCATCTGAAGCTGGGCGACACGTTCGTCGGCGCGCACGGCTGGGCCAAGAGCAATGACTTCCACACGCAATTCCCGTACAATGTGGTAGGGATACTCGCGACAACCGGCACGAGCCTGGACCGGGGCGTCTTCACGGACTATCGCAGCGTCTGGATCGTCCACTCGCACCCCGACGAAGACGAAAAGGAAGAGCAGGCCAAGAGCGGGCACAATCCGTCGAAGGAAGTCACGGCGCTTCTGCTGAGGCTATCGCAGCCGTCGCGCCGCTTCCTGCTCGTGCAGGACATCAACCTGCACGAGAACGCGATGGCCGTCGTCCCGGTGGATGAGATCAGCAAGCTGGTGTCGGTGTTCATCGCGCCGCTGCAGGGCTTGTTGCTGGCAGTCGCATATTTGGTTATCATCGTAGCCGCACTGACGATTCTGATCGGCCTGTACCTGACGATCCATCAAAGGCGGCGGGACATCGCGATCACGCGGGCGCTGGGGGCGACGCGGGCCGATGTCTTCCGCCAGATCACCGTGGAGGCCGCGGCGCTGGCGGGCCTGGGCGTGATTTGCGGCTGGGTTCTCGGGCACGGACTGATCGCGCTTTCGGCTTCGCACGTCATGTCGAAATTCGGCATTTACCCGAACGCCTGGCAGGTGCACCCGGTCGAGGTGGGGATCGCGGCGAGCGTCTGGGCGCTGGGGATCCTCGCCGGCTTGCTGCCGGCCGCAATCGCCTACCGGCTGCCGGTGGCCGACACCCTGGCCAAGGAGTGAGTATCACATGGTCGATCCAGTCACACTGGCGCGCCGCAAAAAGCGGCTATACGGGGGGATTGCCATCTGCGCGGTGGTTCTCGTCGTCTTTGGGAAGACGCTGACCCAGACGATCGTTGCGGCGTCCGCGCCGCCGCCGCCAGGGTATGTCGATGCGGCAACGATGAGCGGCGCGCCTGATCTGAACTGGGACGAGCTTTACAAGGGCAGATGGGAGCGGAAGCAGAAGCCTTCGGTCCCGCAGAACGTCGCCAGCATGGACGGCCAGGCGGTGCGGGTGAAGGGCTTCATGCTCCCCCTGCATGAACCCGGGGATGCCTCGGAGTTCTTCCTCGCCAAGTCTCCGGGCGGCTGCTATTTCTGCAACCCGCCGGGAGTGTCCGAAGTGGTCACCGCCGAGACGGAGGGCGGCAAGAAGATGTCGCCCACGCAGATGCCGGTGTATGCCTACGGAAGACTGCATGTGGCGACCGGCGGCCCGGACGACAAGGCGCTGTATGTGATCGACCATGCGGTGTTTGCGATCGCGAAGTAGAGGGACCTCACCCCCGAAACCGCTAACGGCACCTCACCCCCGGCCCCTCTCCACTCGTGGAGAGGGGAGAACGGCAAGGGCTTCTTCCCCCCTGCCCTCGGCGGCACGGCACCTCACCCCCCGACCCCCTCTCCGCAGGCGGAGAGGGGGAGAATGGCGAACGGCACCTATCCCCCCTGCCCTCGGCGGCACGGCACCTCACCCCCGGCCCCTCTCCACTCGTGGAGAGGGGAGAACGGCAAGGGCTTCTTCCTTCCTGCCCTCGGCGGCACGGCACCTCACCCCACGACCCCCTCTCCGCGGGCGGAGAGGGGGAGAATGGCAAATGGCACCTATCCCTCCTGCCCCCCTTCCCTTGTAGGGAAGGGGGGAACGGCAACGGCAAACGGCAACGGCGGCTGACAAGTCGGGAGAATTAGGCGACAGATCAGTCAACGGGCTTGCCGTCGGTCCCGAAAGGGCGTTGCGGCTTCCAGCCGTATAGCTTCCGGGCGGCTTCGAGGTCGTAGTGGCTGCCGATGTTGTCGCCGACGATGTGGATAAGCGCGAAGGCGGGCCGGGGCGCTTGCAGAACCGTTGCGAAGGCCCGGGCGACATCGACGCTGTCAACACGGGAAGGCTCGGGATACTGGTTGTGATCCCAGTTGAGGCCCTCGAAGTAAACGTTTCCCAGGCGCAGCACCACCACCGGTAGCCCGCACTCCTCGTGGAAGTGCCGACACAATTCCTCCCCAAAGCCCTTTGTCACCCCGTATATCCCGCCGCCCTTGGGGCGGTGATTGGAGCCGATCATCTCGCCCTCGGGATACCCGGCAACGGCACTGACGCTGCTGGCGCACAGGACGCGCTTGGCGCCGGTATCGAACGCCGCCCGCAGGACATTGTATGTGCCGGTCACGTGAACATCGAACGCGGCTTGGGCATACTCGAGGGAGCCTGTGGGGCCGATTCCGAGTGAATCCATGATGGCGAGGTGGATGACGGCATCGCAGTCGGCGACGACCTCCCGCACGCGGGGAACGTCGCGCACATTCAGTGGCACATAGCGCGGGTCGTCGATAGGGCGCACGTCGCCGAGGATTAACTCGTGAGTATCGCCCAGCTCGCGAGCAAGGACGGTTCCCAGACGTCCCCCGCCGCCGGTGATGAGAACGCGCATGGTAACTCCTATTGGGGGAGGTGATTGCAAAAGTCGCCGCGTCGTCTGTAGGAGCGGTCTCCAGACCGCGATTGCCGTTAATACGCCGCGATTACGACATGCTTTCGTCTCTATAGACTCTATTTTAACACACTATGGGGTCCGGTCGCACTCTGGAGAGTACTCCTACAGACTTTTGCAATTGCATCGGCGGATGGCCTTTATGGCCTGTTGCTGGGAGCTGATCGCCATGCGCTCCAGTTTCGCTTCCCAACCCGCGAGTGCCTGCCGTCAGCGGCTGAAATCGAACGCCACCGTGGCCGATACGGAAACCGACAAGGTAGTCGGCGACGCTGAGCTGATGTCCTTGTCACCCCAGCCTGGCATGTGAAGTCCAAAGTCCGTGTTGTCCCTCGCGTCGACGCTCCGCACTCGCTCGATCTTCACACCCAGTGTCTTCGCCAAGCTCTCTGCGATCTTCCGGGCATTCGCCACAGCGTCTTGCAGCGCCGCGGCGCGGAGTGCCTCCGGGTCTGAGACAGTGAACGAGATGAAGTTCGCGCTGTCGGCGCGGGGGTCCCAGGGGGCGAAGGGACTATCCCCCGTGTTGCGGCACGAGAGCACGCCGGTCCTGGAAGCCGCGTCCATGATGCTGCTCACTCGCTCGGGGGCCTGAGCCATCGCCTGACCCTTGAGCGTGATCGTAATCATCTCGCTGGCAGTCAGGCCGGCCGGCGCGTCGCTCCTGTACTTGTCTTGGCCCGCAGAGACAGATATGCCCGACCTTTCGATGGTCTCCTTGGGGACATTGACGGCGATAAGCTGGGCGATCAGGTCATCGATCTTCTTCTTGGTCTGCGCTACGGCATCGGCGGCCAGGGGTGTGGTGGTTGATGCGGGCAGCCTGATCTTGAGGATGTCCGGTGTTCCCTTGGCTGATCCGGTGGCGTCTATCGAGATCACATTGGCCGGGTGGACGGATGTCTCTTGCGCCAGGGCGTACGGCCCCCATGTTACCGAAGCACAGACCGCAACGATCCCCAGCACATTGAGCAGACGACTTTTCATTACATTTCCCTCCTTTTAGAAGGGCGCAGCGCCCCTCTGACCACCATCGCTATTTGTAACGGAACGTGACCTTGGCGGTCACCTGCAACTTCACGTCGGTAGGGGTGACAGACAGTGGGCCTGTGGGCAAGAGCGGGGACTCCGGCTGCTGTGCCCAGCCGGAGCAGTCCAACGAGAGGCGCTCGACCTCTCCTAAGGTGCCCCCCGCCTGGGCCGCCGCATCCTGGGCTCGCTTCCGGGCCTCGGTCAGAGCATTGGTCAGTGCCTGCTGCTTGAGTGCGCCGCTTTCTCGCACGGAGAACACCACCGGCGCGGTGGATTGGGGCGGACCCTGTCACCCGCCCCCCGCAGTTGCAGGCTTGGGCGTGCCATGACAGCGGGCTGCCGCGTCCATTATCTTCGGCATCAGTAGGCGAGCCGCTTGCAGCTTGTTGGTATCAGAGATGTCGAGGGTCACCAGGATATCAGAAGTTACGGGGAGTCCACCGTCCGCGTCCGATTCGCCGAACTCCACGGCTGCGGCCAGAACGCGAGACACGGGGGGGCCGAACGCCTTCGCGGCGGCTACGAGGCTGTTGACATGGTCGAAGTTCTGCTTGAGGGTTGCCGAAGCAAGGGGGCCGGAATCCTGTACGGCGAAGAGGAGGTACATGACATCCGCCTGGCTGCTCGCGCTCCCTTCCGCCTCTACCGCGATGGTTCGCTCTGCGGCGTTGACACATACCTTATGTGACGACTGGGCGGAAACGCTGACTGCCAGCAACAATCCGAGACAAACAAAACTCCCTCTGATCTGCAGCAAAGTTCGCACGCCACTCCCTCCCGTTAGACCAACATATCCGTATACTCAAGATCAAATTGCCCGCCGTGGTTCACTCCTGTTCATGTCGCTTTGCTCACATCCGATCCAGTAGCGCAAGACATATTCGGCACTTGGCGACGGATTCCTGCTTGGCTCTTCCTCAATGTGTGTGGGTAGCTTGATCCCGCCGGGGCGGGACTGAACAG
>CAYWBK010000259.1:0-8904 GCA_964455745.1 uncultured Armatimonadia bacterium
TCGCGGTCTGGAGACCGCTCCTACAGACGACGCAGCGACTTTTGCAATTACCTCTTCTGGCAGAGAAATGCTCGGCGCGTGTGCAGTTGCGCATGATCGCGGCGACAGGGTTCGAGCCTCAAACGAGAGCCCGGCTGCACGCCGGGGGACTCCCCAGAACGCAATGCGGGGCAGGAGGCCAGGGGCGATGATCTCGCCCGGCCCGCTGCCCCGCGAAGGCGCTGGACCGTCAAGCTCCAATGAAACCGCGTTACGGGCCGTAGCGCAGAGCTTCGCAATTGTTCCACTTGAACCATTTCACATGGCCGTCAAGGAACAGGACGTTGCTTCCGCCATTGTGGCGCGTGTAGCTGTCATTCATGACTGTCTGGAAGTTGCCGCACTGGCCGCCCCCGGTTATGCTGCAAACCTGGACCGTGGAGCAGGCCAGGCGCATCCAGTTGATCAGGCCGCTGGAGTCACCGGCTGCCACCGTCTCTGCCGGATACTGGTACTGCGCCTCCTTGCGGCCCCAGATGAGCATGTCCTCGACATAGCCGTAGGTCAGTTGGAAGTTTCCGGGCAGGCGTCCCGCAGTGATATCCGTGTTGACGTTGTGGTGCGGAATCGAGCCGTTGTCGCAGCCGAAGCTGCCGGCGCTCGGGCAGTTCCAAATCTGCCAATTCTTGATGTAGGGGTTGATGCGAGCGCAGACGGAGATTGAGCTTTCCGCTGTCTTCGCCGAACCGTCCGCATTGGTCCCCGCACAGGGGGTGGTGATCGTGGGAAGCCGTTCGTCGTAGTCCGAGGTGTACATGTTGAGGGCCAGGCCCTGTTGCTTCAGGTTGCTCTCACAGCTTGCCTGCCGTGCTTTCTCGCGAGCCCTTGCAAACACCGGGAATAAGATAGCTGCCAGGATCGCAATAATCGCGATGACGACCAGAAGTTCAATTAGTGTGAAACCGCGTTGTCTCATTGCGCTCATCCCTTCCGTATAATATTCGCACCGCAACATAATGTTTCGGCATTCGCGCACAGGTTCCTGCTTCGCAAGGCTCTTCCTTAATGTGTGTGCGTAGCTTGACGAAAGCCCCGCAAGCGAACCTCAATGAGTGAGTGAATGCCGTCAAGCCCCCAAATGGGGCGGGCCGCCCATTACGCCGTCGGTTGTAAGCAAGCACTCCGTCGAAGTCGAAGCCGCGGTAACTATACGACGTGATCCGCGCGATGAATCGCGCTGCCACATGGTCTGAAGGAAGTGTCGCTAGACACATAAGAACGTCAGTCAGGCAATTGGCGAAAACCCCCTCCGGGGCTGACGGCAACGACTCGTCTTGTGCAACGCCCGGATATCACCTGGCGACGATCGCCAGGACCAGTTTACGGGATCTACCCACACACGTTGAGGAAGAGCCTGCTTCGCAACGAAAGACCTTGAAAACAACCCGGAGCGTATCCTTTTCCGGGGTTGCCCTGGGATCGCGAGGGGAGACCCAGCGCGCGGCTATGCGCGACGGTGTGGCTGCTTTGCACGTCCTCTGTGGCGCTTCTCCCGGCCGTCATTCTCGACAGCCACCCCCGACCGTTGAGCTTTTACCATAGGTATTGCCCCAATATCTCAAGCATCGCATCGTGAGCACTCAAATGTTGCACAAATAGTCAGAATAGGCTTTACATTGTCAACTTCGGCTGATATATACACTTCTGTTCAAAGGGCGCACGCCAGGGACGCCCTGAACCGCTTACCCCACAACCGATCGCTTTCTGGTGCCAAATGGCGGGTCTGGTCGAGAGCGCCCTGGTATTGGTTTCCTAGGGTCGTCTTCCCCACTCAGTTCCACTAGGCCACGTAGCCTGATGCCGCGAGCCCTTCGGGGGGACGGCGCACATGCGCGTGGAGTTCCCCTCACATGGCAGCGCATCGCACCCAGGTGTCCGGTAAAGCCTTTGTTGTGTTGGTTCGGTTCAGGGCGCAGTAGTGGGCGGGCGCGGTCGCATGGGCGGATATGCGCAAGTCAGTGCCGGACAGCACTCTTGGAGTTCATCACTCACCTGATCGAGCAGGAGGTATGCCGCAATGTCCAGACGGATCACCGGCAGCGGGGCTATAGTGAGTTACGCGTTTCCCCTCATTGTTCTGACCATCGGTATGGGCGCTGCGCAGGCGCAGACGTCCGTGCTCATTTCGAGCGTGTTCGGGGTGAGCGCGACGCTAAACCCGGCCGGATGGAGCTACACCAACTCCCAAGGCGCCGCGACCGATCCGTACAGTGCCTTCGCCGGCCCGAGCACCGGCAGCAGCAATTGGCTGCCCACGGTGTCGCTACTCTCGACGAGCTATCAGGTCGCCCCGTGGGAAGGGACTTGGGATGGCAGCAACAATTCCAGTGTGCCTGCCGGGTGGGGGGTAAGCGATGCTTCGTCGACCCTTCCACTGGGGACCACGGGCGGGAAAAGCTATGACATCGAGGCGATGTATGTCGGCAACAACGCGCAGAACGTCTATGTCTCGATTGTCACGTCAATCCCGCCACCGCCGGGGCAGTACAACAATCCCTGGAACTCGTTGATGTACACCGGCGACATCGGGATAGATGTCACCCAGCCGAATTCGGGCAACACCGGCCGCACGTACAATGGCTCCGGTTTCAGCTACGACTATGGCATCAATCTCACCAATGACACGTACGATCCAAGTACCGGCAACGCGGTAGTGCTATCTTCCGCTTCGAGCGGTGTCACGGTCCCTGTCAACCAGCCCTCGGGCACTGCCCAGACCACCACCACAGTCGACGGCTCGTCCTCCATCGGGAACGGTCTGTACCAGACGCTCGCCGGCTCGTGGTATGTGGCCAACGGCCCCTCCGACCCCAATCCGGTATACACGAACTTCGACCCAAGTTACAACAGCGGCAGCGGCTCCACCAGTGTCTTCGTCGCTAACCTGCCGACCGTGACCTACACCCAGTTGATGTACACCCCCAGCGGCGGCACGGCCCAGCCGGTGCTTGACAACGGCGTCCCGATGTATGTCATCAATGCGACGGTCCCCCTGTCTGATTTCTCGAACCTCACCTCGGGCGATCAGATCGGCTTCAGCTATGCGCCGGGTTGCCGCAACGATTACATGCAGGTCTTCGACACGATCCAGCTTGGCTCGTATGACACGGTAGCTTCGACGCCCGAGTTGCCCACGCCGGCGCTGCTCGTGCTGAGCATGGCGCCGATGGGCCTTGCCTGGGCGAAGCGGCGACGCAAGCGCTCGTAGATGCCGTTTCTCCCTGGTTGTGGTAGTGCACAGACGAAAACTCAGGCCCGGAGTCTCCCCGCATCGGCGCTGACGACTCCGGGCCTGTGTCGTTTCAATCGGTGCGGCGACGGCGACCTCATCCCGCCCCTCTTCCACGGGATGGAGAGAGGAGAACGGCAGCGGGCGAGACGCCCGTTCCGTTCGGGAGATAGCACAATACAGAGAGAGGCACGGCGGAGGAGGCCGTGCCTTTCTTCGCGCCTGGGGATGGCATGGCAGAGAGGTTCGCGGCTTCGATTGCGGAATGAAGATGGAACAGCACTGCCGGACGTTGGAACGGTGCAGGAATGCAGCTCACTGAGCTTCGCTATCAGGACCCCGCAACACGAACTTACCTCGGAAGCCCGAGCCTGGCGCGTCTCCAGGATGGCAGCCTTCTCGCCACCCACGATTACTTCGGGCCGGGATGCCCGCGCAACCATGAGGGAGAGGAGCATCTCACCAGCGTGTACCGCTCCCTGGACGACGGCGCAACGTGGGCGAATGTCACGCATATCGCCGGCGCTTACTGGAGCACGCTCTTCGAGCGCCACGGCGGCGTCTATCTCTTCGGAACATCGGCACAATACGGGTCGATCGTCATCCGCCGGAGCGACGATGGGGGCAACACATGGACGCACCCGGCTGACGAGCGGACGGGGCTTCTGTTTCGCGGCGGGGTCTACCACGACAACCCGAACTACCACTGCGCGCCGGTTCCGCTTCTGTTCAAAGGCGGGCGCATCTATCGGGCATTCGAGGAGTGCCGGGACGCACGATGGGGAACAGGCTTCCGGTCGCTGGTGATCTCGGCGGATGCCGGGGCGGACCTGCTCGACGCCGCGAGTTGGACCATGAGCAACAGCCTCGGTTTCGACCCGGCATGGGTGCCGGCTGAGTGGGGGCAGCTTGAGGGGCCGGGCTGGCTGGAGGGCAATGTGGTCGAGGGGCTGGACGGGCGGGTATGGAACGTCCTGCGGCTTCACTCGGCGCCGCTTGCGGATAAGGCGGCGATGGTTGCGGTGGAGGACGGGGGGCGGCGGCTGGAGTTCGACCCGGCGACGGGGTTCATCGAGTTCCCCGGCGGGATGACCAAGTTCACGATCCGCCGCGACCCCGTCACAGGGCTTTACCTGACCCTCAGCAACAACAACACCGACCCCGCCTGGGCCGCGCAGCGCAACGTCCTGTCCCTGCACCGCTCAGAGGACCTGCGCCACTGGAAACATTGCGCGACGCTTCTGGAGGACGACTCGGGCCTGGCATATCAGGATTCGCTGCGTCTCACGGGCTTCCAGTACGTCGACTGGCAGTTCGACGGGGACGATCTGATCTACCTGGTGCGCACAGCCTACAATGGCGCGCACACTTTCCACGATTCCAACCGCATCACGTTCCACCGCTTGAATGGCTTCCGCGAGATGACATGATCCGGGCGCGCAGCGGTTCTCAGGGCTTGCGGCGGGCTCGGAGACGGTCTGCGATCTGGAGGGGGATCACCAGCGTCAGCCAAAAGAGCACACAGGTCGGATCGAGGGCGAAGGGCAGAAGGACGCACCAGTGGGGCAGGCGGAGCGGGCAGACGGCGAGCGCAGCAACGCCGAAAAAGGCGCAGCCGAAGAAGACCATCGACGGCCGCTTACGCTCAGGGACCAAGTGGAGGAGTACGGCGATGTCAGTGGCGTAGCACCACCAGTTGAAGGCGATACCCCACAGCGAGAATGCGCCGAGCGGGACCGCCACAGCCCAGCGGATGACGGTAAGCATGCGGGTGCCTTTCGGAAGCGGACCGCGCCAACCCGCGTACTTCCCGTAGGAGGACGGCGTCCACCTGCCCGTGGGGCAGTTCCGGTCGGTGCGGCTGGTGGCTCGCCCTGATTGCCTTGCATCGGCGCTGTTCGGGCAGGAGCACGAATGGCAGTGCCGACTGCGGCAGCAGCTTGCGGCCGATGCCTACGCGGAGGACCATCTGATGTAGCGGCGGCCCGGCTGGTGACTCTGAGCCTGGAACCATCGTCCACACGACGCGAAGCGAACAGGCCCTCGGTGGCCCGAGGGGGGCCATCGGAGAATCGACGTGCACAGGGGGCTCGATCCATGCCCGACCGAGTGACTGCGAACGATGTCCGCCAACATGTCATCTGCCCTTGCGGTCTGTATCTGGACTCGTATGACCCGCCGACGGGAGAGGTCGATGGCGCCGTCGTAGATCCGCACTTGCCGAACTCGGCGCAGCGAATGCTCCTGCTACCGCGGCGCCGTGAGCCTTCACAAGTCTTCGGCCCTGCTCAAGCGCCCTATGATGGGCCAGGGCGGTCCCTTCCTCCAGGCCGCCTCTCCTTCGCTTGGCATCCTGCAGCGCACGCGCTCAGACGATGAGGAGCAGTAACGGAGGTCGCAGGCACACAGGGAAACGGCCGCCTCGAAGAGCGACCGTTCGGCATCCAAGAGTGCGACGTGCATTCAGCTATCACGGCGAAGGCGGATCCAGGCCAAGCCAAGCGGCAGGACGCCCAAAAGCGCCACCAGCGGGAGTTCGGGGGTGGAGCCGCCTGAGCTTGGGTCTGATATGATCTCGAAGTTACCCATTTGGATCTGCCCCGCGGCCGGTCCGGTCGCGCCCACAAAGGCATATCCGATGCTGTCCGGGCTCTGCCATGCGTTCTGAACACCGAGATCACCGGACCCCAACAGAGGTACCCAGCCAGCGGGGTTGTTCAGGTCCACGGACAGTGAGCCCCAGTCACTACCCGGGGCGAAGCAGGAGGTGAGATCGCCGTAATCGTCGCCATCCTTGCTCACGAAAAAGACCAACTGGCCGCCGTTAGGCGTCGCCCCGTCGGAGAGACGGAAAGAAGCCGATACCGTATCGCCGATAAGGTCGGAGATGCCCGCAGCAGTCAGAGCCGCCCCGTCGAAGTGGCGGCAGCGCCGCATCCCTCGCACCGGCCCGGCCCCCTCCGCCTCTGGCGTGTTTCGCGGACGGCGGCATTCTCCGCGCCGCGGGCTTCTTATTCTCACCCCCACCGCTTCCCGGCGATTGTAGGCGATCCTCAGCCGAACAACAGGAACCTCAACCCCGGCAACGAATCGTCTCGTTAAGCGGGAGGTGGTCCTATGTCGCGCGGTCGCCGTTCCGATCTCTCGGGAGCGGCGACCCTTTCCACCGATGTCGTGCCTGTCGATGCCTCCAGGCCAGAGGCTCGCCTGGAGGCATCACGGGTGCGCTCGCAACTCTACAGGCCGACCTCCAGCGGTCGCATCATGTCGTTCTCCTCATGCTCGAGGATGTGGCAATGCCACACCCACGTCCCTATGAAGTCTTCCCACTTGATCTTGATCCAGGTCACCATGCCCTCAGGACACTGGACGGTATCCTTTAAGCCGGTCTCGTTGGGGCGGGGTCCCTGGAAAGCTCCGGTGAGGATCAGCGGACCTGTTGCGGTGTTGTTGAGCGGGTTTGGCCACGTGACATAGGGCTCAAACGTGGTAGTGTCGAATGTCTGGCGACCCAGGACCTGGAAGGTCTCCAGATGGATGTGCATCGGGTGAGTGTCGGGCGTCGTGTTGACGATCTCCCAGACAGCGGTAGACCCGAGATGTTCGATCTCATTCCTCGACACCGGGTCGGCGAACCGCTTGCCATCGAGAGTGGGGATGACGGTGACGCCGTCGGCGAGGAAGATCTCCTCAAGAAGCTTCCGTTTAGTGTAGTGGTAGAGCGGGACAGAGGGCCCGAGGTTTTTCACTGGCGGAAGCCCCGCGCGCAGTTTGGACATGTTGATGGGAACACCGCCGGCCCGCCCAGTGCCGACGTTGATCTGCATGAGCTGCCCCATCGTGTGGGCAACGGTCGGGTCGGGGAACTCCTCGGGGGCCGCTCCGTATGGCGCGGGAGCGTTGTTCCCGAGGATAAAGCTCTGCCCGGCCATGCTGGAGAAGTCCACGAGCACATCCGCGCGTTCGGCGGGGGCGATCAGCAGCGTGTTGCCCATGTAAGCGGGAGCCGGCATGAAGCCGCCCTCTGCGCCGATCTGAATCCAGAGCAGGTTCGACGGCAGTATCATGTTGATGAATCGAGAGTTTGTCGCGTTGAGGATGCGGAACCGGTACATACGCGGTTGGAGGTCGAGATGCGGCCAGACCTTGAAGTTCACAACTGAAATCGACGCGAAGAACTCCGGCTGCCATGTCGACGGATAGTACAAGTAGCTACCCGTGATGTTCTGTTTGGCGTCTCTGGTGACCAGGAAATCCTTGTCCTGGAATACCAGCGGGATCTCGTAGGCGCCGTTGATGCCGCCGATCATCGGCAGCTTGGCGTATGTGTTGAGCTTGTTCTCGTAGGAATCACGGTTGAAGTACAGACCAGCCAGGCCCGCATAGACGTTCGTCCGCGTTATCCCGAGCGCGTGGTCATGGTACCACAACTCGCTTGCAGCCTGGATATTCGGGTACTTGTCAAGCCGGAACTTCCCCGGCCCGAACCATTGCGTTGGCAGGCCGTCGGACGACGGTAGGACGTGAAGGCCGTGGACGTGAGTGACCATGCGATTGGAGTTGTCCTGAGGGGCACCCATAACCGTCGGGTCGATGGAGAAGATGTTCATATCGGGCCCGGAAGGCAGGTCGTTCACCCACCTGACCCCGATGGGCCTGTTCCGCTGGGTGATCAGGGTTGGCCCGGGGGTGTCCGCGTAGGTCCCATTGGCGTATCCGTAGGACGGGGTACCACCCAAGTTGGCGTGATAGACGTGGTTGCATCGGACGGCAGTGATCGTGTACTGAGCCAAGCCGAATGTGTAGTCCGGAACAGCCAGGGGCGGGAGACCAGCAAGAGCGTCCTCGGTCCAGAGCGTCAGGGCGGGATCGTTCGCCGCCAGAGGCACCGCGTTCGCCGGCGCGGGCTGCGCGTCGGCGATGGAAGCGAACTGAAGGAGCGACACTGACAACACGGCTGCGACCCCGATGAGCAGGAGTGGCAAGGCAGACCTGCGAGCGGACATGTAACCCGTCATCTGTTGACCTCCTTTGTTCTGGGCTTCAGGCCACAGACTTCTTAAAAATGACCTGTTATAGCCCATCGTGGCGTAAATTCGTCACTTGGAGGGAAGATTCAATGTCGGTACGGCAATTCCTTCTGGGTAGTTTAGCCTGAAATTGCGTGAGAAGGTGCCGGCGCGTGATCGACCGGCTAAACCCGGGGCGACCGAGGACGCCGAAGCGAACGTGTTGGCGGCGCGGATCGCCACGATGACAGCCGACCAGTGAGCGGCGCTCAGGGCCCTACTCGAGTAGCAGTGAACGAATCACGAGCCGACGCGCGACGGATAGTTCAGCCGGGATTACCCAGATCAAACTGGGTGTCGTTCCTTTCCGGTCAGTTCATATTGACTCGACGTTCAGCGTAGACTTCCCCAGCATCGTCAGTGCCGGTCCTGCGCCACCTTCCCCTGTCGCCTATCTTGGCCCTTCAAATTTAATATCGTAAAGTATATTAAATAGATATTAAATTATGAATTAATACCATTAAAAATGGTAGTATAGCACAAAGGCTATTAATGAGACATTTTTCTGCGCCGCCGGGTGCGTTCGCCAGTTGTAGGTAGAGACGAAAAGAGCTACCCTCCAGGTAT
>CAYWBK010000260.1:0-8899 GCA_964455745.1 uncultured Armatimonadia bacterium
ACCCCCTTGCCCCCTCCCTTGCGCTCTTCGAGCGCGTAGGGAGGGGGTAACGACGAACGGCCCCACCCCGTCCTGTCTGCGGCGGGCCACCCCTCCCGTGCCGGGAGGGGAGCGGCTGACGGCACCTCATTCTGACCCGCGCACGGTGGGTAGGTCCCTTTCCAGTCTTGGCGACGAAGAACGCCAGAGGCGACGGCCAGGGCAACGGCTGGCGGGCGAGACGCCCGCCCCACGCGTCTCGCCTCCCCACGCGTTCCGCCTCCCATGCGTTCTGCCTCCCATGCGTCCCGCCTGCAGGTGGCCGAAGCGACCTGCAGGCGGGAGATGATCCAGGACTCATTCGACTGGGATATTGATGCTACCTTCGTGTTGGGGGCGTGGTCGGGGGAGGGTCGGTCGTTTGCGCCTCACGGCGGCGACAGAAGATCAGCACTGGGACGCCTGCAAGAAGGACCACGACGCCCGCCAGAGAGCCGATGCCGACATGATTCAGGCTGGAGTACAGCATGTACAGGCATGTGGCGCAGAAAAGCGCCGGGGTCACGGGGTACAAGGGCACTCGGAAGGGGCGTGGCGCGTTCGGCTCTTTCACTCGCAGCACGAAGACCGACAGGCCGGCGAGGAGGAAGAAGAACCAGAAGACTGGCACGGTGTAATCCACCATCGTCTCGAAGCCCTTGCGGGTCAGAGCGCCCAGCAGTACCAGCGCGAGAGCAATGGCCGCCTGCAGCAGCAGCGCGGCGGTCGGGGTGTTCCGGCGTGGGCTCCAGCGCCCGATCAGGGCGAATGCAGGGGTATCGCAGCCGAGCGCGTAGTTCGTGCGTGCGCCGGTGAAGATCGTGGAGCTGGTTGCGCCGAGGGCGGAGATGACGATCAGGAGGCTGACCAGCCTCGCGCCCGGCTCGCCCAGGCTCCGCCGAATCAGGTCGGCGGCGACGGCTTTCGACCCGGCCATCGCCGCGAGGCCGAGGCCGTGCACGTAGGCGATGTTGACCAGCACATAGACGAGGGTGATGACGCCGACGCCGGCGAGCAGCGCGCGCACCATGTTGCGTCGTGGCTCGCGGACCTCGGCGGAGATGTACGCCGCCTCGTTCCAGCCCCCGAAGGTGAACAGCACGAAGATCATCGCCAGACCCCAGGACCCGCTCGCTTTCACTTCGCCTGCGGGTATCGGGGTGGCATGCCGGGCGAGGGTGACGCCGGCGAGGAAGACCAGCAGGAGGCCGACCGTCTTGGCGAGGGTCAGCACGTTCTGCGTCCACTTGCCCTTCTCGATGCCAAGGGTATGCAGACCCGTGAGCGCCACCACCGCGACTCCGGCGTAGATCGCCGCGGCGAGAGCGCCGTCGATGGGGAGCACCTCGTTGGCGTAGTCGCCGACCACGAAGGCGAGTGTGGCGATGGAACCTGTCTGGATGACCGCCATTCTTGCCCAGGCGAACAGGAAGCCCAGGTTGCGGCCGAAGGCGCGGGTGATGTAGTGATAGTCGCCGCCGGAGTGGGGGTAGGCCGCGGCAAGTTCGGCGTAACACATCGCGCCGATTGCGGAGACGAGCCCTCCGGCGACCCACACGAGGATCATCGCCATCTCGCCGGGTACGTTGCCCGCGACGATGGAGGGCGTCCTGAAGATCCCGGCTCCGATCACGCCGCCGACGATCACCGCAATAGCGTCGGGCACCGTGAGTGTCGGGCGAGGGATGGCCGCGGCGATGGATGACTCTGCGGAGGGGCGCTCAACCAGTTCATGTGCCATCGCTCACCCCCGTACGCGCGCTGTAGGGCCGGCATGGAGGCTGACCTGCCTGTCCCTCCTTGGGCTCGATGTGGCACTTGCGGCAGTTGCCCGCTGAGACGGTGAAAGCGGTCTTGCCCGACGGGCTGACGGTCTCGCCATCGTGACAGGCGCCGCAGCTATCGTTCCCGTGCGGGTAGGTCATCGCCACCGAGAGGCCGTTCTTGCGCGCGTAGAGCCCCTCGTGGCAGTCGCCGCACGCCTGTCCGCCGTATTCGACGACTTTGCCGTTGACCACCGCGCCGGTGTGCTTGGTGTGCGAGAAAGGCACGTTGCCGATGCTGTCTACTATGATGGTCGAGGTCTCGCGGGGCATGTGGCAGGCGGAGCACTCGCTGATCTTGTGAGCGACTTGGCCTGTTTTCGGAGCCTTCTTTTCGCCATTGTGGCATGAGGCACAGGCCATGCCGTGGTGGACATCGTCTTTGGTGATCGCCCACTTTTTCTTCGCGATGGTGGGGTGACAGTCATCGCAACTGAACCCGGCCCCGCCCGCGCAGTGGGACAGATGGCTGAACACGACCGGGCCATGTTTGGGGTTCGTCGTCGGGTAGACGATGTAGCCGCCCCCGATCTTGTTGCGAACCTGAGCCGCCACGGCCGTAAGAGTGGCGAGTGACATCAGTGTGACCGCGATCCAAAGCACGCGTTTCATCAAGGGCCTCCCGTTTGCGCAGGGCGAACAAGGTCAACGGCAGGCGCGTGGCCGTTCCCCGCTTCGGACCACGCGCCGCCGCTGAATCGAGGCTGGACGCGCCTCACTTGCTCGGCGTCTGAGGGTGCGTGAGTTCCTCGAACTGCTTGCCGGTGATGACGCCCTCTTTGCGCGCCTGCCCGACCGTGAGGAACTTGCCGACCAGCAGCATGTGCATGTCGGCAGGAAGGCTCTTATAGTCAACCTCGGTCAGGAACTTGTCAACGGTGCTGTTGATGACCTTCTGCTGCTCGCGGTCGCCTGCGAAGGTCACCACCGCGACGGGAGTGCTGCCGGGGTAATGCTTCTTGAGCTGGGCGAAAAGCTTCGGGTAGTTGAGGTGCATCGTGTAGAAGATCATGGACGTTTGGGTCGCCATGAGCTTCTCATTCGGATCGACGCGTCCAGGCCAGTCGGACATGGTGAGGATGACGGAGTTGGTGTCATAGCCGAAGGTTGGGCTCATCTTCACCGCGGCGGTCGCGGCGTTGAAGGCACTGATGCCGGGGATGACCTCGGCGGGAAAATCCTTCGGCAGCATCTCCAGGTAGAAGGTGGTTCCGTACATCATGCAGTCTCCGCCCTCGAGCGCGGACACGATCTTGCCGTCAGCGACGGCGGCCTTGATCTTGTCCACCGTGTCCTGGCGGAACTTCGCATTGCGGAGGCACAGGGCTCGCGCTTCGGGGTCCTTGAGGGTATTAGGGTCGGTGCCGTAGTAGATGCGGCTGGCATGGGGGCAGTACCAGACCTCCTTGTCGCCGATGAAGTCCTTCCAGTAGTCCTTTTCACCCGGCTCCTCGAGCAAGAAGATATCCGTCTGCTTGATGGCCTCCGCCCCGCGCACTGTGATGAGGTCGGGCGCGGTGCCCATGCCGATGAGGTAGAACTTGCCCGGTGCGGCGTGTGCGGCAGCGGCGAGTGCGAGAAGCCCCGCGGCGAGTGCGACGACGATGCAGCGTTTCATTGGTCCCTTGGTCCTCTCAGTGTGTTAGCCGTCCCAGTGTGGCGGTCCTTGTGCGGATTGCCGAGCGAATGCCTAACTTGACGCTGTCCAGCCTCCCATGCACTCCTTGTCTCCCTGCCTGACCCACTTGGCGTGTCCGTCGCAACAGGCGAAGTCGGTGCCGCCGTTGTGGATCGCATTGTTGGGGTACGCCTGCCCCCAGTCTTCCCAGATGAATACGGCCGCGGGACTTTGGATTTGGGCCAGAGTGACAGGGCAGAAGGGGCCGTTCTCCCAGGAGAACTTCGAACTCATCGACTGATAGAGGTCCGGCAAGGTGATCATGCAGTTGACTTCATAATTGGTGGGCGCACACTGCATGGTCGAGTCGACGTAGTGGTCGGCAGGACTCTTCGGAATTTGAGGGCAGTACCAAAGCTGTGTGTTCTTAACATACGGCATAAGCATGTAGTAGCACTGCGCGCCGTCGTAATAGTTCGGCCCCGACTGCCCCGTCGCCGCCCCGTTAAGCGTCGTGAGCATGGACGCCCACCAGGTTTGTTGGCTGTACTCAATGTACGGGTAGCACTCGTCGTAGTCCTGGCAGTACATCATGGTGGCTAAATCGATCTCTTTGAGGTTGGAGAGGCACGAGGCCTGGCGGGCTTTGCTCCGGGCCTGAGCGAAGACGGGGAACAGAATCGCGGCGAGGATCGCGATGATTGCGATCACGACCAGGAGTTCGATGAGCGTGAAACCTCGTGTGGGTCGGTAGCGCATCTTCCGTACCTCCGGCAGATAGTGTGCGGGATGTGATGACAGTCGAAATGTACCAGCAAACTATGGTGAAAGAACGGCGGAATATGGTACGCATTTGGTAAGCATTTGGGTAGTTGTCTTCAAACTTTCTACCCACCGTGTGTCGTATGCTCCGAGGAGGTCATCGATAAGCGGGAGGGAAATGTGCGGCCTGTGCTCGGCACACATCCCGGGAGAGACCCCTACAACCATGAAGCTGTCCATGATGTCCGGCTGCATTCTGCCCACCGTCGGCTGCTCCGAGAGCGATATCGCGTCCCTGTGCGAGTTCACCCGTGAACTCGGCCTGGACGCCATCGACTTCATCACCACCCACGGCGTTGACGCCGCCGCGATCCGGCGCGTCGTCGATGATCACGGCTTGAAGACCTGCTGCCACACCTTCTGGGGTGACATCGACCGCCCGACAGCGGCGGAGCGAAAGGCCGGCTTGGAGACGATGAAGCGCGGGATCGAGGACACCGTCATATTGGGAGCAGATCGGGTGATGATCCCGCCGGCGGGGAGAGCGGATGTGGATCGCGAGCAGTCGCGCCCGTGGTTCATCGCCGGGCTTCTGGAGACGCTGCCCATCGCACAGGACGCCGGCGTCATCCTCACCATCGAGGACTTCGGCTTCCCGACCAGCGCATTCATCGTGTCCGACGAGCTTCTGCTGGCCGTCGAGCAGGTGCCCGGCCTGAAGCTGACCTTCGACAGCGGCAATTGCGTCACCGCCGGCGAAGACGCCGTGCACATGCTGGAGCGGATCATGCCCTATGTGGTGCACGCTCATGTCAAGGACTGGCGGATCACCGATCACGAGGAAGAGGGGTTCCGAGGCCTTGACGGGCAGTGCTACGCGTCGGTGAACCTCGGCGAGGGGATCGTGGACAATGCGGGCTGCGTGCGCGTGCTGGCGGAGGCGGGGTACGAGGGGTACATCAACCTGGAAGTCGGCAAGGACGGCTACGCAGCCTCCGTGGAGTACATGCTGGCGGAGATCGACGCGAACGCTTGAGTGGAGGGGAACCCATGCCCACGAAGATCATGTCGTTGGATGGCACCTGGTTGCTAGCGCCTGACCCGGCTAATGTCGGGCGCGACGACGGCTGGTGGAGCGCGCCGCAGTCCGGCGCGAAGCCGGCGAAGGTCCCCTGGATCATCCAGGACGCCTTCCCCGGCTACCACGGTGTCGCGTGGTACTGGCGCGAGTTCGCCTGCCCGGCACACCCGTACGCGGACGGGCGCTACCTGCTGCGCTTCTGGGCGGTGGATTACCTGGCCGATGTGTGGGTGAATGACACGCATGTCGGCGGGCATGAGGGCGGCGAGACGCCCTTCGTGCTCGACGTCACCGATGTCGTGAACCCGGGCGGCATGAACCGCGTCGCCGTGCGGGTGCTCAACCCCACGCACGAGCCTATCGACGGCATCGTGCTGGTCGAGACCCCGCACCGCAACAAGGCCTTGCCTTATGGCGCAGGCAGCGCGTGGGATCAGGGCGGGATCGTCGACTCGGTGGAGCTGCTACTGACTCCTGCGGTCCGCATCGACGACTTGTTCGCCCGCGCCGATGCGCTAACCGGCCTCGTGCGGGTCGAAGCGCGCGTTACCAACGCCCTCGCCGAGGCGACGGGCCTATCGCTGGAGTTCGCGATCGCACCGGCGGCCAGCGGGGAGACGCTTGCAGTCGCCTGCGTGGAGCGCGAGGTCGCTCCCGGAGAGACGGTCGTGGAGGCGGAGCTTCGCGTTGCGGAGCCGCATCTTTGGGACCTCGGCGACCCGTATCTGTACCGCGTGACGGTGCGTGTGGACGGTGCGCCGACTGAAGTCGGCGCTGGCTGTGGCGGCCCTGCAGGCCGCCCCATAGGTCAGGAACCGGGCACTGAAGTGCCCGGTCTTAAACGGCAGGCTCACATGCCCGATCTTGAACGGCGGGCGACCGACGAACGCTCGGTGCGTGTCGGGTTTCGCGATTTCAGGTTCGCGGACGGGGCGTTCCGGTTGAACGGGCGACGGCTCTTCCTGCGCTGCTCGCACACGGGCAACGCTTGCCCGGTGGGCCTCGAGTTCCCGCTCGATCCGGACATATTGCGCCGCGACTTGCTGAACGTGAAGGTCATGGGCTTCAACGCGATTCGGTGGATCGCCGGCATCCCAAGACGCTACCAGCTCGACTTGTGCGATGAGATCGGCCTGATGGTCTACGAGGAGTCCTACGCCGGCTGGTGCATGGCCGACTCGCCGAAGATGGCCGAGCGCTTCGACCGCTCGACGCGCGAGATGGTCCTGCGCGACCGCAATCACCCGAGTGTGGCGATCTGGGGTCTGCTGAACGAGACGCCGGACGGGCCGGTGTTCCGGCACGCGGTCGAGGCGCTGTCGCTGGTGCGGTCGCTCGACGACAGCCGCATGGTCCTGCTTTCCAGCGGCCGCTGGGACGGGCAACCGAGCATCGGCTCGATCTGCAACCCCGGCTCGTATGAGTGGGAGCACCTCCTCGGCGGCGAGGCCCCGGACGCAGCGCCGACGCAGATGCTCTGGGGCGGGTACTGCGACCGCGCGGGCGACGCGCATGTGTATCCAAGGGTGCCGCACACCGCCGAGATCATCCGCTTCCTGCGCACTTTCGGCGAGGGCGGCAAGCCCGTGCTCCTGTCGGAATACGGCATCGGCAGCGCAGTGGACCTGGTGCGCGTGACACGGCACTACGAGCAGCTCGGCGCCGAGTACGCGGAAGACGCGCAGTATTACCGCAACCTGATGGATCGCTTCCTCGTAGACTGGGAGCGCTGGGGGATGGCGGAGGTCTTCGGGCGGCCGGAGGACTACTTCGCCGCATGTCTCGCCAAGATGGCCGGGCAGCGGCTTTTGGGCCTCAACGCCCTGCGGGCGAACCCGAACCTCGCGGGTTACAGCCTCACAGGCACGGTCGATCAGGGCATGACCGCGGAGGGCCTCACCACCACCTTCCGCGAGTTCAAGCCGGGGACGATCGACGCGATGGCCGACGGCTTCGCGCCGCTGCGGTGGTGCCTGTTCGCCGAGCCGGTGAGCCTGTACAGGGGCGGGATGGTGCGGCTGGAGGCGGTTCTCGCCAACGAGGACGCTCTGCGTCCGGGCGAGTACCCGGCGCTCTTCAATGTGTTCGACCCGGCGGGAAGGCCTGTACTGGAGCGCCGCGCGACGGTGACGATCCCCGAAGCCCCGGAGTGTACGCTGCCCCTCGCGATCCCTGTCTTCGCCGAAGATGTGGCTCTCAACGGCCCGAGCGGCCGGTACCGATTCGTCGCGACGTTCGAGCGCGGGGCCGCAGCCGCCGGGGGAGAGGCGGTCTTCCACCTCGCCGACGCCGCCGAGATGCCGCCGGTGGCGGGTGAAGTGCTGCTATGGGGAGACGACCCGGAGCTTGCGGCATGGTTGGGTCAAAGCGGCGTCCGGTGCGCGGCGTTCACGCCCGACGCGGCCGCCGGCGCGGTGATCCTCGCCTCCGGCGCTCCGCCTGCGCCGGGAGGGCCCGAGGCCTTCGCGCCGCTGGTGAGTGCAATCGACGCCGGAGCGACCGTCATCTTCCTGACGCCGGGCACCCTCGCCGAGGGGGACGATCCGGTGGCCCACCTGCCGCTGGAGAGTCGCGGGCAGTTTTTCCCGATCGGCGGATGGCTGTATCTGAAGGACGAGTGGACGGCGCGGCATTCGGTGTTCGAGGGCTTGCCTTGCGGGGGCCTCATGGACTATACATTCTACCGCGAGATCATCCCGGACCTGGTGTGGAACGCGCAGGATCGGGTGCCGGATGAGATCATCGCCGGGGCGATGAAGACCTCGCAAGACTACATCGCGGGGCTGATGCTCGCGGCGTTCAACCGCGGCAGGGGGCGCATCATCCTCAACACGTTGCTCATCCGGGAGAACCTCGGCACCCACCCGGTGGCCGAGCGGCTGCTGAGGAACCTACTGCGCTGGGCGAATACCGCCGCATCGTAGAGACGGGGCGGTGCCCCGTCTCAAGGCCGTTCTGGTACGGGAGGGAGGGAGACGGGCCGGCGGCCCGTCTCTACGAGAGACGGATCGGATCGTAAAGAGGGGGCGGTGCCCCGTCTCAAGGCCGTTCGGGTATGAGGGGAGGGAGACGGGCCGCCGGCCCGTCTCTACGAGGACGTCGTCATACGGAGGCACTCATGACCATTGCTTGGGTCGTCATCTTCTGGGCCATGCAAGCCATCGCCCAGATTCTGTTCAAGTGTGGAGCCAACTACCCCGAACGCTGGACGCTGTTCTTCATTTTAGGGAATGTGTTCGGCGCGTCGAGTATCTGGTTCCTGATGCTTCTTTACAAGGCAATGAACCAGAACCTAGCTCTCGCCATCGGCACCGGCGGCGGATTCGTCGCCGCGCAGGCCGCGCTGGCGATCATCTTCCGGTCGAGCGTCTCGCCGCTGCAGTACGCCGGCGCGGGCGCTATCGTCCTCGGGATGACGATGTTCACGCTGGGGAATAGGGCCTGACATTGCTATGCCGCTTTGGCAACCGGCGGGCGAAACGTTCGGAATCTTGTCAGAGGCTGACCGCATCCCAAGATGAAGCGCGAACGGCGTTGAACCACAGTCGTCATGCCGGTTTCCGGCACTCTGGAACGATGAAAAGGCGACGGCCCTAC
>CAYWBK010000261.1:0-8898 GCA_964455745.1 uncultured Armatimonadia bacterium
CCGAACGCGCACTCGCACTGGTCACAACGCCATAGGCGACAATGAAAAGACCCTGGGCCAAATGCGCAGGGCACTTGCATTCTGTATGCTTATCAGGTATTATTTGTATATACAATAGCATGATGGGGGACACCGTGAAGTTCGACGAGATCGAGTGCTCGCCTGATGTTGCCGAGAAGCTCTGGAGGAAGCACGGGGTGGGGTTGGACGAGGTCGCAGAGGCGCTCGGATACGAGCCTCACGTGCGGCGCGGTCCCGACGGCCTCTGTTACGTGCTCGGGCGGACAGAGGTTGGTCGGTACCTCTTCGTCGTCGTTCGGCCGGTCTCGCCTGGCATCGGGCTGATTGTGACCGCACGGGACATGACCGTAGCTGAGAGACGCTCGTACCATAGGAGGTGAGACACATGGGCACAAAGAGAATTCCACATTTCGAAAGCGACGATCAGGCAGCAGAGTTCTGGGATACGCATGACTTCACAGAGTATGCGGAGGACACCGTGCCCGCACCCGATGTCGTGTTCCCGAAGCCGCATCTGAAGCAGATATCGCTAAGGCTGTCCCCTGCGCAGATATCACGTCTCAAGCAGGTTGCGGCGGGCAAGGGCGTGGGGTATCAGACTATGCTACGAATGTGGATCGCGGAACGCCTTCACCAGGAGAGAGCGGCCTGACCGACCCCAGCCGACCGTGTAGCAGATCGCGTTAGGTACCAGTCTCTGCCGCTGATCCGGGGTACACAAGTCTATGGACTCGCCGAAGCCGCGCCACGACACCGAACTCGACCCGCCGTTCGCTGCCTACACGGGTGACGAGCCGTTCATCTTCGTCAGCTACTCCCACAAGGACAGCGCCGAGGTCTACCCGGAGATCGAGCGGCTTGAGAAGCTCGGGTATCGCATCTGGTATGATGAGGGCATCGTCCTGACAAAGCGATGGCGGGCCCACATCGCTGAGGCGCTCAGCGGGTGTGATCTGTTTCTGGTCTTCATTTCCCCGCGCGCCGTCGAGTCAGTCAACGTCATCAACGAGATCGAGTTCGCCCTCAACAGCAGGAAGCCGGTCTTAGCCGTCTATCTTGCGGAGACAGAGCTTCCGCCCGACCTTGATTTGGGGATCGGCGGCATCCAGGCCGCGACGAAGTGGCGCGTGTCGGAGGCGCGTTACCGTCGCCTGGTCGCGACAGCACTGGCGCGCTACGCAGGCATTCGGGGCACTCCCCCGGCCCCTTCTAGCACGGCGTATCTTGGCCCGCAAGTCCCCGCGTGGGTGGGGGAGAAGTGGGCCATCATCGTGGGGGTCAATGCGTACGACGACCCTGGCTTGCGGAACCTGGAATATGGGGTACGGGACGCCGAACTCGTCTACAGCACCTTGACCACGGCACCCGATGGGTTCCCGCCGGACAACGTTGTGCTCCTCACTGACAGTCAGCCGGAATCCAGCCACCGGCCCACCCGAAGCCGTCTTCTGGCCTACCTCACCGTGTTCTTCGGGGAAGCGGCTCCCGATGACACAGTCCTGCTCTATTTCGCCGGGCACGGTGACGAGAGTCAGGGACAGAGCATACTCCTCCCGAGTGACGCCGCCCTGGCGAACCCTGGCTACACGGGCTTGCCCCTTGAGGTGGTCAAGGAGTACCTGCGGCAGTGCGGAGCAAGGAAGAAGGTCCTGATCGTGGACTGCTGTCATAGTGGGATGGGGCGGAGCGTCGGATGCATGGGAGAAGCGACAGCTCGCGGGCTGTTCGACGGGGCAGAAGGCCTCGTGACCATGGCCTCTTGCGACCAAGGGGAACTGTCTTACGAGTGGAACGAGAAACGCCACGGGGCGTTCACCTACTTCCTGGCACAGGGCCTCACTGGAGAGGCCGACCTCGACCGAGACGGCATAGTAGTGGCAAGCGAACTCAACCGCTACGTCTGGGACAAGACCCGCAGGTGGGCGCTGCAGCAGGGCCTGCGCCAACACCCGAAGTGCGTCTCGGCGGTGCAGGGCGACATACCGCTGGTAGGTGTGCGGGGCAGTGGCCGCCTTCCGTTGGTCGGCGCCAGAGCCCGGCGCGGCGATACGATGACCGGTCCCGACGGTGGCGTGCTTGTGTGGACCCTGCCCGGCTCCTTCGACATGGGATCGGACGACGGCTACGACGAGGAGAAGCCCGTGCACCACGTCACCATCACGAAGGGCTTCTGGCTGGGTCAGTGCCAGGTCACCAACGCGCAATACCGCAGGTTCTGTGACGAATCCGGCCGTACGTTCCCTGCGGAAAGCGACCAGCCTGACAATCACCCTGTCGTCCACGTGTCGTGGGAGGACGCACAGGCCTACTGCCAGTATTATGGCTTGCGGCTGCTGACAGAGGCGGAATGGGAGTGGGCAGCACGGGGCGAGAGGGCGAGTGTGTATCCATGGGGAGATGAATGGGACGTGGCGCAGTGCTGCAATCGCCATAACCAGGGGGCAGGCGGGCGAACCTTCGAGGTGGGGCATTTCCCAGATGGTGCCAGTTGGTGCAGGGCGCTGGACATGGCCGGCAATGTGATGGAGTGGTGTAGCGACTGGTACGCACGTTACCCTGTGGGGAGCGCACGCGATCCGTTGGGTCCTATCGACGGTACCTACCGAGTGTTGCGCGGGGGCTCCTGGAACCAGGACGCCACGAAGTTGTCCTTCCGCTGCGCCCGCCGCTTTAGCATCGACCCGACGACTCGCTTCGCCGACATCGGGTTCCGTTGCGCCCGAGACCTCTGAGCCGGTGCCTTGGCCACCTTGCCGTTCGCCATTTCGTGCTTTCGCGTCTTCGTGGTCATTCCTCCCTCCTTTCAGGAGCCCATACATGCACATCCCCCTGCTCTTCGTCATGGCCCTCACCGCCGCACCGCCCAAAGCCCTCGATGACTGCACTGTCTGGACGCTCAATGAGTATGTGAACACTCCCGAGGCCGCGGCCCTTGCGGCGAGTGTTCCCAGCGACATGCTCATGCGCGCCTGGTTCAAGTGGGATACGGCGCGCGACTTCCAGGCGGACAAGCGGTTCATCCCCATCGCGACCGCGAACGGCGCTCTGTTCGGCGGCGGCGTGACCGTCTCGGCGCTGTATCGCGGCGAGAACGGCATGACGCCCGAGCAGTGGCGGCGGCTTGCCACCCGCGACCCCTTCGGGCACATCATCCCCGCCTGGAAAGACGCCAAGATCGCCCACGGCGCGATCTCCAGCGAGGAGTACCTCGATTATGTCCTCAAGTGGTGCTACGCGCAGATCGACGCCGGCGTGGGGCACCTGTTCATGGATGAGGTCGAGGGCGCATACAGCGAGTTCGAGGGCTTCGACGATGCCGCGATGCGCAAGTTCGCCGACTGGCTGGTGCGTAAGTATTGCACCGGGCAGGGCTGGACGCCCGACGATGCTCGCTGGAAGGAGAAGCTCGCGATTGACCTGAAAGACGCCGCGATCTGCCCCGGCGGCGATATCCGCAGCTTCAACTATCGCGAGTATCTCATCAAGCGCGAGATCGCCGCCGACCCATACGCCGAGGACAACCCGCTGCGGGCGGAGTGGGGCGGCCCCGGCAGCGGGGAGGACACCTTCTGGGGCTGGCGCAACGATTGGGCGTGGAAGTATCTATGCGATCATATCCGCGATTATGCCGGCGCCAAGGGCCGCACCGTTTACATCACCGCCAACGGCCTGCACAAGTACGTGGACTACCAGGTCTACGGCTTCTGGATCGAGTGGGCGGGGGACCGCAAGCATGTCACCACGAATGCGAACTACCTGCGCAAGTACCGGGGCGCGGTGCTGACCGGACAGGGCCTCGCCGGCAAGCCCGTGCCGGTGGTCTTTTTCCACGACTGGGGTTTCGACGGCTTCCCCTTCGCGGAACTTTCGCCCGCCGACCGCATCCGGTGGATGAGGGTCTATGCGCCGGAGGTCTACGCCGCCGGCGGCATCTTCGTCTGGCCGGTGAACATCGCCGGCGACGATCTCGGGTTGATGAAGCAGTATGCCGCGTGGTATCAGGCGCACCAGGCGTGGTTCCACGGCGGCACGATGATCAACAGCCGGCAGTTGATCGCCTCGGACAACCACGTGGCCCTGGCCTTCTGGGAACTCCCGAAGCTCAACCAGCGCCTCGTGCACGTGATGAACCATAACTACAACCAGGACATCGTGCCGGTGACGAACCTCGAGGTGCGCATCCCCTCCGGCGCGAAGCCGAAGGCCGTCGCCCTCGCGTCACCGGAGGGCGGGGCCGACACGCCCGCGGCATTCACCTATGCCGACAATCAGGTGACGGTCCGCATCCCGAGGATCGAGGGCTACACCGCGATCGCGCTGAGCTACGATCAGCTCCCGAAGGACGACCGGTTAGGCACCGGGCAAGTGGCGGAGATCCAGCTAAGGCCGATGTGGGGGAAGGCCCCGCAGAATCGCTTCGTGGTCGCCCCCGATGGGAAGATCAACAATCCCGACCAACTGTATAACTGCCTGCAGGGGCGGCTTCACCCCGATCTGCGCAATAACCCCACGTTCGTGGTGGACTACGCCAACGACGGGCAGTTCATCGTGCACGTGAACTCGGTCGCGACGATGGGCGCGGTGCTCGACGTGTCGATCGACGGCAAGCCGGCGCTGCATCAGGACCTCCCGGACCTGGATCACGCCAACGACCCCGCGGCGAACGAGTACGATCAGGACTTCACGGTGCCGGTCTCGAAGGGCAAGCACGAGATTCGCATCGACAACCCCGGCGGCGACTGGATGACGGTGGATTACATCCTGCTGGTGAACTATGCGGTGAAGTGAGAAAACCGTAAGACAGAAAGATCGTTGAACGGCCTTAACACCTTGGGGGACTGGCGTCCCCCAAAACCCCCGCGATCTTGAACGTCAAAGGCCTTTGGACTGCGGGGGTCTGGGGGATGCCAATCCCCCAGGACGTAGAAGCCGTTGTTGTTCCGGATAGCCAGTCTCGCCCGCCGTCACTATCGAACGACTACAATGGAGATCGAAGACTATGTCTGACCTTTTCATCCCCAATTTCGACCGTGTCCTCAAGGTCCTCGGCCGTGAGGGCGAGCCGGACCGCGTGCCCTTCTTCGAGCTATTTCACGACCAGCCGATCATCGAGGCGGTCCTCGGCCACCCGGCGCCCGCCGATCCCGACGAGTGGCGGCGAGATCGCATCAAGTTCATGGCCGGCCTCGGCTATGACTACGTCGTCGGCTATCACACCTTCGGATTCGGCGGCGCCGCTGCTCTTATCGCGGACGACACCGCGGTCCAAAGCCGCGGCCAGCGGGGCTGGAGCGACGAGCACCACGGCCCGATCGGCTCCTGGGAGGACTTCGAGAAGTACCCCTGGCCGAAGATCGAGAACGCCAGCTTCGAGGACATCGAGAAGCTCGCCCCGATGCTCCCCGCCGGGATGAAGGTCACTGCGACGCTTCCGGGCGGCGTGCTGGAGAACCTCGTCAGCCTGTTCGGCTACGAGCCGCTGTGCTACGCGCTCATCGACCAGCCCGACCTCGTACAGGCGGTCGTCGATCGCGTCGGCGAAGGCGAGTTGGCGGTGTACAAGGTCCTCTGTGACTACGACCACGTTGGCGCGCTGTGGCTCAATGACGACCTGGGCTTCAAGACCCAGACGATGATTAACCCTGCCTACTTGCGCCAGTTCGTCTTCCCCTGGCACAAGAAGCTCGTCGAGTACGCGCACGAGCATGGCAAGCTCGTCGTGCTGCACGCCTGCGGGAACCTGCGCGAGGTCATGGACGACCTGATCGACGACGTGAAAATCGACGCGAAGCACTCGTTCGAGGACATCATCATGCCGGTGGCCGATTTCAAGCGCCAGTACGGCTCGCGCGTCGCATGTTGTGGCGGCATCGACGTGCACGTGCTGGCCAGCGCGACCGAGGACGAGGTCCGCGCCTACACGCGCAAGGTGATCGAAGCCTGCGCGCCGGGCGGCGGCTGGACATTAGGCTCCGGCAACAGTGTGGCGAACTACATCCCGGTGGCGAATTTCCTGGCGATGCTCGACGAGGGGCGCAAGGTCGGGGTGTATGGGTAGAAGGCGGGCGGAACGGGGGCGGACGAGCGATTCTGACCATGAGGACATTCCGGGAAAGCCCTGATCGTACAAGGCGCTCAACAGGCGTCTGATGCTGAAACCGCATACGAAGTGGCACTGCAGGCCACGACGATATGGCAAGGGCGAGGAGGGGGCGCCGACTGAAGTCGGCGCTGGCTGCGGACAGGTTAAGTACCGGGCACTGAAGTGCCCGGTCTTGACCCCTCCCGCTGGAAATACCCGGTCTGGCCTCTCCTGTCGGAAATGCCAGGTCTCGTCCCTTCCTGCTGGAAGTGCCCGGTTTTGGCCCCTGCCGGGCATCACCGGCCCCCTTTCATTTCCCCTCCGCCAGCCTCCACTTCGCCGCCTGGAAGTTCGCCTCGCGCATCCGGATGACCAAGGGCCATTTCACCCGGTCCGTCTCCGTAACGACCCCGAAGGCGTAGTGTTCGCCGTACACCAAAGCGTCGCCCCGGCCAGGCCCTCGGCCCGTGAGCGGCTGGTCCCGATACATGAACCAGATCAGGCCGACGCAGTTCGGGTTGCGCGCACCGTCTCGCACCCAGTTGTAGTACAGGTTGCCCTCTTCGGTCTCGTCCTTTGTCCACGTCCCGTAGCGCCCCAGACCCTTCTTCCCGTCATACCAGCAGGGCAGGCTGAATTCCCCGCACAAAGTCGGCTTGTCCGTCTCGGCCTGCAGTTTCAGGAGAAGCGGGTCGGCATAGGTGGTCGCGTAGCGGTCGTAGCCGATGACATCGAGGTACTGGGCGTGGATGCGCCAGTCCTCCTCGTCCTCCCACCAACTGGGGACGATCCAGTTGCCGAGGTACAGGTGGTTGGGATCGATGGACTTGATGGTCCGGTACAGCGTCTCGTAGTAGCGGGCCTCGTAGAAGCGCCGGAGTTGCTCGACATCGGAGTCGGGTAGCGTGGGATTCAGCCCGTATAGCTCCTCGGCCCCGGCTGCCGATACTTTCCACGCCGCGCAGAGCTTCTCCATCGAACCGCCGTACAGCTTCTGCAAGGCGTAGTCGATGAGCGCGCGCTTGGCTGGCGTTGTTGCGGGCTTGGCGAGGACGTCCTTGATCTCGCTGCGCTTGATGATCTGGTCGTACTCGTTGCCGAACGACCAGCCGAGCACCCACGGGTCCTCACGCCGCGGCGTGATCTGCGTATCGAGATTCCGCCGTAGCGCCTCGACGATAGCCGGGTCGAAAACGTCCGGGTGCCCGGCGAGCGCCGGCGTATCGCCTGCCCCGAGCACCGGGGTTTCGACCGTGCCGCGCGGGCTGCCCCACTTCCCGCCGCCGAGGCCCCAGGCCCGTGTCCGGCGCAAGTAGCGCTCGGTGGGCTTCGTGGCCCAGCCCTCCGGCCCATACTTGCGCAGGAGGTTGCAGGCGTAGAACGACACATTCTCGGTGCCGTCATTCGTGCCCCAGGCGTTGGTCAGCCATGCCCCGGCGAACGGTCCCTCCTTCGGCGGGAGCCATTCGTACAGGTACTCTCTCCCCGTGACCGGCGTAACCTCCCAAACTTGCATCGTGCCGCCGCAAATGCCGGTGAAGAAACACGGATTGCCCAGCGGGGTGATGAGCCACCAGCGCTTGTCCCGTCGCGCGAGGTGGAAGTACCCGGTGGCGGGCTCGCGCCAGCTCGACTTGCGATACCCGCCATACTTGTCGAAGTCCGGCGAGGGCGGCATCTTCGCGAGTTGCGCGTCCTCGGCGGTGATGTCGGCCTTAAGGTCGTCGTCGGATAGCACCTTGCCGGGGAAGTCGGCGTACCGGCACTGCCCGTACTTGTCGACGAACGGGGCATAGCGCTTGTAGTCGCTGCTCGCGAACTTCAGCGTTATGTCGACCGTCAGCGCATCTCCGGGCCGCGTATCCAGTGGCGCGGATGTCGGCTGGCTCGGCTCGAAGAACAGCAGCCCCGGCGGCCGCGAGGCCATGTCGGAGAAGTCGAAGCTCTTGCGCGCCGCCTCTTTACCCGCCCGGCTGACGCTGACGGTGACCTTGCTGATGATGCCGATCCAGTCTCCCGGATCGTTCGCCCACTGAGGCTTGTCGTTTACAACGATGGGGGCCTTCAGCGGCTTCCAGGTCGCTGGCATCTCCGCCACCGCGTTCCCGTCGACCAATATCTGCGCCTTCCCGCTTGCGATGACCGCGCCGAGGTGGTACTCCCGGTCGGGGACGAAGTGCGGCACGAAGCTCTTGATTGCCCACCCGGCGCCGTCACCTACGCAGAGGATGACCGGCAGGTCCGCGAGCTTGCCGCCCTCCATGTCGAGGTAGAAGCCGGTCTTCGCACCCCAATCGTATTGACCGGCGAGGTAGAGCCGGCAGTTGGACGGCGCGTCGGCCGCGACAGCGCCGCAGGCCGTGAGCGCGGCAAGGATCAGCGTGAGGCATAGGCTGCGCATGTTCATGTCTCCCTCGTGTTGGTGGCCGGGGTAATCCCCAGCCCGGCGTAGTCAGAATAAGGGGAGGAATCGACCACAAAGCCACGAGAGCACCAAACGGCCAGGCCGCCCCTTGTCGAGGCGTGCACTGCCGTTTCGTGTCTTCGCGTCTTCGTGGTCGAAATCATTGGCCCGTCGGCTCTTCCTCAATGTGTGTGGGTAGCTTGACAGTGGCTGAACAGACCATCTCAGACACATGGTCGTTATCCGTGCCGTCGCGTCCGCAGGACGCCCGGCCCCGCCGCAGGCGGGGACCCTCAGCCGGACGCTTCAGCGTCCGGGATTCCCGCCGCATGAAAGCCTCCCCGTCCGCAGGACGGGCGGCGCGAAGCGCCCGACAGAAGACCCAGCCTGC
>CAYWBK010000262.1:0-4320 GCA_964455745.1 uncultured Armatimonadia bacterium
CGAACAGCCCCAGGGGCTCACGCACAACTTGCCAACCCGCGATGAATAATCCGGGTTAGGCGCTCGAGGTATCCGGCCTGCCGTCCATCGCCCGCGCGTACGGCGGGGGCCGGATACTTCGCTCGCTGCGCTCGCTCGTAGGTCCGGCCCCTCCGCACGGCTCGGTGCAACTTCGCGCGCGTCTTGACCGTATAGTAAGTGACGGCAGCAGGGAGGAACACGCTGTACCGTGGAAGCTGAGGACCGGCTGATAGCCCGCACTCTCGCTGGCGACTTGGAGGCGTATGGAGCGATCGTGGATCGCCACCGCACGAGTGTCTTCAATCTTGCCTATCGGATGCTGGGCAGCCGCGACCGGGCCGACGACGTCGCCCAGGACGCCTTCCTGCGCGCCTACAACGCCCTGAGGGCTTTCGACACGAGGCGCGCCTTCCTGCCGTGGATACTGACGATCACCGCAAATCTATGCCGGGATGACCTGCGGCATCGCACGCGCTTCCCGGAATCAGAGCTGGCGCCCGAGTCGCAGGCGGATGACCCGCGCGCTCACACCGACCCGTACATCGCCGCCGAACATGGCGAGATGCAGGCGACGGTTCACTCGGCCATCGGCAGGCTCCCGGCGACGCAGCGGCTTGTGACGGTCCTGATCCACTTGCAGGGCTTATCCTACGAGCAGGTATCCGAGATGCTCGGCCAGCCGGTTAATACGATCAAGTCGCACGCGCACCGCGCCCGATTCCGGCTGCGCAAGCTGTTGGCTCCCCATATAGAGGAGAAAGCGCCATGAGGTGCACACATGCTAGTAGATTACTCACACGCTACGCGGACGGCGACTTACCGGCCGCGCAGATGACGGGTGTCGAGGCGCACTTGCGGGAGTGCAGCAGATGTTCGGCGGAACTGGAGGCGCTGCGCCGCGCGGTCGCCCTCGTGGAGAGCCTTGATGAGATGAACCCGGCGTCGGACTTCACCGTGCGAGTCTTGGCCGGGGTCCGCACACAGTCGCGACAAAGCGCCTCGCCCGGCATCGAACAGTCGCCGGCGCGCCTGTGGCCGTTGGGGGTGGCGCTGGGCGCTGCGGGGTTCGCGGCAACGGTGGCGATGGTGTGGCTCGTCCTGTCGATCTCCCTGTCCGATGCGGCGCACTGGCCGGTCATCGCGATGCCTTTGGTGCACGTCACCGCCGAGGTCGGACGGCAGGTTGCCGATGCTCTGGCGACGGTGCTTGGGGCGCTGGCACGCGCTCTGCCGGGCAGGGTGGCTATTGCCTTCCTCGCCGCCAATCTCACCCTAGCGCTGGCCCTGAGTGCCGTGGCGTGGCACCGCCTGCGCCATCCGGGGCGAGTAACGGCGAACGGGGTCATGCTGGCGTTGTAGCAGGCAGCCCGTGTTCGATCTGGGACACATGAGGAGATGGTAATGATGACACGCGCATTCGCAATCCTGGCATTGACCGCCCTATTGTGCCTGTCAATGATGGTTCAGCCGTGTATGGCTCAGGCCCCGCCACCGCAGCCCGCACCGGCAGCACCGGCTGCACCGGCTGCGACTCCCGCGCCCACCCCACCGGGCGGCCAGGAGGAAACGGCGCGAGGGGACCTGGTCAATCGCCACGGTGACGTTACTGTGCCGGCGGACAGGACCGTCAACGGCGACGTGGTGGCGATCGGCGGCAACGCCTTGGTCTACGGCAAGGTGAAGGGTAGCGTTGTGGCGATCAGCGGCTCGATACACCTCTACGCCGGCGCAAGCGTGGCCGGCGACTGCATAGCCATTGGCGGCAAGACGGTCAGCGAGCCGAAAGCCCAGGTGTCGGGGGCGAGGCTGCAGGTTGATGCGCCCTGGGCATCGGAGCTTCTTGCTGCGGCAGCCAAGGCGGAACCGGAACAACCGCCTGCGGCAGGAAAGGCAGGCAGCGTTGTCAAGATGGGGCAGCCGATCCAGGTCGAAGCCGGTGAAGTGGTAAATGGTGACGTGGTGGCCATCGGCGGGCCTGTCACGGTGCTCGGCACGGTGAAGGGCGATGTGGTGGCTGTCGGTGGATCGGTCGACGTATCCGGGAAAGTCGATGGGGATGCCATCGCAGCCGGAGGGTCGATCAATCTCAATCCGGGGGCGAGCGTTCGAGGGGATGCCGTTGCCGTCGGCGGGACGGTAAAGAAAGCGGTGGGTTCCGAACTCAAGGGCGAACGAGTGGGTGTCGGGATGGGGCATGGGTGGGGGAGCGGTCGCCGCATCGACTCTTTCGGAGGGCCGGTGGCATTGCTGACACACTGGCTGCTCCAGTTGATCCTCGTGCTGCTGGCGTTGGCGATTGTGCCCGCAAACGTCAGGGCCATCAGCGACCGGATCGTCCGCGAGCCGGGCCGAGCCGCGGCCTTTGGAGCTGTGGGCCTCTGCCTGTGCCTGCCGATCCTCGCTATTCTGTTCGTGCTGGTCGTGACCTGGGTCGCCATCCCGCTATACGTCGCAGCGGTCGCCGTGCTGGCGATACTGGGCGAAGTGGCCATGTGCCTGGTGGTTGGCCGGTTGTGCCTGGGATGGTGGAAGCGCGCGTCCATGTCACTGTGGTGGGCAGCCTTCGTCGGGTTCCTCGCGCTGCGACTGGTGTACGCGATCTGCGATGCCGCGCCGGCCCACACCGGCCTGGCGGCTGTGGGGCTTGTGGTGCTGGTACTGGGCTTTGGCGGGGCCCTGATGACCTGGTTCGGCGCCGATTCGACGGGAACGTGGTGGGCCAGGCGTATGCCGCCCACACGGACGACGCCTGCAACGCCCGCCACGCCGCCGGATGTGACGGGTTGAGAGACGGCGCGCTCCGGTGCCCCAACTCCGATCATCGCCGCCGCTCGCCGTCGCCGTCCGCCTCTCCCCTCCCGGCACGGGAGGGGTGTCGCGCCAAAGGCGCGACGGGGTAGGCTACCTCTTCAGAACCTCATCGAAAAACGCCGTCATCGCCTCCCACGACCTTCGGGCGGCCTTTGCGTCATACATGACGGCAGGGCTTGTGGAGCCGGCATTTGCCGGATTCGTGAACCCGTGCACCGCGCCGCCATAATAGACCATCTGCCAGTCGACGTGTGCCTTGCGCAATCCGTCCTGCAGGGCCGTGATTGCTTCCGGTTTGACCGTCGGGTCATCCGCGCCGTGCAGGATCAGGAAGCGGGCCTTGATGTTTGGAAGGTCCGCCGGGTCCGGTGCGGTCAGCCCGCCGTGGAAAGGCACGACCGCCGCCAGGTTCGCCCCGCTGAAGGCCAGCTCCAGAGCCGCCGTGCCGCCAAAGCAGTAGCCGATGGCGGCGAGGCGCGTCGGGTCTACAAGCGGATGTTTCGCCAGCACATCGAGGCCCGCTTGTGCGCGGTCCCGCATCAGTTTCCGGCCGCCCTGCAGCCAGTTTTCGCGGAACTGCCCGGCCAGCTTGCCCGCTTCGGCGGGATCCGTGGTAACGACGCCTTTGCCGAACATGTCGGCGGCGAAGGCGACGTAGCCCATCTGGGCCAGTTGCCGCGCCCGCTCTTTCGAGTAATCATTGAGCCCCCACCACTCGTGAATGACCAGCACGCCGGGGCGTTTGCCCTGAATGGCGTCATCATAGGCGAGATAGCCCTCCAGGGCCGTGTCGCCCGACTTGTATGCAACCGGCTCGGTCACAACCGTCGCATTTGCGGCCACACCGAGCGCCGCGAGGGCGGCAATAAGAAGAATCGTTACCATGAGACGGCACCTCCTCTGCAGATTCGAGGCTCGTCGTCGAGCGGCGCTGCGCGTGCCGCAGCCGAACCGAGCGCCACGAGCCTCTGCGCGCTGTCAAGTCATACACGTTTGAGTTCTACCCACTCTCAACGGTGACGGAACCCATGCCGCGAAAACGTTGGGTGGGCCGATGGGGCGAAAGTGGTGCAAGGCGGGGGCTTCCGATGAGGTGCGAGGCGCTGGGCCGCTCTCGGCTCATGCCCCCGAAAAGCGTCAGGCCCGACCCACCGCCGGGGGGGTGCGGGAGTCGGGCCTGACAACGCGGTTCCCGGAAAGCCCCAGGGGCTCACAGGAACATTGGATTTAGGCGCCAGACCCATTGATCGCCGAGGGGGTGTAGGGCTGGGTCTGGCAAACTTCCGCGCCCGACATGGTCGCGATGACCGGACAACCGGACGCCCTGTAATCTTCATGCCAGACCCAGCCCAACGCCGGGGGGGTGCGCGGGCTGAGCCTGGCAAACTTCCGCGTCCAACGCGGTCACATTGACCGGATAACCGGACGCCCCGCAATCTTCATGCCAGACCCAGCCCAACGCCGGGGGGGTGCGCGGGCTGAGCCTGG
>CAYWBK010000262.1:4420-8827 GCA_964455745.1 uncultured Armatimonadia bacterium
ATGCCAGACCCAGCCCAACGCCGGGGGGGTGCGCGGGCTGAGCCTGGCAAACTTCTGCGTCCAACCCGGTCACCGTGACCGGTCAGCCGGACGCCCTGCAATCTTTATGCCAGACCCGGTCCCCGCCGGGGGGTGCAGGGAACGAGCCTGGCAAACCTCTGCGTCCAACCCGGTCACCGTGACCGGACAGCCGGACACCCTACAATCTTCATGCCAGACCCAGCCCAACGCCGGGGGGGTGCGCGGGCTGAGCCTGGCAAACTTCGCGTCCGACTCGGTCACTATGACCGGCAATCAGACGCCCCGCAATCTTCATGCCAGACCCGGTCCCCGCCGGGGGGGTGCAGGGAACGGGCCTGGCAAACCTCCACGTCCGGCGCGGTCACCGTGACCGGACAACCGGACGCTCTGCAATCTTTATGCCAGATCCGGCCTCCGCCGGGGGGTAACGAAGGACGAACCTGGCAAAACGTGGTTCCCGACGCGGCTACAACGAGCCCGCCGGACACCCCGCAATTATCATGCCAGACCCAGCCCGCCGCCGGGGGGTACGGGGGCTGAGCCTGGCAAAAACGTGGTCATAATGCAGTTGTCAGTCAGACGCAACACAGCTACGGCTTGGACGAACCGGGGGGCTTCACTTTGCGACTGTGCGCCCGGACAACTCCTTCGGCCATGTAGCTCTCGTCGTACAACGCATCTCAGCCAGCCGAGGTTCCCAGGTCGCCTACTGTTGACGTGCATCGCCTGCTGAATGTTCAGTCGCAGGGACTGCCGCTGAGGACAGCTCGTATGATGCACGCAACGAGATTCATGCTATCATAAACCCGCAATCGAGGCAACCCATTTTGTTGATTAAAATGAAAGAACATTGGCTGGGTATTCCAAGCCGCATGGCGAACGCACACTCAAGTGGCGACAAGTGGTGTTGAGGGTGACGGTACTGCAAGGTGGCTGGGGCCAGGCACTCTCTCAGCAGGCAGACATTCCCGCTGTGCGGCTCGCCGATGTAGCCCGAAGAAGGTGTTCCTGCACCACCGTATCGAATTGGACCGTGACCGTCGCGGCTTCGTTCCCGCGTCGTCAAGGGATCCCATGCGCATCGCTCAACTCACATATAGTTACATGCCCCTCATCGGAGGAGCCGACACTTACGCCCACCAGCTCCGCCATACCTTCGAGGGCGCGGGGCATGAGGTCGTCGTGTATCAGCGTTGGGCTGAGACCGATGATCCTGCCGTCCGCCGCGCGCCACGATGGATGGCCCGTGCGCGCGCCAAGGCCTTCTGGCTGGTGCCGTACTGGATCGGCCTGCAGCGCCGCGAGCTGCGCCGGTGCGATGTCTTGATCGCGCACTACCCTCAGTATTGCAGGCCCGCGCGCTGGCATCGCCGCTTGATCGGCCTGTCGCACGGCGTCACGTGGGACGACCGCCCCGATTCGAGCGCAGCCCGGATCAAGAAGCGCCAGGCGACGCGCGCCTTCGAAGTCTGCGCCGGATACGTCGCCAACGACACCTTCTTCCTTCGCGAGATGGGCCTCGACGTCGCTCCCGGCGCCGAGGGCTTTCGCGAGGTGGCTCCCGGCAAGTGGTACATCCCCAATTGCGTGGACGAGCGCATCTTCGCACCCGGTCCCGCCGACCGGCTCAACCCCGCCTACGGCAAGATCCTCGTGCCCCGCAACATTTACTTCAACCGCGGCGTCGATCTGGCAGTCGAGGCTTTCGCGCGCATCGCGCCGGAGCTGCGCGACGCCGAACTCATCATCGTCGGCGAGCCCTCGCAACCGGCCGCCGTGCAGGCGGTGAACGACGCGATCTTTCGGCATCACCTGCAATACCGGGTGACGATCCAGGGCGGAGTGCCGTGGACCGAGATGCCACACTACTACCGCGCCGCTCTGATGACGGTCATCCCCTCCCGCTGCGGCGAGGGCACGTCCTTGTCGGCCCTGGAGAGCATGTCGTGCGGCACGCCGGTCCTTTCGACGGACGCCGGCGGCCTCCCCGACATTCCCTGCGTACATGCGCGCGTCGACATCGACGACCTCGCCGAGAAGATGCTCGCCACATATCAGGATGCCGCCGATCTTGGCCGCGCGCAACTCGAGGCCGTGCGGCAGCGACACCACCGGGAGGCCTGGGAGAAGGCCTGGCTGAAGGTGATTGAGGGATGACGACCTTCCCCGTCCCTCGTCTGTCCCTTTGCATCGTCAACTGGAACACGCGAGACTTCCTGCGCGAATGTCTTCACAGCATCGAGGCGACCCGAGGCGATCTGGAGATCGAGGTCATCGCGGTCGACAACGCCTCGACCGACGGCAGCGCAGAGATGCTCCGCGCCGACTTCCCGTTTGTGCGCCTGGTCGCCAACGATACGAACACCGGATACGCCCACGCCAACAACCAGGCGCTGTCCCTCGCCACCGGCCCGCTGAAGATGCTTCTCAACACGGACATCATCATTCACGCCGAGGCCCTGCAAACCCTGGTGGCCTTCATGGACGCGCACCCCGAAGCCGGCGCCGTCGCCCCCCGGCTGTTGAACCCCGACGGCTCTGTGCAATTCTCGTGCCGCAGCTTCCCGGACCCGGACATCGTGCTGTATGAAGCCCTCGGCCTGTCCCGCCTCTTCCCCCGCAGCCGCCGCTTCGGCAAGTACCGCATGACGTGGTGGGACTACAACGAGGCGCGCGCCGTCTGCCAGCCGATGGCCTCGGCGCTGCTGCTGCGAGCCACGGCGCTCGATGAGATCGGTTTGATGGATGAGGCCTTCCCGATCTTCTTCAACGACGTCGATCTCTGCCGGCGATTGTGGGATGCAGGGCATGAGGTATGGTTCACGCCGGACGCGGAAATGACTCACTTCGGAGGCGCGTCAACGCGGCAGGTTCGGCGCGAGATGATCGCCGAATCGCACCGCAGCTTCCTGCTCTATTATGAGAAGCACTACCGGGGGAAAGTGTCGCGGCTATCATACCACGGCGCGAGGGCCCTGCTGCGGTTAGGACGATGGTGGAGAACGAGGAGAGGGGAGGCGAGCGCTGAAGGATGAATGATGAATGATGAGCGACGGCAGTAACGGCGACGGCAATAACGACAAGGGCAGCAACGGCAATAAGAGCGACGGCAATGACGGCGACGGCAGTAAGGATAACGGTACCGACGAAGGCGCGCTCAATCTGCGATGAGGGGGATCGCTCCCCGGCGACTGAATGGCGAGGGCCGACAGGCGCGGCGCACCGGGCCTTTACACGAAACGACGGGGCAGGCTGTTAGCCGTCGCCGTTCCTGCCGTTCCTGCCGTTCCTGCCGTCGCCCATCATTCATCATTCATCGCTCATCACCACTACGTTGTCGATTAGACGCGTCTCGCCGAGGAACACTGCGGCTGCCAGCACGACGGGCGGGCCGGCCCAGGTTGCCGGCTCGAGCGTGTCGGGATGCACGGCTTCGAGATATTGCACTCGCATCTGGGGGATCCGGTCCAGCACCGAGGCCGCCACGGCTTTCGCCTGGTCCAGGGAAGCTCCTTGCCGAACGGCTTCTGCCGCCTGCTGGAGAGCGTGGTACAAGACTGGCGCAACCTCCCGCTGCTCGGGGGTCAGGTATGCGTTGCGCGAGCTTGTCGCCAGCCCGTCTTGCTCGCGGACCGTCGGCAAGCCGACAACCTCAATCGGCAGGTTGAGATCGCGCGTCATGCGGCGGATCACCGCATACTGCTGATAGTCCTTCAGCCCGAAATAAGCGCGGTCGGGAAGAACGATGTTGAACAGCTTCGTCACAACTGTCGTGACCCCGCGGAAGTGCCCCGATCTGTATTGCCCGCACAGGCCGTCCGTCAGTTTTTCAACTTCGACGAAGGTCGAGGCATCCGGCGGGTACATCTCGGCCACCGTCGGGGCGAAGATGAGGTGCGCGCCGGCGGATTCAGCCGCAATGGAATCGTCTCGCAGCCGCCTGGGATATGCGTCGAAATCCTCGCCGGGGCCGAACTGCGTGGGGTTCACGAACACGCTGACCACCGTGACGTCCGTGTCCAGCACCGAGCGGCGGATCAGCGACAGATGCCCCTCATGCAAAGCGCCCATCGTCGGGACGAACCCGATACTCGCCTGATTGCGGCGGGCGCGGTGGATGAAGGTGCGGACTTTGTTGATCTCGGTCTCAATTCTCATTCAATGACTGCCTATCTTGCGCATGGCGCACCAAACCGGCCACGCATGGCCGGGAAACGCATCGGTGCAATGGGGGTGGTTCTCTGCTCGGAACGGGCATGACTTCCGGCAGACGATCTCCGGAGGGACGGGCGGCTTCGACCACAAAGACCCGAAAACACGAAAAGGCGACAGCCCTACCCCGTCCCCGCTGCGCGGGGCCACCCCTCCCGTTCCGGGAGGGGAGAG
>CAYWBK010000263.1:0-8721 GCA_964455745.1 uncultured Armatimonadia bacterium
GCACTGAGCCTGTCGGTGTGGCACCGGGAGACCTGGCACTGATTCGCGCGGATGTGATGCAACGCTGCGTCGATGAAGTCACACAAGCGGCGGCGCGCCAGAGGACCGGCGCGGGCCCCCGCTGGGCCGTGTCCGCTGCGTCATGCGTGTTGCCGCCGAGAGAGGCACCCGCCGGGAACATAGAACTCCCCGATGGCGTGGCCGCTGATATTGTGTATTACACCGCGCAGAATGCCATGCTGGTTCGGGGGACACAGGAGGGCATAGCCGAACTGCGCGAGATACTGTCGCTTGTCGACGTGCCGTCTCGCATGGTCAGGCTTCGGTGTCAGTTGCTCGATGCCGGCCCGGCGGCCACCGGGACCTGGGGCGCAGTTCAGTGGGATACGGCGAACGGCAGTGTGTTCCCTTCCGAGCGGTTCCCTGCTGGCAGACTGATGCGGTTCGCGCGGCTGCGGTCCGGTAGCCCGGTACCGACCGCGCTTGAACGGACGACGCCGGCTGATACCGTGCTGATCGCCTCGCATACCGAGGTCACGTCCGATGGCCATGAGCTGGCCTTGGAGATCGGTCAAGCTTCCACCATCGCCGGAGCCGGCGGGGCTCCGCAGGTCGCGTATGTCGGGACGGAATGGTGCATGGTGACGCGAACGAACGCCGACGATTCGGTTACCGTGGACGTTGAAATCCGGTCCGGCGTGCATCTGAATGCCGGAGTGAGCGGGGCCGCGGAGCCGCTCTTCGCGCAGACCGAGGTCACTATCCACAACGGCGGGACCATCGCCATCGCGATTGGTGAGAGCAGCGCCCAGCAGAGCACGCCCGGCGTAGCCAAGTGGCTCGAGCAAAGGGCGAATCCTGTGTTCCTGATTACGCCGACGGTACTGAAGGAGGCGACGGTGAGCGAGAAGCCTTAGCTCTCCGCGCCATGAGGAGGCAGCACTTGTGACAAAGCGCGTATGCGTGTGGTGCGCGGCAGTCTTCTTGGCCTCGGCGGCGCACGCCGACCGGATTACCCAGGTCATTCCGCTCAAGGCGATCGACAGCCGCCAGCTTGTGGCGATGTTCTCGGCCAGCAGCCAGGCACTGCGCGATGACCCGTCGGCATACCGACAGGCATTCGCCAATCGCTGCGCCCAGAAAGCGCTCACAGCCGCTCAGCGGCGGCGGCGGAATGTTCAGCCACAGTGGTATGTCAACAACGAACTCGCGCTTGTGCCGGAGTATGGCGCGGTCCTGGGCGGGCCGAGTCCGGTGCTTCTGGCTCAGGCGCCGCAGACGGGGCCTGGTGGCCAAGGGCCGGACGGCGGGGGCGCTGCAGGCGGCGCACAACGCCGAAGCGGCGGCGCGATGCTGCAGCTTCCTGAGGGCATGGACCCGCCGGTGGCCATCATGCAGCAGAATGCGATACTGGTAAAGGGCGAGCAGGCGGCCATCGACCAGTTCCAGGAAATCGTGACCATGCTCGACAAACCGCAGAAAATGGTGAATGTTGAGTGTCGATTAGTGGACTCGCCATCGAGTGAAGTAGACCAGTGGGGTGTCAATTTCGCGACGACGAATGGTGGGGCGAACGTCGCGGCACAAGGCGCGGCGGCAGGTGGCGTGCAGCTTCGCGCGGGGCTTGGGAATACGAACCTTCTACTCGGCAGGAACCGCACCACAAGCCAGGGCCTTTTGGTGACCGCCCCCAGCGTCACGACGACGAATATGGTGGCCGCGGACATCGAGGTGGGGCAGACGCTGCCGTACTTCGACACCAATATCACCTACGACAACTTCGGACACCCGCACACGATCTACACCCCGGACGCGATCTTCATCGGTGTGGAGCTTTGGGTGCTGCCGCGGATCAACGCCGACTCGGTTACAATGGATATCCAGCCGGTCTTCAGCGAGGCGGCGGGGACGGTTACCGGGCCGAACGGGGTTAGCGTCCCCATTGTCGAGACCATCGGCACGCGCGTACTGGTGACCGTGCCGGACGGAGAGTCTTTAGTCATCGGTGGCGCGAGCCGGGACAGCGACACGCTCACCGCGAACGGCGGCGGCCTGTCGGGGAACAGCCGCACGCGCGAGCGCTCCAATCCAACGATGATCGTGACGCCGAGAGTGCTGCCGCCGGCCACGCCGCAGGCCGAGGAAGTGTGGCACTGAGAGGCAGGTTTTAGGGACGGCAGGGACGGCGGGGACGGCAGGGACGGTGGGGACGGCCCTACCCCGTCCCCGCTTCGCGGGGCCACCCCTCCCGTACCGGGAGGGGAGAGGCAAACGACGATTTCCGCAGCAAGTTTCGGCGACGGCAGGGACGGCAAACGACCGGTTATCCACAGTCGTCATGCCGCTTTGCGGCACCTTGGGACAATGAAAACGGCCATTCAGCCGTTCCCCTCCCGGCACGGGAGGGGTGCCCCGCGAAGCGGGGCGGGGTAGGGCCTTTCAAGGACAGAGAAAGGGAACTCATGGCGTATTCGCGGGTGATCGTTCGGCTCTCGCTCATTGTGAGCGTCATCATTATTGCTGTGTACTCGACTGCGTTTGCTGAGCCTAGTGTGGTGAGCGTCGATGCCGCCAAAGTGATCGCTATTGTGCCTAACGGCCTATATGGAGTCGGGTATAACGGATGGGGGGATATCACCGACCCTGAAGCGGTGCGGGAACTCAACGATGTGGGAGTGCGGTTCTGCCGGATCGACTTGGACCTTAGAGAGATGTGCGGCGAGCGGTTCGGTGATTTCCGGTGGGAATACACCACGCCCAGAGACGGCGGACTGGGGTTCGCGTCGCGGGTCAAGCGGATCATCGCTAATGGCTGGACGCCGATTGTGGCGCTGTCCACGAGTTTCTCGCTGCCGAAGTGGTTCCAGGGCGACCCTACCGACGCTAAAGGCAACCCGTGGACCAAACTGAATCTGGATGGGAAGGCTGCGGCTGAGGGGGCGAGCGACCAGTATGCGGAGCTTGAACGGGTGACTGCGGCCATCGCTGCGGGGCTGGCCGAACGGGGGCTGAAGGGGCTTTATTGGGAAACAATCTACGAAATAGGCCACACGATGCCTATGGCGGACATTCACCATTCCGCCGCAAAGGGCATCCACGAAGCCGACCCTACCGCCAAGTTGATGGGCCCGGCAACCTGGCCCGGATGGACGGTCGAAGAGCGGTTCGTGAAGCCGTATCTGGCCAAGTATGGGCCTGACCTGCTGGACTTCGTGACGGTGCATTGGTATGCCGACAACGAGCACGGACTGTGGGCGATGCCGGGGTGGAAGGAGCGCAAAGGGCCGACCACGATGGCAGACGGGGCGTTCCTGCAGTGCCTGATGGAGACGACGCCGAAGTTTGGCGACTGGTGCCTGAGCCTGCGCAAGGCGCTCGATGACCCGCAGCTCAATCCGCGGGGCAAGCGCATCGGCGTGGTCTACACCGAGTTCGATGCCCTGGCGGAATCCCCGTTCCAGCGTAACCCCGAGAACCCCGATTGGCCGAAATACTGGGCCGACGCGGATTGCTATCTGAACACCAATGCGTTCGGGGGAGTGTGGTGCGCGTCGGTGCTGTGCCACCTTGCCGCGTGCGGGGCGCTGGACATCGCCTGCAAGTTCAACACACGGCAGTTCTATGGGCTAATCGACAACAAGGCGGACAAGGGGTACTACCGGCAGCCGGTATGGTTCGCATGGAAGCTGCTGCGGGATGTCGCCGGCCTGCGGCCGGGGGCGAGGATGCTTGCGGTGAGTGTGGCCGGGCCGCTGGATAACGCGAAGGCGCATGTCGACGGGAAAGACACGCCGTGGGTGGAGGCGTATGCGGTCAAGGGCGAGCGCGGGCCGAGGCTCATCCTCATCAATCGGTCGCTGGAGGCGCAGACCGTCAGTGTGAGGCTGGCGGGCAAAATGCAGCGGTATGTCTTCGACCAGGATCACGTGGCGCGGTTCATCGGGCGCAAGCCGGGGACGAAGGACGAGGGGCGGTTCGAGGGGTATCCGGGGGACGAACCGAATCTGCGGTGCCTGAAGGCGGTGGGCGAGGTGGCGGGATCGCAGATACAGCTTCCGGCGGTGAGTATGACGGTGCTGACGGCGGAGGGCTGACCTCACCGCAGGCCCCTTTGCGAACGGCAACGGCCACGGCTTCCTACCCCTGCCGGGCTTCGCCCGGCTGTCCCCTCCCTCGTAGGGAGGGGAACGGAAACGGCCACGGCGAACGACAACGGCTTCCTACCCCGCCCCGCCGATCCGCCTGCGGCGGATACCGCGGGGCACCCCTCCCTCGTAGGGAGGGGCTTACGGCTACGGCACGGCTAACGGCTCGCGGGCGAGACGCCCGCGCCACGTGAACGGCGAGGTCAGTTCGCCTTCGTCGGCTGGGCCGGGGCATCGAGCACCAGCGTGCCGGTGCGGTCGTCGTAATGGCGGAGGGCCTGGGAGAAGTCGCGTCTGCCGCCGAAGACGTTGCCCGAGGCATAGCTGGGCAGCTTCGACTCGTTGCGGATCGCCGTGCCGTCGTGGTTGAACTGGTTGTCGCGGATCATCACATAGCCGGACTGGGGCGAGATGCGGACCGCGACACGGCGGGGATTGGCGGGCTCGGTGAAGAGGTTGTCGTCGATGATCGTATCCGAGGCGTAGGCGGCGTCGATGTCGATAGGGTCGAAATCGCGCCCCTTGCCTCCGCCGAAAAAGACGGCTCCGGCGGTGTCGTGGCAGTAGAAGAGGCAGTGGTGGATGGTGGCCTGCCGCACGCCCGAGAGATAGACACCGCAGTCGCGATAGTTGATGTGACAGTCGCTGATATGAAAAGCCGGTTTCTCCCACACAGTCGTGTCTTTCGTCATGGATACGACAATCCCCCGCTCGTTGCCCACGAAGTAAGACTGAGACACGATGCCGTCTTCCGGTCCCTTCCACTTCGCTCGATAGGTGAGGCCTGTTTTGCCGCCCCAGACGTAGCACTCGGTGATGAGCGGGCTGTAGCAATCCTCCAACAGGATCGCGTCTTGCATCCACTCGCCCTCGGCGGGGCGGTCGGGGCCGTAGCTGTCTGTGATCTTGACATTGCGCAACCTTGGATACCAGGCGTTGCGCACGATGACTCCGGCCCGGAAGCTGCCGGTGTCGAAGCGCTCGCCGCGAATGAGCAGGTTTTCGGCGTTGAACTGGCGGGAGTGCTGATCGCCGGGATTCGCGGTGTCGAACTCGAGCGCCGTGCCGGCGTCCGGACGCAAAGCGACCAGCGAGAAATCGCTGAAGGTAACCGTCATGCGGCTGATCTCCGTGCCGATGAACTGCAGACCGCCCTCCGGGTTGTCGATGAGCAGCTCCGTGACATCCTCGCCCGAACCCCTGATGCGCAGGCCGTAGTTGGACGCATTGCCGGAAGCGCGCCAGACGACGCGGTGGCTGAGGCGATAGCGCCCCGGCGGGATGACGACCTCGATCTGGCGGGAGGCCGCGCAGGCCTTGGCGAGGCGGTCGAAGGCCGGGCTGCTGTCGCGCGCGCCGGTCGGGTCGGCTCCGTAGTCCAGCGGGCTTTGGGAGACAGCCGAGGCGGGAAGGCAGGCGGTGAGTGCTAGAAGGGCGAAAGTTGAGGGGCGCATGGAAGGGATGGTTCGCTGTCGGAGGGACGGCTTCCTACCCCGCCCCGCTTCGCGGGGCACCCCTCCCTCGTAGGGAGGGGGACGGCGAACGGCGAACGGCTACGGCTTCCTACCCCGCCCTGCTTCGCGGGGCACCCCTCCCTCGTAGGGAGGGGAACGGCGAACGGCCGACGGCTACGGCAGACAGCTACGGCTAACGACCACGGCGTCGTCCTTGGTGGTGCATCAATCGGAGGTAGAACGGATATGGCTTTCGTGCTTGTTGATGGCGGAGAGGCCCGTTGCGACATTGTGGTGGAAGGCGAGGCTTCGCGGGTTGTGCAGTTTTCTGTGAACGAATTGAGGCGATATGTGAAGCTCATGACGGGCGCGGAGCTGGGCTTCGAAGGAGGCGAGGAGCGGCGGATTCGGATCGTCGCGCCGCCTGGGGAGGCGCTCGGGCAGCCGCAGCATGAGGACGATACGTTTCGCGTCGAGGTTACGGGGTCGGAGGTTGTCATCTCGGGGGAGAGTGACCGGGCTGTCCTGTATGCGGCTTACTACCTGCTCGAGCAATTTGGGGTTGAGTTCTGGGATTTCGGGCCGGAAGGGGAAAATGTGCCGCGGAAGGCGGCTCTGGCGCTGGCGGAGGGCTTGTATGAGACCTCGCCGGCGTTCGCTGTCAGAAGCATTGCGACCGACACAGGAACACTTGCGTACCCGCTGGAGAAAGACTGGCCGATTCGGTTCTACTTCGTCGACTTCTGGGATCAGAAATGGGCCGAGCGCGTGCCGGAGCAGTGCGTCGAGCTGACCAACCGGGAGTTCCTGCGACTGGTCGACTGGATGGGCAAGCATCGACTGAACAGTCTGTTTCCCTCGCACTATGTCGCGTGGGAGATGCTCGCGGGGCCTTTGCGCGAGGCGCTGGCGGACCGAGGGATCATGCTGGAGATGCCCGGGCACGCCCTGCCGGCGCTGCTTCCGCGCGAGCTTTTCGCGACCGAGCCGGAGCTTTTCTGCATGAAAGACGGGCAGCGCCACGACGGCGGGAACTTCTGCACCAGCAATTCCCGGACGCTCGAGATCGTGCGGGAGAATGCGCTCAGGATGGTCGCGGCGCACCCCGAGGCGCGGATCATCCACTGCTGGGCGGACGATGTGGGCGGAGGGAGCTGGTGCTCGTGCCCGCTGTGCCGCGACATGCCGGCTTACGAGCAATCGATGCGGGCCGCGAACACCGTTGCCGATGCGGTGCGAGACAGATACCCGCACCTGTTGGTGGACTTTCTCGCGTATCACGACACCTCGGTGCCGGCGGGCAATGCCAAGCCTGCGCCGAACCTGTCGCTGATGTACGCGCCGAGGCAGCGGTGCTACGCTCATCCGATGGGCGACCCGGACTGCCCGCGCAACGTCGAATACGCCGCTGACTTCGCGGCCGCCATCGCGCCTTTCGGAGATCGCGCGGAGATCTTCGAGTATCATTGTGACAACATCCTCTTCCGCAACGTCGCGGTGCCGCTGATGCAGACCATCGCGGGCGACCAGCGCTTCTACCACGCCGGCGGGACCACGATGACCCAGACGCTGGGATTCTTGCAGGGGAGCTTCTGGCTGTATCCGCTGAACTACCTCGTCTTCGCGCAGACGGCCTGGGACCTCGACACCGATCCGCACGAGTTTCTGGCGGGGTACTGCAAGGCGCGGTTCGGGGATGCGGATGTGGCGAAGCTCTTCGTCGAGTGGGAGGATATCCTGCGGAGGAGACTGGACATGTCGGAGTTCTCATACCAGGAATTCCCCTTCGCTGACTGGGCGGTCACGCCGATGCCGGATCGGTCGGCTCTGTGGGGTGCGGACAATCTGCACCTGATTGTGAGCATCCAAGACTCTCAGCGGTCCCGGGAGTGGAACGTGTTGCCCGAGCGGCTCGACGCCCAGTCCGTGCTGTTCCGAGGGGCGAAAACCATAGCCGAACTGGAGGAGCTATTGGTGGAGTTCCGCGCCCTGGGGCCGGCGGCCCGAAATGAGGTGCTGGCCCTGGAACTGAGCCTGCTGCGGTTGAGGGAGTTCGAGGAGACGATGTGGTCGCAACTGGCCGCGCTGGTGGACAACAAGCGGGCTGAAGCCAGCCGTAACGAAGCGGCGCAGGCGGCGCGCGAAGCAGCGGCGAGGTATCTGCTCGAACAAGCGCCGGAGGAGTTGCGCGGCGGCTGGATGGACTGGTGGGCGAAGGATGTGCTGGGGATTGCATGGCCGTAGGGGCCTGCCGGGCACGGCCATCCGGCGCTGGAAGGCGTTCTAACGAGGGGGGCGGAGAAAAAAGGTTGGCGACAGGGTTGACAGGGGGGTTCGGGGTCTGTATACTCCGCTCTCGCCCCGACCAAAAGCCCGACAGTTCCACGGTCCGGGGCGGCGCGACGAGAGACGGCGTTGGAAAAAAGAAGTTGACATCCGGCGCGGACTTCGATATACTCAACTCTCGCCGAACCCAAGTGATCCTTGATAACTGAATAGCGTGGAACGAGCCAATTAACCGCTTTGACATGCCCTTCACTCGGGGTCTTTGGCCCCGATCTGGAGTAGATATTCAACGGAGAGTTTGATCCTGGCTCAGGACGAACGCTGGCGGCGTGCCTTATGAATGCGAGTCGAACGGCAACAGGCTGAAGTTTTCGGACGGATGCCTGCTAGAGTGGCAAACGGGTGAGTAACACGTGGGTAACGTGCCCTGCAGACGGGAATAACAGAGGGAAACTTCTGCTAATACCCGATGGTCCAGCTTGCCACAAGGTGAGTTGGTAAAGGAGCAATCCGCTGCAGGATCGGCCCGCGGCCCATTAGCTAGTTGGTGAGGTAACGGCTCACCAAGGCGACGATGGGTAGCCGGTCTGAGAGGATGACCGGCCACACTGGGACTGAGACATGGTCCAGACTCCTACGGGAGTTAGCATCAGGGAATCTTGCGCAATGGGCGAAAGCCTGACGCAGCGACGCCGCGTGGGTGATGAAGGTCTGCGGATCGTAAAGCCCTGTCAGGAGGGACGAAGTTCTGACGGTACCTCCAAAGGAAGCCCCGGCTAACTACGTGCCAGCAGCCGCGGTAAGACGTAGGGGGCCAGCGTTGTCCGGAATTACTG
>CAYWBK010000264.1:0-8712 GCA_964455745.1 uncultured Armatimonadia bacterium
CCCGCTTCGCGGGGCACCCCTCCCGTGCCGGGAGGGGGACGGCTGACAGCAACGGCTTCCGACCCCCTCCCTCGGAAGAAGGGGGGCACGGCAAATAGCCACGCCGTCACTGCGCCCTACAGCCGGCCGACGCACCTCACCCCTGTCGTCATTGGATCGGCGGCTTCGGCGGCGGTGCGGCCGTCGGGCAGAAGCAGGCCCGGAGCGATCTCGGCCAGGGGCACAAGGACGAACTGGCGCTCCAGCAGCCTCGGGTGCGGGACAATCAGATCAGGCTCGCCGATGCGCTGATCGCCGAACAAGAGAATGTCGATGTCGATGTTGCGCGGCCCCCAACGCTGGATGCGCTCTCGGCCCATCTGCGTCTCAATCCCCAGACACAGTTCCAGAAGCTGCCTCGCGCCGCACGAGGACTGCAGCGCGAGCGCGAGGTTCATGAAATCCGACTGATCGACGAGGCCCACAGGCGCGGTCTCATAGAGCGACGACACCCCCGATACAACGATCTCCGGCGCGGCCTGTAGGAAACCGACCGCTTGCGCGAGGTTGGCGCGCCGGTCGCCAAGATTGCTGCCGAGGCTCAGGTAGGCCGTCGTACCATTCACTGTGTCGCGCATCCGTCGCTTGCACATCCGGCCTACTGGAGGCAAGCGCAGAAGTCTGTAGGAGCACTCTCCAGAGTGCGACCGGACTGCATATTGTGCTCAAGTAGCATCACTGGTGACGCGAGTATGTCGCTGTGGCGACACATTGACGGCAATCGCGGTCTGGAGACCGCTCCTACAGACGACGTAGCGACTTCTGCAATTTACCTCATTGGTAATACGTCCCGCCGAGCGGCTTGCCACGCGGCTCGTCGACTGCGGCTGCGGCGTGGGCGACAGTCATCAGCCCGCGGTTCGAGAGCACGAACCCGCGCTCTTCGACCGCCGCCTGCACATCCTGGCGCAGGCGCTTGCGGAAGGCCACGTCGATCTCGGCAAGCGCGCCGATCTGCTGCAACTGCACGATGTCGAGGGTCTGCATCGCATCGCCGGCGGCGCGCCCCACCTCGGTTTCGTCGCCCGCGATATTGCGGACAAGCGCGTACCGGGCCGCGGCCTCGCGAAACTGCCCCCGGGACTGCTCCAGCATACCCAGCTTGTAGTGCACGTAAGGATCGAAAGGAGCGAGGGTGGCCCATTTGAGGGCGACCTCATAAGCCCGCTCCATGCGGCCCAGCCGCTCGCAGGCAGCCGTCAAGATGCGCAGCATCACGATGCTTGGAGGGCTGTCGTCGATGTGCAGTTCGCACAACTCGGCGGCCTCTTCGGGCCTGCCGCCAAGAAGGTGCGCTTCCGCCATCGCTTCGAGTTCAGCCGCCTGCTTCATCTCGTGTCACCCAGTCCTGCCCGCCCGTTGTGTTGCCGTGTCCGGCGAGTGCCTGTTCCACTAGGGGTGTTGGGCTTCAGGCAGCACCGGAGGCACGATGCTCGGCCGCCGAGGACTATCTTTCGCCGCCACCGGGGACGGCACCTGCTCGGTCCTGGGCGGCTCGGACGCCGGATCCGCGTCCGGGTCGGGCAGCCGGCCGTACTTGACCAGAGATGCGACCTCGGCTTGGTCGAGGGACTCGCGCTCCAACAGGACCTCGACGAGCCGGTCAAGATTGTCGCGATGCTGGGAGAGGATGGCCTTGGCGCGCTCGTAGCACGACTCGACGAGATCGCGTATCTCCTCATCGATGCGTCGCGCGACTTCCTCGCTGTAATTGCGTTCTTCCGCCAAGTCGCGGGCGAGGAAGATCGGGCCATGTTTTTTGCCGTAGGTCATCGGCCCCATCTTCTCGCTCATGCCGAACTCGGTCACCATCTGGCGAGCGATCTCGCTAACCTTCTCCAGGTCATTTGCAGCCCCGGTGGTGATCTCGCCGAGGACCAGCTCCTCGGCGGCGCGGCCGCCCAAGGCCTGGGTCATGCGGTTGATGAGTTCCGTCCGGGACGTCAGGTAGCTATCGTCGTCGGGCAGGTTGATGCTGTAGCCCAGCGCCATTCCCCGAGGGAGAATCGTGACCTTGTAAGTATCCTGGAAGTCGGGGATCATGTTGCCGATGAGCGCATGGCCGGCCTCGTGATAGGCGATCACCCGGCGCTCCTTGTCGCGCACGACCCTGCTGCGACGCTCCGGGCCGGCGATGACTCGCTCGACAGCCTCATCGAACTCGACCATCTCGATGCGCTGCTTGTCCCGGCGCGCGGCGAGCAATGCGGCCTCGTTGACGAGGTTTTCAATGTCGGCGCCGGAGAAGCCGGGCGTGCGCCGGGCAAGGACTTTCACGTCCACATCCGGCGACAACGGCTTGTCCTTGGCGTAGATCTGCAGGATCGCCTCGCGCTCTTTGATGTCGGGGTTATCGACGATGACGCGACGATCGAAGCGGCCCGGGCGAAGCAACGCCGGGTCGAGGATGTCCGGGCGGTTCGTGGCCGCCAGAATGATGACGTCGGCGTTCGGGTCGAAGCCGTCCATCTCGACCAGAAGCGCGTTGAGCGTCTGCTCGCGCTCGTCGTGCCCGCCGCCGAGGCCCGCGCCACGAAGGCGGCCGACGGCATCCAACTCGTCGATGAAGATGATCGCCGGCAGGTGAGTCTTGGCCTGCTCGAACAGATCCCGCACCCTGGAAGCCCCCACGCCGACGAACATCTCGACGAAGTCGGAGCCACTGAGATAGAAGAAAGCCACGCCCGCTTCACCGGCGACAGCGCGCGCGAGGAGCGTCTTGCCGCAACCCGGAGGGCCGACCAGCAGGACGCCACGGGGGATCTTGGCCCCGAGGACGCGGAACTTCTCCGGTTGGCGCAGGAACTCCACGACTTCCTTGAGTTCCTCCTTGACTTCCTGCATGCCGGCCACGTCGGCGAAGGTCACACGGTCGAAGTTATCGCCCATGAGCTTGGCCTGGCTGCGGCCGAAGTTGAAGGCCTGGCCGCTTCCCATCCGCATCTGGCGCATGAAAAACAGCCAGACGAAGGCCAGAAGCCCGATCGGCAGGATGATGTTGCCGGCAATCGAGATCAGCCTGTCCTGCCACAACCCCGAGCTGACGGCGATTTTAACGTCCGCCGGCGCGATCGTGCGCAGGGTCTCCGTCAGGTTCTCGCTGGAGGGCACATTCACCGTGAAGCGGTCGAAGGAGCGCTTCTGGCCTGCGAAGGCGCCGGGAGCGAACTCGCCCTCGGCACGCTGGCGCGCGACGACGGTGACGGTCTTGATCTTGCCGGACTGCAGGTCATCGACAAAGTCGCTGTAGTAATCGTAGGTTTTCGTCGTCGTCTGCGCCTGTTGAGAGAGCCGGGGGATCATGTAGATCATGTACCCCAGCGTCAGTAGCACCAGGACGAAGACGATCGGATTCTGCTTGCCCATGTTACCCCTTCTCGGGCCGAGTTCACCCAGCCACGCGTTCCCCTAACCCGCTGTCAGCCTCCCCGTCTGCCCGCCAACTGTGCGAGCGCGAGAGGCCGTTCTTCTATTCGACAAACATTGACACAATCCTACAACGAGACGTCTGGGAATTGACTTTCGCGTCTTCCGCTATGCGATAGCCCGCCACCCAGACGATCCGATTCTGCGGCCCTACCAGGAGGGGCACCCTCGCCCGTTCCTGCTGCGGCACCTTTGCGTCAACGAAGAAGTCCTGCAATTTGCGCGAGCCCGGTGCGCCCAAGGGCCGGAAGCGGTCTCCCGGCCGCCAGGTGCGGACCCAAAGGCGATTGCCGAGGGCATCAGCGTCGAACACCGCGACCCGCCGGGCTTCGTCACCCAGGCTCGGATCGACGGGCGACTCACGGGCCTCGACTCTGATCCCCAGTTCCGGTATCCGCGTGACCCCCGACAGCCGGATCCGCCGCGCCAGCATCGATTCCGTCCGCGCTGCACCGGCTGACTCTCCGTCCGCAGGCCCGACCTCGACGCGACCGTAGGCACGTCTGGCCGTCAAGCCGCCGGGCAAGGGCATCTGCTGGCCGGTGTGTCCCCGCAGGAGCAGGGCTGTCAGTTGCTCGACCTGAATCCGGCCGATGTCCTCCGTGCCGGACACCTGCCTGAGATACTCCTCCGAGACCCGGTTTGCGAGTCCCCCTGGCAAACCGTCCATCGCGCGGGCATCGAGACGTCCGTCGCCGTCGGTTGCTTCGTGCAGGGCTTCGCCGACGAGCGGCTCGGTCCATTCGAGTTCATCTTGCGCGATGTCTGCTAGTCTTAACAACGAGTTATCTATTCCGGTTGCATATTCCGCCCTCAGGAGCGGAAGAAGCTGCAGCCGGATCTTGTTGCGCAGCGTATGCTCCGGGTCGAGATTGCTGCGGTCGGTTCGGAACTCCAGATGATGCTTTCGACAGTAACCCTCAGTCTCCTGCCGGGTGACGCCGATTAAGGGCCGGACGATCCGCCCGCTGACAGCCGGAATGCTCCGCAGGCCGTGCAGGCCGCAACCCCTGAACACATTCATGAGCAGTGTTTCGAGGCGGTCGGAGGCGGTGTGGCCGAGGGCGAGCTTGTTCAGTCCGCGTTCCTGAAGAACTCCTTCGAAGAATGCCTGCCTGGCGGCTCTCCCGGCGACCTCCACGCTTGTCCTGCTCTGCCGGGAGCGGGAGGCGACATCGACCTTCCCAACGTGGATCGGCAGGCCCATCAATGCCGCTGTCGATTCAACAAACGCCTGATCGGCATCGGAATCCTCCCCCCGCAGGCCGTGGTTGAGGTGCGCCACTTCGAGTTGCGGGCCACCACGCTCGACCGCGAAGGCGTGGAGCAGATGCAACAGGCAGACGGAATCCTGTCCTCCCGACACGGCGACGAGCGCCCGGTCATCGGCCGCCAACATGCCGTGCCGGTGCATCGTTTGCCGGACGATGGCGGTAACACTCATTCGTCGTGGCATGTGAGGGTCAGCTTTTCCGCTTCGCAGACGCCCGACGGCTTCCTACCCCTGCCGCGCTGCGCGCGGCTGTCCCCTCCCTTGTAGGGAGGGGAAACGGCCAACGACTACGGCCAACGGCAATCGACCACTCACGCGGTCAACCGCCGGAGGGCCTCTTCGTAGATGCGCCGGGTCTCGGCGACCACTTCGGGCGGCAGCTCGGGGGCGGGCGGCTCTTTGTCCCAGCCGATACCTTCGAGGTAGTCGCGCACGAATTGCTTGTCGAAGGACTCCTGCGGCTTGCCCGGCTCCCACCTCGAGGCTTCCCACCAGCGCGAGGAGTCCGGGGTGAAGATTTCATCGACCAGGATCAACTTGCCCCCGTACAAGCCGAACTCGAACTTGGTGTCGCAGAGCAGGAAGCCCTTCGCAGCGGCCAGTTCAGATGCGAAATTGAAGAGCGCCAGCGAGACGTTCTCCAGGCTTTCGGCCAGCTCCTTGCCGACGACCTCGCCCATCTTCGCGACCGAGATGTTCTCGTCGTGCCCGCTTTCGGCCTTGATTGCGGGAGTGAAGATCGGCTGCGGAAGCTTGTCGGCCATCACGAGGCCGGAGGGAAGCTTGTGGCCGAGGATCTCGCCTGTCTGCTGGTAGGCCTTCCAGCCCGAACCGGCGAGATACCCGCGTACGACACATTCCACGGGAACGACCTCGGCCTTGCGCACCCACATCGAGCGGCCCGCGAGGATGTCGGCGAAAACGTGCGTCGCCGCCGGGAAGTCGGCCACTTCGGCGCTGATGAGGTGGTTCGGCACGATGTGCTCGGTCTTTGCGAACCAAAAGCGCGAGATGCCGGTGAGCACCTTGCCCTTGCCGGGGATGCCGTTGGGCATGATGCTGTCGAAGGCGGAGATGCGGTCGGTGGCGACGATCAGCAGGCCGTCGCCGTAGTCGTAGATGTCGCGAACCTTGCCGGAACGGCGGGAAACCGCGCCGGGAAGATCGGTGGACAGGATGGTGCGTTCGGCGATGGAGGACATGGCGATTGGCCTCGTTAAGCGGGCTGGGAACGGCGACCTCACCCCCATACCCGCCCAAGGCGGGTCGCCCTCTCCACGCCGTGGAGAGGGGAGAACGGCCACGGCATACGGCCCCACCCCGCCCCGCTGCGCGGGGCACCCCTCCCGTGCCGGGAGGGGGACGGCTACGGCAAATGAGCGCCGGGGGCTGCCAGATCGCGAGTTAGGCGCCGCCGCCCCGCACGGCACTCCTGAACGGGCCTACAACCCCAGCATCTCGACCAGCGCCGAGGTGTCGGCCGGGCACTTCTCGGGCGTGGCGGCCTGTTTCACCGCCGTGTCGGGGTCTTTTAGGCCGTGGCCGGTCAGGGTGCAGACGACGATCACGGACTGATTGCCGAAATATCCGTCGGCGGAGAGCTTCTTCAGGCCCGCGAGACCTGTCGCGGAAGACGGCTCGCAGAAGACGCCTTCCAGGGAAGCCAATTCCTTGTATGCGGCCAGAATCTCTTCATCGGTGACTGCGTCGATGACGCCGTGGCTGTTGTCGACCGCTTCTTGCGCTTCGGTCCAGCGCGCCGGGTTGCCGATGCGGATCGCGGTGGCGATGGTCTGCGGCTTTTCGACGACTGCGCCCCGCACGATCGGAGCTGCGCCCTCGGCCTGGAAGCCGAGCATTCGGGGCAGGGAATCGGTGATCCCCCGCTCGGCGTACTCCCGGTAACCCTTCCAGTATGCGGTGATGTTGCCCGCGTTGCCGACCGGAAGGGCGTGGAAATCGGGCGCGCGGCCCAGGACATCGCACACCTCGAAGGCAGCGGTCTTCTGGCCCTCGATGCGATAGGGGTTCAGGGAGTTGACGAGGCAGATGGGGTACTCGGCCGAGACCTCGCGCACGAGGCGCAGGCAGTCGTCGAAATCGCCCTGCACTGCAATCGTTCGGGCGCCGTAGGCGAGGGCCTGGGCGAGCTTTCCCAGCGCGATGTAGCCGTCGGGGATGAGCACGACCGACTGGATGCCGGCGCGGGAGGAATACGCCGCCGCGGCGGCCGAGGTGTTCCCGGTCGAGGCGCAGATCGTGACCTTCGCGCCCTCTTCGATGGCCTTGGACATCGCGACGGTCATGCCGCGATCCTTGAACGAGCCGGTCGGGTTCATCCCCTCGAACTTGAAAAAGAGCCGGACGCCCTCGCCGAGGCGCGGGCCGATGACCTGGCTTTCCACCAGCGGGGTGCCCCCTTCGAGAAGGGTCACCCGCGGGGTCGCGTCGGTCACGGGCAGGTACTGCTTGTACTCCTCGATAACGCCTCTCCACGGATGGTTGGGGGCGAGGGCGGCCGTTTCTTGCATATTATCCCTCCACCCGGATGATGCTGGGGATGGACTCGACGATGTCGAGAGCCTCAACGCGCGCCAGGGCATTGCGCAGGCGCTTCTCCGGGCTCTTGTGCACGACCCAGACGATCTCCGCGACCTGGTCGCTGATGCTCGCTTCCTGGATGACCGACTGGATGCTGACGCCCTCCTGGCCGAAGATGGTGGCGATCGTCCCCATGACGCCGGGCTTGTCAGCCACCCTCATACGGATGCAGACGCTGGTCTCAACGTCTTCGATGGGCTTGATCTTGGCCGATCCCGAGCAGGTGCAGGGCACGCGTCCGGCAGCGCCGTGGAGGATGTTGCGGGCGGAGCTGATCGCATCGCCTGCGACCGCACTGCCGGTGGGCAATGAACCCGCGCCGCGACCGTACAGCATCACGTCATCGCAGGCATCTCCGCGAACGAAGATGGCGTTGAAGACGCCGTTTACGCTTGCCAGCGGGTGTGCCTTGGGCAGGAATGCCGGGTGGACGCGCAGTTCCACCTCGTCGTCTTCGCCGCGCTTGGCGATGGCGAGGAGCTTGATGACATAGCCCATCTTGTCCGCATAGCGGATGTCCTCGGCAGACACACGAGTGATGCCCTCGCGATAGACGCGGTCCACATCGGCGCGCAGGCCGAAGGCCACGGCGGTGAGGATCGCGATCTTGTTAGCGGCGTCGATCCCCTCCACGTCAGCCGTGGGGTCGGCCTCGGCATAGCCGAGCGCCTGCGCCTGCTTGAGCACCTCGTCGAACTGCTTGCCCTCTTGCGTCATGCGGGTGAGGATGTAGTTCGTGGTGCCGTTGACGATGCCGACGACCTCTTGCAGGCGGCTGGCGACGAGGCTCTCCTTCAGCGACGCGATGATCGGGATGACGCCTCCTACCGCGCCCTCGAACTGCACATCGACGTTCTTGGCAGCGGCGCGGGCGAGGATCTCCTGCCCGTGCTTGGCCATCATCTCCTTGTTGGAGGTGACGACACACTTGCCCGCGTCGATGGCGGCAAGCACGAAGTTCGTCGCGAACCTGGTGCCGCCGATGGTCTCGATCACGATGTCGATCTCGGGGTCGTCGATGACCTCGCGCGCGTCGCTGACCTGGACCTCAGCCGGCGGCATGACATCCCGTTGGCGAGTCCAGTCGATGTCGGCGACTTTCGCGACGGTGAGTTTGGCCCCTAGCTTCTGTGCGATGGCTTCGGCATTCCCGGACAGGACCTGGTATGTGCCGCAACCGACGATTCCATAGCCCAGGATTCCGACTTTGACCTCCGATTTGCTCATAGTAGACCCCTCATTTACGGCGAAAAACGGCAAGGAATAGATGCAATAGTGGTGCGAACGGAAACGGCGACCTCACCCCCGGCCCCTTTCTGCAAGCGGCTATGCTTTACCCACATCTTGCGTGCGAATCACGGGCCGTTGCCCCA
>CAYWBK010000265.1:0-2456 GCA_964455745.1 uncultured Armatimonadia bacterium
GCGGCACAAATGGCGCACTGTTGTCGGTTCTGTGTCGCCCCTTCGGGGCTTGCGGACTATGTGGGGCCGGGAATCCGGGGGCTTACGCCCCCGGCTAAACTCCGACGACCCCTTCGGGGTCTGACAGCAACGGCACGAACCAGATCATTGCGTCCCACGCGCGGAAATGTGGGTAAAGCATAGCCGCAAGCGGAGAGGGGAGAACGGCGAACGGCGCCTACTCCCCTTCCTCGCGCTCTTCGAGCGCTTAGGGAGAGGAAAACGGAAACGGCCACGGCGAACGGCAAGATCATCAAGTAAGTAACGACAGGGCCTCTCGCAATGTGCGGGAGGCCCTGCTTCGCTTACAGGCTCGCGCAATCCCCCACCCGATCAACCATGCAGCGCTTGCAGGAATGATGTCGCCATGCAATGCAGAGTGTCCAGTTCCGGGCGGCGCAGGAGCCATGCTGCGACAATGAACATCAGCAGTCCCGCCACCGTGGCCCAGAACATCGGCGCGAGGCTGGCTGAGGGCTGCACTTCCAGTTCGCGGTCGGCGAGCCGGGCGACCCGCTTCTCGAGCAGGCGCGCCGCCCCTTCGCCGGCTTCCATCCCAAATACTTTGAGCGCCCCCAGAACCGTCTCCGAGGACGTAGCCTGCGCCGCCGCATCGTCGCACTCGAACTCCGATTCTTGACGCCAGTATGTCCGGTACAGATGGGGAGGCGGCAGGAAAGCCAGGACCGTGACGGCAGCGGCGTTGCATAGATCGACGAGGTTGTCGCGCCGATGCACGTGACAGCGCTCGTGCGCGATGACAGCGGCGTGCTGGTCCTCGGGGACCCGTCTTCCCTCGGGCAGAGCGGTGACCACGACTCCGCGCCAGAGGCCGACGGAGTAGCTCTCGAGAATCGTTGATGGGATGACGACCGTTCCGGGGTGAGGGCCGTCGGGATCGTGGGCCAGCCCGGCGGCGAAGCGGCGCAAGCGCTCGGAGGTTACAGCCCCGGCGAGGAAGCGCACCAGGCCGGCTACGAGGAGGGCGGCGGCGAAAGCGGCGATGATCTTGGCGCGGAACGGCCCGTCAGGACCGCTGGCCAGCCCGAGGAAGCAGATGTGCGGGCGCAGGCGCTCGGCATGTGGCGAGGCCCCCGGCACTGCGGCGATATGAAGGCTGGCAATGGAAAACAGAACGCCCCCGATGAGGGGGGCGTGAAGACCGACGAGCCAGACGGCGGCGCGAACAGCAGGCTTCCGGGGCGGGACAAACTGCACGAGAGCCAGGAGCGGCAAGTACAGCAGGACACTTAGCGCTCCGGCGATCACGACGATCATTGCGGCAACGGCGAAGGCTGTGGGAAGGTTCATAGTCGGGCACGGCAGGGAGGCGCCGGCCTCCCGTGCGCCCGGCTAACCTCCCTTGCCTGCTTTCTTCCGCTTCTCGCGGATCATCTCGGCCAGGGCATCAAGTTTGTCCGGATCGGAATCGCTCAACGCGTCCACGAAGTAAGACATCGTCGGCTCGGCAAAGGCGCCGAGGAGTCCGTCGATGACCTGCTTGGTGACGCTGGAGCCCAGTTCCCGCCTGGATATGCGCGGGGCGTAGTAGTAAGCCCGGCCCTTCATCTCGCGCGCCAGGAAACCCTTCCTGTACAGACGCGCGAGCGTGGTCATAATGGTCGTATACGCCGAATCCTTGCCGGATTCCTGCAAGATGCGTCGGACATCGTCCACGCACATCGGGTCGTCGGTGGACCATAGCGCGTCCATAACCTGAGACTCGAGTGCGCCGAGGGTCTGTTCGAGTCCCTCCTCGCCAGGTTTGAATACGGAGACACGAGGACTTTGGAATTCCATCGGAGTCACCTCGGCATGTTACGATCAATTACTATGTATTATAGTAGATACCCACTTCTCTGTCAACACCAAACGGGAAGTTCTGCGGAAGGAATTACTACCCCTGCTGGAAGAGGGACGGCCCCACCCCGTCCCGCTTGCGGCGGGACACCCCTCCTGTGCCGGAGGGGAACGACACCTCACCCCCCTACCCTCCTCTCCACAAAGTGGAGAGGGGGGAACGACAACGACGACTCAGCCAAGCGGCCTTCTGCGCGAGCAAACGGCAACTTCACCCCCTACCCTCCTCTCCACAGGTATGTGTTTAGCGGCACCTCTCTCAGACCGTTCTCAGACCATTTGGCAGCGCGATTCATCGCGCGGATCACGTCGCATAACTACCAGCATTTCCACTTTCAAGAGGATGCTTACTCGTGCCAGCGGCGCAATGGGCGGAGAGCAGTTTGGGCCTGCATTTGGCGCGATGAATCGCGCCGCCACATGGTTGAAGAAGGCAGTCGCTAAACAGGCACTTCCACAGAGTGGAGAGGGGGGAACGACAACGGCTAGATCAAGGCGCCCGCTCTATACAGTGACACTGACAAGACTGAACACGAACTGAACGAAAACTGAGCCAT
>CAYWBK010000265.1:2556-8700 GCA_964455745.1 uncultured Armatimonadia bacterium
CTCTATACAGTGACACTGACAAGACTGAACACGAACTGAACGAAAACTGAGCCATTGACAATCGAATATATGTTCTATAGAATAGCCGTACTGCTGGTCTGGAGAGCAGCAGAGCCTATATGCCGGTCGGGGCGTGATCGGCGGGCTTTTTGTTTCCGCAAGGGGGCTTGCGAAGATGCGTATCTCATCCCTGGAGATCTACGGCGTTCACCACGATCTGCTGGCGGCGTGGGAGAAGGCGCATGGACCGGAGCTTCTACCGGCTCAGGAAGAGGCCGTCAAGCACGGGGTTCTCGAAGGCAAGAGCCTGATCGTCTCGGCTCCGACGGGCTCGGGCAAGACGTTCATCGGCGAGATGGCGGCAGCAAGAGCGGCGAAGCAGGGGCGCAAAGTCCTATGCCTGGTGCCGACCAAGGCGTTGGCGGAGAGCAAGTGGGAAGCGTTCAAGAGCACCTACGGCCCGCTCGGGCTACGGGTGGCAATCACCACGCGAGACCGCCGCTCAGACGACCGGGCCATCGAGCACGGCGAGTTCGACATCCTTGTGACGATCCCCGAGAAACTCCGGGCGATGCTCGGGCGCGCCTCGGCGCTGGCCCGGCAGTTCGGCGTGGTGGTGGCCGATGAACTGCAGATGCTCGGCGACGACCACCGCGGCGCGTGCTACGAGGCCCTGCTAACCGACCTGAAGGTCGCCGCGGGAGAGGCGGGCGTGCAGTTCGTCGGGCTGTCGGCGGTGCTTGGCAATCCCGAGGACATCGCCGAGTGGCTGGGGGCGGAGACGGTCTGCACGACAAAGCGGCCGGTTGAACTGCGCAAGGGAGCGCTGGTCGGCGGGAGCTTCGAGTTCCGCGAGCACAACACCGGCGAGGCGGGATCGGAAACGCTGATGCCTGCCGTACCCGTGGACGACGCAATGTGGCTGCCGTCGCTCGTCACGCATTTGGTGCGGGCTGGCGAGACAGCCCTGGTGTTCGTACGGGACAAGGCCACCTGCGTTCGCGTGGCCGGGCAGATCGCGCAGACGCTGGAGGATGCCAGGGCGACAGGGCCGTGCGCGGAAGTCCTGGCCGAGATCGAGGCGCTCGAGCCGAACGCCGTCCGGCGACAGCTTCGCGCGACCCTCGCGGCCGGCGTCGCCTTCCACAATGCGGACATGCAGTTCCCCGAAAGACGCGCGATTGAGGCAGGTTTCCGCAACGGCGGCATCCGCGTACTGTGCGCCACCTCGAGCCTCGCGATGGGCGTGCATCTCCCCGCGCGCAACGTGGTGATCGACCCGGTGAAGTGGGATTGCGACCCGCTGGGTCCGGGCGCGCTTCGGCCCATCAGCGTCTCCGAGTTCGAGAACATGGCCGGGCGAGCGGGCCGGCCGGGGTTCGGCGAGGCCTTCGGGAGAGCGATCCTGCCCGCCGAGACCGGGTATGTCGCCGGGGTTCTCATGGAGCGCTATGTTACCGGCGAGGTGGAGCCGGTGCGCTCGCGCCTCGCGTCGCTGCCGGTCATCGATCGGGTGCTGAGGGCGGCGGGCGGGGTTGCCGCAGGGACGGAGGGGGTGCGCGCGGCATATCAGCAGTGCCTGGCGGCGCGGCAGGGGGCGGGCGGGTGGACGGAACAGGAGGAGGAAGCGGCGGAACGCCTGCACCGGGAGGCATTGCTCGCACGCAGGTCGGACGGCACCTGGCACGCGACGCCGCTCGGACGTCTGTGCGGGGCCAGCGGGATGAGCTTCGCGGGGTTCTCGTCGCTGCTCTGCTGGGCGCGGCGCTGCCCCGGCGCACCGGGGGACGCGGTGGCCCTCGCGGTCGCGGCGCTGTGCCCGGATGCGGCGGATCGGCTGCCGCTGTCGGCGCAGGAGGCCCGTGGCGAGGAGCTAGCCCAGCGCTTCCGAGGCGAGGTTGCCTCCGGGGACGTTGAAATCGGAGACGCGTTGCTGCACGCTGAGGCCGTCGAGCCGGTCGAGCGACTGCGAGCCATCAAGCAAGTGCTTGCGCTCCAGGTGTGGACCGGCTGGGACGAGACGGAGGACATCGAGCGGGCCCTGCGGGCGACTGCAGGGCGCATCTCGGCGGTCGGCGAGGGGCTGGCGTGGCTGGTGCAGGTGCTGGCGGAGATCGGGCGGCAGTTGGGGTGGCCGCAAGCCGACACGGATCGCCTCGCACGGCTGGCTTCGCGGGTCGGGGCTGGCCTGCCGGAGGAGGCTGCCGGACTTGAAGGCCTGCTGCGGGAGGGCGTGTCGCGGAGCAGGCTTCTACAACTCGCGCGGGAGGGGCACACGGATTGCGCGAGTGCGCGGGCGGCGATAGGCGACGATGTACGGCCCCAAGCCACCGAGCGCCCGACCATCGCGGCTCCGGTGACGAATGCGCCGCCGATGTCCGAACCCAAAGCCGAAGGCAGAGGGCCTGAACTACGCGTCGAGGACGCGCGACCGGACCGAGTGATTTTCCACGGGGCCAGCGTGCCGGTTCGCCCGACTGAGTATCGCCTAATGCGGCTACTCGCCGAGCGCGCCGGGTCGTGCGTGGGCTACGGGGAGTTGCAGGCGGCGCTGTGGGGCCCGGGCGAGATCGTGGAGCCGGGCCAGGTTCACTGGCACCGCAGCCGTCTGGCTAAAAAGCTCATACAGCATTGCGGCGAGGCCGGCGGGTCGCCGATCCGCACGATCCCGCGTCGGGGCTTGATCCTGGACCTTCAGCCGGCGCAGGTGTGCGTGTCATAGACCCGCGCGGAACTCCGCAGCGGGCCGAATGTCAGAAGGGCCATGGACCAACGGCCTGTGGGCGATGCCGAAGCGGCGGCGGTCGGGTGCCTGCTGGGAACGGCGGTCGGCGATGCTCTTGGGCTGCCGAGGGAAGGGCTGTCCGCATCCAGGGCGAAACGGCTGTTCGGCGGAGAGGTCGGGCATTGCCTCCTGCCGGGCCGGGGCATGGTCAGCGACGATACCGACCACGCGGTCATGACGGCGTCCGCGCTATTCACCGCGAGCGGGTCACCGGAGGCCTTCGCCCGGAATCTGGCCTGGAGGCTGCGTTGGTGGTTCCTCGCGCTGCCAGCGGGCGTCGGCCTCGCCACGGCCAAGGCCTGCCTACGCCTTTGGGTGGGCGCAGGACCGGATCGCAGCGGGGTGCCCTCGGCGGGGAACGGGCCGATGATGCGTGCGCCGATCATCGGTGTGCTGTTCGCGGCCGAACTGGAGCGGATGAGGGCTTTCGTCCGCGCCTGCACGCGTCTGACCCACACCGACCCGCGGGCGGAGCGGGCGGCATTCGTCGTCGCCTTGATTACGTCTCATGCCCTGCGACACCCGGGCGAGCCGCTGGACGGCGATGCGACCGTAGCCGAAATCCTGCGGCTGGTGCCCGATGCCGACAACGAACTACGTGAGATTCTGAAGCGCGCGGTCGATCCTACGCCGCTAACCGACCTGTGGCCCAAAGGCCCGAGCGGCTACGCGTATCACACCCTCCTCGCGGTGCTGCACACTCTCTTCCGACACCCCCAAGACTTCGCCTATGCGCTGCGCGACGTCATCTTGCTCGGCGGCGACACAGACACGACCGGAGCGATCCTCGGCGGCGTGGCCGGCGCGATCCTCGGGCCGAGCGCGGTGCCGGATGCCTGGGTAAGGGGCGTCGTCGAATGGCCCCGTAGCATGACGTGGGTCCGCGAGCTGGGCCGCCGCCTGTCCCTCTCCCCCACCGCCAAGGGCGCGGTCCGCCCACCCCGTTACTTCGTGCCCGGCGTACTGCCACGCAACCTCTTCTTCCTGGCCGTGGTGGTCGGGCACGGGTTCTATCGCCTCGTGCGAACGGGCGCCGGGCGCTGACCAGGGCCGCACGACCATCCACCGACCACATAAAGACCACCCTTCGGCCGTCCGTAAACCACATTCCTCCCCGGACTTGCACATGCCGTGAGCCTTAGCATTCGCAGCGGTCAGCGGATCGGTGACTGCAGCACTGACGCCGCGAGACCACTACAACGCTCTCACGGCAGGTGCCACCATGAACATGCAACCGAGGGATACGCAGGGCCGCCGCAGGCAGGACGAAATTCTGGAACGCCAGGCGGACTCGCTTCTGTCGCGCAGCTTGCGCGAGATCGGACCGAGCGACCATCCGTTTCACTCATTGCGCTGGGAGGAGCGCGCGACCACACGGGACGCGAGCGTTCGCGACGCGTACGAGATGGCGGCATCTCCGGCGAGTCGCGAGCGAAACATGAGCATCGCGCAGATGCTGTCGGTGCGGCTGAACCTCAAGGCGGAGGACCGGGTTATCCTGGCGTATCTCGCGCGAGGCGACAAGCCGCAGCAGGTGCGCGCGGCGCTTGGCCTGACACCGAATGCGGTGCGCAACCTCATGCGCCGTCTCCGCCGGATGGTGGCGCAAGCGGGCCTGACCCCACGCGATTGCCGCCCGCGAGAATCGGAGATCGAGGCGGCGTTCCGCTCCGAGTGCAACCGCCGCGCGTACCGCGACGAGAGGCACTGTGCCGATGGCGAGGAGTTGTGCAAGCGCTACGGCAAGTGCGTGCGGCGCTGGTATCTGAGGTTGCCCGGAGCGTAGGAGAACGAGAGGTCAACAGCCTGTAGACTCGATTTGCGTCCGACAGGCAAAGGGCCGTGCGACGAACCAGCAGTCTTGACCACAAAAACACCAGGACACGAAACGGCAGTGCGGGTCTTGACAGAGGCCGTTTGGTGGTTTCGTGGTCTTCGTGGTCTTCCCCTGGTTCCGGCCGCGCCGGGCTACAGATCGCCAGACTCGGGGCCGGACGCAGGTTGACGGTCGCGGCAGAGGAGGATGTCCAAAGAACTGAGCGGCTGGGCCATCATCTCGTCGGCCCACAGAGGGTGGGGGATGAAGCTACGGGGGCGCAAATTGGCGGCTATGAGGTAGAAGGCCTGGGGTTTGCCTGCCGCGCGGAAGCGGTCGAGAGCGACGGCCAGCTCGTACAGCGAGACCCCATCGACGGTGTCACACGAGACGATCAGACCGCGCCCAGAGGCTGCGCTTTCCAGGTCGGAGCAGACTTCGGCGGTTGAGCGCAGGAAGTGGCCGCTGACGCGCTGGTGCGCGGGCGTCATGTTGAGGGGTCGAAGGCCGGCGGCGATCTCATCGGCCATGTTGGGTGGGAAGCCTACGAGTATCTTCGGCTCGAGGTACGCGGGGCCGAGCTCGACCTCGACGCGGATAGCGGACAGGGCCTCGGCGGCGTCGGACACGAGCATGTGGGCGGCTACGAACTCGTCGAAGCTCATCGCATCGCGGATGGCGTGCAGGACGTTGGGGTCGCCGGGGCAGAAAAAGTTCGCGCACTTGGCCGGCTTCCACCGTCCGGCGATGCAGCCGCCGCCGATGTCCGCGCCGGCATCGGCCACATGGTACAGACAACGCGGGGGGGCGATGCGCTTGTGGACGAAGCGAAAACTTCCGGTGCCGCGCCCGAGATTCACCAGCGCCGACAGCGCGCCGGGGAAGCGGGCGAGCACATGGAGGGTGTTCGAGCGAATCGCGGAGAACATCTGCAGGCGGACGAGATTCTCGAAGTCGAGAGGGAAGTCGCTGTCGAGGAGGTCGCAGAAGCGCTCCCATTCGACCGCGTGCCGCTCGATCTCAGCGGGGTCGCCGCTGCCGAACCCTGGAGTGACCTGGGCGAGCATCCCGGCGACGCGGCGGATGACCGCGAGATCCGCCCGAAGCTCCGCGCAGCGAAGCCTGAGGCCTGCGCGGAGGGCCTGCCCCCGGCCCGGTTCGATGCGCACCCCCTTGACCAGGCGGCGCACATCCTGGCTGCCCATCATGGTTCCCTGGTGACAGCAATTGCGGACGCACGCGCCGCAGACGCGGGAGATCACGGCCTCGAGGGTCTGGCGGGCCGCCTGACTGCGTTCGAGAAGTGTGTCCATCGGACACCATCGCGGGCGCCGGCACAGACCGGCGCGGTCTCAGGCGCGCGCAAGGCGCGCTCTCACCCGTGAGAACACACCGGGGGCAAGAGGGGCCTCCCGTGGCTCTTCCTCAATGTGTATGGGTAGCTTGACAGTGGCTGAATATATCACTTTGGCACGGGGGTCGTTGTCGGTGCCGTCGCGTCCGCAGGACGCCCGGCCCCGCCGCAGGCGGGGACCCTCAGCCG
>CAYWBK010000266.1:0-8652 GCA_964455745.1 uncultured Armatimonadia bacterium
TTGCTGACGCAATATCATTCGCCAAACGGCGGGCCGTTTCATGTTAGCCCCTCCATACGGCCCGCGCCGCCTAACTTAGCGCCCCCCTCCCTCGTAGGGAGGGGGGAGAACGGCGCCTCACCCCCCGGCCCCCTCTCCTGAGCGCACACGGCGCGCTCAGGAGAGGGGGAGACGACAACGGCTGGCGGAGAGACACCCGCCCGCGCAACGGCCGCTCCGCGTGATGAGGGTGGCAGCTTGGTCTGCGCTGCTGAAGCGAGGATGCAATTGGTCGATAGGAGACTACGCTGATGCGGATTACCGATCAGAACTATCTCAACACATTGCAGGACAGCCTGGCCATCGCTAATCGACAAATACAGAAACTGACCGAACAGGTGTCCTCGGGCAAAGCGCTTACGCGACCCTCGGATGACCCCGCGGCGGCGGGACGAATCCTGCGCGGGCAGGCCCAACTGCAAGAGGTGCAAACCCGACATGCCGTCTACCAGGTTGCCCAACGCCAACTGGGGATCGCCGACAATGCCCTCGGCGAGATGAGCAACGCACTGACCAATGCCTGCGACCTGGCACTGCAAGGGCAAAACGACATCTCCCAGACCGATGAATGCAAGACGCTCGCGAACCAACTGCGCGACATCTCAGACCAGATCTATACCCTCGGCAACACCGCCGACGGATTCGTCTACCTGTTCTCCGGGAGCAAGTCCACCACTGCGCCGCTGGTGAAGGACCCGCCATCGGGCGATCCCGTGGGGTATCAAGGCGGCTTCAACGCCCAGCAGTTCGAGATCGCTCCGGGGACGTCGTCGCAGGTCGGCGTGACCGGCGCGGAGCTATTCAATTTCGCCGACCCCACGACCGGTCAGCGCGCAGTCACCTCGGCGCCCACTGACGTGTTCAGCGCGCTCAACAACCTTGCAGATCAACTGGAGTCAGGCGATTCGGCAGGGGTTGCCACGTCTCTAACTCAACTGCAGGCGCTTCAAGCGCATGTGGTTGAGGAACGGGGGGCCGTGGGCCTGCAGGCAACCCGGTACAATGCTGCGGACGATGCTGCAAGCCAGACCGAGCTGCGGCTGCAAAGCACGATCTCGCAAGATCAGGACGTGGACATCGTGAAGGCTGTCATGGATTTGCAGAACCAGCAGACCGCCTACGAGGGGGCGCTGACAGCGATCGGGCGCGTGTTGCAGTTGCCGACTTTGTGGAGCATGATCGGGACGGGGGTGTAACGGCAACCCACCCCCCCGGGCCGGGAGCGGAACGGCGAACCTCACCCCCCTGCCCCCCTCTCCGCAGGCGGAGAGAGGGGAAACGACAACGGCGAACGGCTTCCTACCCCACCCCGCTTCGCGGGGCACCCCTCCCGTGCCGGGAGGGGAACGCGAACCTCACCCCCCTGCCCCCCCTCTCCGCGCGCGGAGAGGGGGGAAAACGACAACGGCGAACGGCTTCCTACCCCACCCCGCTTCGCGGGGCACCCCTCCCGTGCCGGGAGGGGAACGGCAAACCTCACCCCCCTACCCCCCTCTCCGCGCGCGGAGAGGGGGGAAAACGACAACGGCGAACGGCAACGGCTTCTTACCCCCTCCCTCAAGCGGAGAGGAAACGGCGGACGGTGACGACCCTGTTTCTCGGAAGGGCGAGTAGCTGTTGGGACTATAACGTGAGGAAGTGTCTGACCATGACGACATGCAAAGTCGAGGAAGCGATGGGAGGTGGGACCGTGGTTCTCGAGACCGTCCATTTCGGAGTGATCGATGTTGATGAGGAGCAGATCATCACCATTGAGGGGGGCCTCGCCCCGTTCTCGTCCCTGACGCGGTATGTGCTGCTCGAACGCGAAGACGAAGCGCCGTTCGTTTGGCTACAGTCAGCCGAAGCTCCGGCTCTCACGTTCGTGTGCGCACCGATGTGGGCCTTGGCGCCGGATCATGCGAACCGAGTGTGGGTGGACGGTAAACTGGAAGGATTTGTACAGGAATCGACGGAAATGCTTAGCATGCTTACGCTGGCGGAAAACCTATACACTGTGACTGTGAACCTGCTCGCGCCGGTTGTCTTTGATCGACGGAAGCGACTGGGGCGGCAGGTGATTCTGGACGGCGAGGTGAGCCTTTGCCGGACGCCCTTGCGGGAGCTGCTGCAGGGATGCGAGCCGGTCGGCACAGCCCTGGGGGACCTCTCCCCTATCTCGGGCCCGAGGGGAGAGTGAGCGATGCTCGTCCTCACGCGCCAGGCGAATGAGGAGATCGTCATCGGAGACGATATTCGCATCACCGTGCTGTCTGTGACCGGCGGGCAGGTGCGGATCGGCATCAGCGCGCCGCAGCATCTCCCCGTGCACCGACGGGAAGTCTACGACGCGATCTGCACGGAGAATGCGAAAGCTGCGAATGCGTCGCCGGAGGCGTTGAGGAGAGTACTGGGGAGGGAGGAGTGACGGCGGGGGACGGCTATCTCACCCTCTGGCCCCCTCTCTCGGACGGCCACGGCCCTACCCCGCCCCGCTGCGCGGGGCACCCCTCCCGTGCCGGGAGGGGGACGGCTAACGACTGACGACTAACGGCTCCACGCGGCACCTGCCTGCTCCATTCGGTGGTCGCCCGTTTCACTTGCGCCTTTCGGTAGTCACCCGCCCCTTTGGGCGATTCCTTGTTCTCCTGGCGACGTTTCGGACTGGCTTTGGATATAATGACAGGGGCCCGGTCTGTCAGGCCCTTGCTGCGGCTATAATGTGCAGCTCCCCCCTCGGTCAGTACGGCGGCCCTCTCCCCCATCCCCTGGAAGCCTCGGATTGATACTGACATCGGCCTCGGCGCTCCCGGAGACGGGGGATTGGACCAACGCTTGCTTGCGGTCAGTTTATCGTGATCGTTCCAGAGGTCAGGACGACCGGTCCGACGCTGTAGCCTGAGGCTGCAGTCAGGCTCACCGTCTTAGTCGTGTCCGTCGCCTGGAGCGTGAACGTTGTCGCGACTCCGTTGACGGTGCAAGGCCCGGAGAGCGTCACGGTGTGCCCGTCCGGCGACAAAGCGATGCTCATCGCGCCGTTTGCCAGGATCGTCGTACTCGGTGTGTTGAGGAAGTCGTAATAGGTCACGTTCCCTGTGCCCGTGGACTTCAGGAAGCTGAACGCTATGGTGCAGCTCTTGCCGTTGCGGAGGAGTGTCCCGCTGCCGTTGATGATGCCCTGCTTGATGACCAGGGTCGCCGTCGCGGACGCTGCGGGGTACCCCTGCCCGGCCAATGAGTTGCACGTGATCGGCCACGACTTGGCCGTTGTGAAGCGGCTCGCGGGCACTACCACCGAGGCCTCCCCGGTTGCGCCGGTGACGGCCGATGCGCTGTACCCGGCCACCGAGAACTGCACCGTGTTGCCCGCAATCGGGTAGCCGCCCGCCGTCGTTCCCGCGGTGAGCTTGGCCTTCAATGTGCTCGAGCTGCCCACTGCGCCCACCGTGTCGCCTGTGTAGGTCAGCAGACATCCGGCAGGGGTCTGGATCGAAGTCACGGTGTTCGACCACAGGCTTGCCGCGGTCGATCCACCGGACTGGGCCGAGACTTGGGCGCGATAATAGTACTGCGCGTTCAGGGGCAGGCCGGTGAAGGTGTAGGAAGTCGTGGGCACGGCGAGCCAGCCAGAGTCCTTGAGGACCGTCCCGAATGCCGGGTCCGTGCTGCACTGAACCCTGGAATGCGTCACGCCGGCGCCAAGCCCCGTCCACGAGCAGGTGAGGGAGGAGCCGATCGTGTACGTCGGCAAGGCATTCATCGTCGGCGCGACGGGATCCACGAGGAACCCGCCCGCGAGAGTGCCGGACTGAGCGTCCGTGTTCGTCACCACGACATCCCACGCGCCGGCTACCGCTGCAGTGAGGCCGAAGGTGCAGGTGATCTGCGTCGGGCTGACCACCGTGACGCCGGTGGCGGCGATGGCTGTCTGGCCGGTCTTGCTCAGCTTCACGGTCGCGCCCGTGAGGAAGCCTGTTCCGGCGAGGTTCGTGACACCCACGCTGCTGCCGGTGATGCCGCTGCTGGGTGTGATGGCGGTGACTGTAGGAGCAGGGTTGCCTATGGTGAACCCGCCCGGGAGGGTGGCTGATTGAGTGTCCGCGTTGGTTACGGTGACATCCCACGCGCCCGCTGCAGCCCCTGTAAGGTCGAAGGTACAGGTAATCTTGGTGGGGCTGACGACCGTGACGCCGGTAGCGGTGATGGTTGTTGCCCCCTTAGCCAGCTTCACCGTCGCGCCGGAGAGGAAGCCCGTCCCGGCGAGGTTCGTGATGTTGACAGGACCGCTGTTCAAGCCCGTGTTGGGCGTGATGGCGGTAACGGTCGGGGCCGGGTTGGTTATTGTGAATCCGCCCGGGAGGGTGCCCGCCTGCGCATCCGTGTTCGTCACGACGACATCCCACGCCCCGCTGGCCGCTCCGGTGAGCCCAAAAGTACAGGTGATCTTGGTGGGGCTGACCACTGTGAGGCCGGTGGCGGCGATATCGGGCTGGCCGGTCTTGCTCAGCTTCGCGGTGGCGCCGGTGAGGAACCCCGTCCCGGCGAGGTTCGTGATGCTCACGGGGCCGGTGTTCAGGCCGCTGTTGGGCGTAATGGCGGTGACCGTCGGGGCGGAGTTGGTTACCGTGAACCCGCCCGGAAGGGTGCCGGATTGAGTGTCCGTGTTCGTAACCGTGACGTCCCACGCACCGGTGGCGGCCCCGGTGAGGTCGAAGGTGCAAGTGATCTGGGTCGGGCTGACCACCGTGACACCCGTGGCGGCGATGTCCGTCTGCCCCGTCTTGCTCAATTTCGCCGATGCGCCGATGAGGAAGCCGGTCCCGGCGAGGTTTGTGATGTTGATGGGGCCGGTGTTCGTGCCGGTATTCGGCGTGATGGCTGTGACCGTTGGCGGCGAATTCGGCGGAGGGCCGGCCACTATCGTGAAGCCGCCCGCCAGGGTACCCGATCCTCCGCTGATGTCGGTCACTACGACATCCCACGCGCCGAGGGCTGCTCCGGTGAGATCGAAGGTGCAGGTGATCTGCGTGGTGCTGACGGCGTTCACGCTCGTGGCGGTGATGCTCGGCTGCCCGCTCTTCTGCAGCGTCACCGTGTCACCGGCGTAGAAGTTCGTGCCGGCGAGGTTGGTGATGCTTACTGGGCCGGTATTCGGCCCGGTATTGGGCGTGATCGCTGTCACCGTCGGGGCTACTTCGGTGACGGTGAAAGCGCCGGCCCTGGTTCCGGAATTCCCATCGGTCTGGGTGACCGTCACGTCCCACGCACCCGCCAGGACTCCGCCGAGGTTGAAGGTGCAGGTCATGTGCCCGGAATCCACGATAACCACGTTCGTCCCTACGATGTCGGGCTGACCGCTGTGGCTGAGCTTGGGCGTTGAGCCGGTCACGAATCCGGTGCCCAGCAGGGTCGTTATGTTGATGGGGCCGGTGTTCGGTCCGGTCGATGGATTGATGTAGCTGACTATGGGCGTGGCGCTGGCGTAGAGCGTGAAGCAGCCTGGCAATGTGGCCGTCGAGCCATCCGAGTTGGTGAAGTGTAGGTCATAAAGACCCAACGGGAGGCCGGCGGTCGTTGTCAGGAAGGTGGTCGTCACCGACGTTGACGACACGTAGTAGTTCCCGTTGGACGGGATGACCGCCCCCGAACCCGGCTGCACAAGCTGCACGATGAGGCCCGGGTTGTTGAGCCCCACGACGCCCAGGAAGCCTGTACCGGTGATCGCGCAACTCGTGTTGGACTGAGTCGAGCCGTGATTCGGCGAAAGGCCGGTCACGGTGAGAGGCGTCGAATTGGTCACGCTGAAGCTCTTGGCAAGAATGCCTCCGCCCGTGACCCCTCCGCCGCTGGACTTGTTCGATGGATTGGCATCGTTGGGCGGGCAGACCTGCACGTCCCACGGATTGGCCAGGCCATACCCCTTGCCGGTCACGTCAACATCGCAGGTCAGCGAAGTGGAACTGGTGACGTTGACATTGGTGCCATACATCCCGTTGGTGTCGTCCATGGACGGGTTGCTGAAGATCACGGTCATGGGCGCGCCGGGGCCGGGTGGCACGAAGAAGCCGGTTCCGGTGATGGTGACGTGGGCCACACCGGTGTTGGGCACTACGTTTGGCGAAATGGCCGTCGGGACCGGGTTCGCATAGGTCACAACGTTGAACGGGGAAATGGTGGCGAACCCGCCGTCGGGGTTGGTGACTGTCACAGTATAGGCGCCAACGGGGGACTGAGTGCCGTAAGGCGGGCCGGCGTAGAAGAAGTAGGGGGCGCACTGGATGTAGTTGGGGCTGGCGCTCACGCTGACAGTGCCAACATTCGTGATGGGAGAACCGCTCGGAGACAGGGTGAACGTTATCGTTGCGCCCGTCTGGATTCCCGAGCCATAGACCCTGATCGGCGCGACGGAGAGTTCGGGCTGGTTGGTCTCGTATGACGGCGTGATCGAGCTCAGGCTTATCGGCGCCGGAGCCGTGAGGCTGAAGGCGCTCTGAAGCGTGCTCGTCTGAGTGTAGCCGTCGGTCACGCTCACGTCGTAAGCGCCGACCGGCGCGCCTTGAGGGTTCACGCTGAGGGTTATCTTGGTGAGGCTGGACACCGTGGGCCCCGATAGCACCGGGAGACTGACCCCGCCCCCGTGCTGAGTGACGCTTACCCCGTCGCCGTTGTAGAAGCTCGATCCGGTGAGCGTGAGGGCCACGGAGGTCAGGCCATTGCTGGCCGAGGTGGGCGACACGCTGGTCAGCACCGGCGGCGCCGGGATGGGGATCAGGAAGGCATTGGCGAGCGTTCCCGTCTGACCGAAGGGGTCGGTGACCACCACATTCCAGTAACCGCCCAGGGCGCCCGTAGAGGGGATGCTGAGCGAGAAAGTAAACTGCGTCGAGCCGAGCCAGGACTCGCTTCCGAAGGGGATGTCAGCCTGTCCCGCCTTCCTCAGCACCACGGTGTCGGCGTAGATGAAGTTCGTGCCGGTGACGGTTACGGGGTAGTAGTACCCGCCCTGGGTGCCTGTGGTCTGCGAGATGCTGGTTACGGTCGGCGCCGGGGGCGCGGTGACGTTGAAGGCCGCGGGGAGGGTGGAACCCTGCTGTAGACTGTTCCACACCCTCACGTCCCACAAGCCGATGTCCCCGGCGTCGGTGTTGGGGAGGGCGATGGTGCACTGGATCTGGGTCGGAGTGACGGAGGTGATCGTAGATCCGGTGCCATACTCGCCCGTCTTCTCCAATTCCGCGAAATCATCGGTGCTGAAGTTCGAGCCGTTGATGGTCAAGTTGACATTCGAGCCGGCGACACCCGTAGTGGGCGTGATGCTGGTGACGCTCGGCACCGGGGGGACGATGACGGTGAAGCCACCCGTGATCGTGCCTGCGAATCCGCTTGGGTCAGTAACCACCACATCCCACGAGCCGGTGGCTGCGCCGGTCAGGTCCAGCGTGCAAGTGATCTGTGAGCTACTGACAATGGTCACGCCGGTCGCGGTGATCGTCGTCTGCCCGGTCTGCATGAGTGCCACCGTGTCGCCGGTACGAAAGTTCGACCCGGCAAGGTTAGTGATGCTTACGCTGCCGGTATTGACGCCGGAATTGGGCGTAATGCTGGTTGCGATCGGCGCTGCGTAGACGGTGAAGATGCCAGACTTCGTGACGGTCGTACCCATGGTCACCGACACAGTCCACGCGCCTGTCGCCGCCGACGATGGGATGCTGAAGGTGGCTGTGATGTGCGAGCTGTTGACCCGCGACAAGCTGGTTCCGACGATATTCGGCTGCCCGGACATCTGCAGGTTCACAGCGGTCGGTGTGGTTGTGAATCCGGTTCCGGTGATCGTGCACGTCAGGGTTTGGTTCAGGTCGGCGTAAGCCGGCGAACTGGAACTCACCGTGAACGCCATGGCGGGCACGACCTGGGCCAGCAGGATGCAGGCGAAAAAGGGAGCCACCACCAACACACCCGATCGAACTCGATGTGATTCCACCAGTAATCGTCTCGTCTCCATCCTTGCTCTCTCCTTGCTGAGTTACGGGCCTGTAGTCAGCGTCGCACTAGGGCTCGCGTGTCAAGCATTTCAGTATTTAAATATCTATGCCTTGTATGACACAGCAACTGTATAGTAAAGGAAATATAATGTCAATATATATTATAAACTGCAATTAATTGTGTATATAGTTACCCTTGTGGCCTAATTGCCGATGATGACGATATTCGTTTGCCCGGCCCTCTTCAGCGTCACGGTGCGCCGGTGCCAAAGCCCGCACCCGCGAGGTCGGTCACGCTCGCACTGGCGTTGTTGACGCCCGAAGCCGAGGTGATCGAGCCTACCCACGGCGGAGCGGTGTACCCGAAGCATCATCTTCGCCCCTTTCGGTGGGATCGGTCTCTTGGACAGGCGTTCCTTGTTGGCACTATTGATGCGCCAATTTTGAAACTTTATATTATAAATACATATTTAATACTACATTTAGGAGAGAATAATGTCAATATGAGCTAATAATTCCGCTCTGTGCGGCACTTAACGGCCCTACCCCGTCCCCGCTTCGCGGGGACACCCCTCCCGTGCCGGGAGGGGAGAGGCCAACGGCGATTTTCGCGGCAAGGTTGCGGGGGTTGATGGGTGACGCCGGTGGGCGG
>CAYWBK010000267.1:0-8644 GCA_964455745.1 uncultured Armatimonadia bacterium
TCCGGCTGAGGGTCCCCGCCTGCGGCGGGGCCGGGCGTCCTGCGGACGCGACGGCGCGGATAACGATCACGTGCCAAGGCGGTCTGTTCAGCCACTGTCAAGCACCCACACACATTGAGGAAGAGCCCTTCCTGGCAGGTAGCACAGCAAAGAGGACGAACAACCACAATGATAGCACCAGGGCATCAAGACTGATATAAGAAGTGGTACCACAATTGGGGTAGGTTACCCAACGAAAGGACCCTACACCGTGATCTATCGATTGCACTTGGCCGCTGCGCTTCTCGCCATTGCCGCCTATTCCACCGCCGTCCGTGCCGCGCCGGCACCGCTGTCGGCAGTAGCGGCAACGACTTACTACGTGAGCAGTTCGTCGGGCAACGACAGCTACGACGGCCGCGCGGCGCGATGGGACGGGACGCACGGGCCGTGGAGGAGCCTTGCCAAGGCCTCAACGGTGAAGTATCAGCCGGGCGATGCCCTGTTGCTCAAGTGCGGCGATGTCTGGGACGAGACCCTGACATTGTCGGGTGGCGGCACGGCCGACCATCCCGTCACGGTGGCGTCCTATGGCACGGGCGAGCGACCGTACATCCGGCGCACTCTCGGCAAATCTGAGGAGTGCATCGTGCTGGACAAGGCCGCCGGCTTCTGCATCCGCGACCTGGAGCTAGGCTTCGCGTTGGCCGGCATCCACGTGCGGCCGGCTCCGGAGGTCAAGGCCGGTGACGGCTTCTATCGTTTCGAGAACTGCTTCCTGCATGACATCCTGGATCCGGGCTTCCCGACGAACGGCGGGACCTGGGGCTGGGCGCTGCAGACGGACGGAGGGGGGGCCGCCTGCGATGTCAGCATCGTCCATTGCATCGGGCTGCGGACCAATGGCTTCTACGGCAACGGCACCAGGGGCAATGTCGTATTCGACGGGAACACGGTCTCCCATACCAGCCTGAACGAGGTTCACCAGGTTACGGCAGCGGGCTTCGACATCACCAACTGCGTCTTCGTCTACAACTACCCCTGGCGCTTCGACAAATGGGGGACGACCCAGGTGATGGCTGGGGATCTGCCCGGTAGGCCCAACGCCCGGTACGACGTCATCAACAACGAGTTTGGCTGGCCTGGCGATTACCCCGGGTCGCCGGATGGCTGCGGTTACGATTTTGAAACGTCTACCAGCGGCGTCACCTTCCAGCACAACCTCGTCCATGACAGCTACGGTGAGGCCATCTTGTTCATGGGAGGATTCAAGCAAAAGGACCTGCTCTTCGACAACAACATCCTCCGCGACAATGTCCGCTTCAGCCCCCGCTGGGACTGCACGATCTACCTGCCGTCGAGCCTCACCGGCAACGGCACCATCAGCAATAACGTCATCTATCTTTGGCCCGGCAAGAAAGGGTTCAGCGAGAAGCCGACCTGTTTCACCTACGCGGGGAACGACGAGCGCCCCACGAAGCCGTTCGTGGCGATGCCGCTGGTCACCCACATCGATTGCCGCCCGGGAGCGCGGACCTATGCCCTGGCGTCCGCGACGCCGGGCGCGACGATCCGATACACTCTCGACGGCAGTCTGCCCGGCCCGGCCAGCCCGCGCTATGACCGGCCAATTGCGATCCAACGATCCGGCGTCTTGAACGCCAAGGCGTTCAAGGAGGGTTGGTATCCCAGCTACGTCAACTCACTGGCGGTGGAGCTTCGCGAACCGGAGGGCGGCGCCCCGGCGGCGTGGTGGAAACTGGACGAACGCTCCGGTACCACGGTCAGGGATTCCTCCGGCACGAGCGACGGTTCGCTGGCCGGCGCCACCCTGACGGACGGTCGCATCGGTGGGGGGCTGCAGTTCCGTGGCGCAGGTCAAGCCGCGAATCTGAAGCATGACCGCCTTGCCGCCATTGCCGACACGTTCACCGTCGCCTTCTGGGCCAGGCCGGCCGCGTCTCGCGCTGCCACGCCCGAGGCGGAGGCCGGTTTCGGGTTGACAGGGGCAGCCTGGTGGAAGATGGACGAGGGGTCCGGCGCGACCCTGGTGGATTCGGCCGGAGGCAGCTCCAGCGTGGTCAACGGGTGCACCTGGGTGGACGGGAAGTACGGTCACGCTCTGCACTTCAACGGCAACAGTGATTCCGTCAGCCTCAACGCCTCCGGTGTGGCCGCCGTGGAAGACAGCTTCACCCTCTCGTTCTGGGCCGACGCGGAGGCGACGCGCGCGTCCACGCCCGAAGCCAATACGGGGATATCAGGGACGTCCCAGCAGCGATACGCGTTGGCGCCCACCCAGTACAGCGCCGCCAGCGGCAGTGCGGGGGTCGGCGTCTCGCTCGGCACGAACGGGGTCAGCGTCTTCGAGCTGGCCGACAACTACCTGCCGTCCCCGCTGGTGGCCGACCGTGCCCTGTCGGGCTGGAACCATATCGTCGTGGTCTATCGGGATCAGCAGCCGAGCCTGTATGTGAACGGCGAACTGGTAAGGACGGGGCTGAAGAGCACGAAGACGGTGCATCCGGCTTTCTGTCTGGGCGGCACCCCCTATGGCTGGTACCAGGGCAAGCTGGAGGACGTGAGAGTGTATCCCCGGGCGCTGACGGCGGACGAGATTCGCCGGTTGACGACTCAGGGCGAAGCGGCGGACATCCCCTGGAGTCTCGGCAAGGCGTCCGGCACGATGGGGCTTCCCTATGCGCTGGCGCCGGTCAGTCGCGGCGGCGGGAACGACGCCGGCCACGCGGGGATGGGCGTTGCCGTGGGCACAACCGGGGTGAGCGTTTGCGAACGGTCGGATGCGTACCTGCCCTCCCTGCTGGTTGACACTCGACCGCTCTCCGGCTGGAATCACATCGCCGTGGTCTACCGGGACCACCAGCCGACCCTATACCTGAACGGCGTCTTCGAGAAAGCCGGCTGTCGCAGCACAAAGACCGTCCACCCGGTGTTCGATCTGGGAGGAGGCGCCGGCCTTGGTTCGTACGCCGGCAAGCTCGACGACGTCCGCGTCTACAACCGCGCCCTGACGGATGCCGAGATCCAGGAGCTGGCCACCGCGCGGTGAGTCTGCCACGACAGATCGCCTTGCCGGTTTCCGGCACTCCGAAACGATGAAAATGAGCCGGAACGGCCCTACCCCGCCCACTGGAGCCGCCTGCGGCGGCTATCATCGGGCACCCCTCCCGTGGACCCGCCGTAGGCGGGTATGGAGGGGAGAGGCAAACGACGGTTTTCGAAGCAGCGCAGCCAGACACAGGCGCAATGCTCAGGTGCCTTTCCTGCAGCAGTACACATCCCCAGGTGCTTCCCGTGCGCAGACTATTCGTACACCAAGCCATGACAGACCTGGTCCCGGTATTCCGGCGTGAGCGACGTTTGCTGGGGGACCTGGGACTGCGCTATGACCAGATAGAGACCTGCGCGGCTCTGCCTCTGGAGATCGGCGCAGACAGTCTGGTGCTCTGGTGTGGCGAAGATCCTCGCCTCCCTGCTCTGCCCCCTGATTGCACAGGCCTCATCCGCTCCACCAAGGCGGGAGCTTTCGGCTTGGCGATCGGGCGTACGGGGCGCGATACTCGCCTGCTCATCAGCCGTTGGGACGAGGTGGAGGCGGCCGGCGGCCAGCGGGTATTCGCCGGCAGTGTCAGCAGCGAGGAGCGGGGAGCGGACGAGATCCGCTGGGTTGTCGAGCGGCTGGCTACTGCGCACTCCTACTCGTACCAACGCGAGCTCGACTGGGACCAGTTCGAGCGCAGCGCGCGACTCAGGATCGCGGCCGCGTGTAGCCCAGCCGACTACTTGCGTGCGTGGGAATGGGCTCTAGCGAGGCTACATGATCGACACACTCGGGTCCTCGCCATCGGCGGGTCCAGCCCGTGTCACCGAGTGCATTGCGGCATCTACGGCCGGTTCGTGAGCAGGAGTCGCTTTATCGTGGAGCACGTCTGGCCTCGCAGCGCCGCAGTTGCGGCTGGCGTCGTCGCCGGGATGATGATCTCGGGAGTCGCTGGCGGCGATTGGCCTACCTACCTGCGGCACGAGAACCCGTACTGGGCATCCAGCACTAGGCATTTCCGACGCGCCATCCAGCGCTTCATCCCGTGGTATCAGCCTAATAGCACCCGACTGGAGCTTCTGACCGATGCCGGCGTGCGTGCCGTTGAGTTCGGTGATACGTCCTATCCGGGGTTCTTCCACTGGCTCTACGACGGGGAACCTGAGCCGGTCACGTTTGGGTGGCTTGGTGCGGATCGCTATCGCCTGCGCATCAGCTACTTCCCACCGGGTCAGGGGTTTGTCGACTGCTGCGAGCAGCTCTTGAGCCTCGTACCAGGACGTGGCTCGCTGGAGTTGGATCTGCGCGGGAATGCTGGAGGCAACGCGGAGACGTCAGTGCGGGTGGCGGAGATGCTGCTCAAGCCTGGTGCCCCGCTGGCGCGCCGTCGCAGCCGCCGTGTCGGCGGACACTACACCCGCTGGACGGTTCTGCGTAGCGACAGCCATCCTGTATACTTGGGGCCGCTTACGGCGCTGATGGACGAGTTCTGCGCTTCGTCGTGTGAGATGTTGCTCGGGGCATTGAAGGCGAACGGCCGTGGTATGCTAGTCGGTCGCAGATCGGCCGGGAGTACCGGCAATCCCCGTAAGTACGTCACCGAACGCGGGGTCGAGTTCCTGTGCTCCTCCTGGGAAGAGACGACCCCCAACGGTGAGACCATCGAGGGGGTCGGCATTGGCCCCTGACGGCCGGAGTGTATCCGGGGTGAGACTGTGGCGCGGATGCGGAGCGCCGTTGCCCGAGATGTCCGCTGGACCATTGGCGCTCAGGGGAGGAGAGTCCCCTTCGCGCTGCGAATAGCGCGCTGGCTGGCGCCGGGCTCTGCTCCCCAATCTTGCCGACGAAGGGTTCCCGATGGGTACACTCGCTACATCCCCAGTTACTACGCCCGAGGACATGCTGCTCAGCCGTTCGCATCTGGCCCCAATGCTGGCCTTACCAGCGCAACTGCCCTGCTCCTTCCTCTACGGGGGCGAGCAGATCAGGGGCCTGCCCGAGTCGTGGCAGCCGGTGACCACGCGCCGCACCATCGACGCGAACTTGGTCGAGACAGTGCACGAAGGCACCCACGCCGACACGGGCCTCGTCGTCCGCGTGGAAGTGCTTGAGTACCGGGACTTCCCAGTCGTCGAATGGGTCGTCTGGTTGACGAACACCGGCGACGCGCCCACGCCCATCATTAGTGATGTGCAGGCCCTCGACGCCGCATTCACCGGGATAGACCCCGTCATCCACCACTGTAACGGTGACTTCTACAGCGAGACGGGCTACACTCCGCAGGAGACGCCCCTGCCCGCCGGCGCCAAGCTGGCCCTCATCCCCACTGGCGGTCGGCCATGTGACGGCGCCTTCCCGTATTTCCGCTTGCAGTTTGAGGGCTATGGCTTCAACCTTGCCGTCGGCTGGCCCGCGCAGTGGGCGGCAACGCTCACCGGGCTCGCCGATGGTGTCGCCGTGCGCGCCGGGCAGGAGCAGACTCACCTGCGCCTGAATCCGGGAGAGACCATCCGCACGCCGCGCATGACCGCCCTTGCCTGGACCGGTGACAGCACCCGAGCGATCAATCTTTGGCGTCGCTGGTACCTCGCGCATGTCCTGCCCCGACCGGACGGCGAGCCGCTGCAGCCGCAGTTAGCTGTGGCAGGCACAGACAGTGGCGAGGAGTTCACCGCCGCTACGGAGGCCAATCAGCTCCGATATCAGAGCCGGTTCAAGGACGTCGGCATCGACTACGATGTGTGGTGGATTGACGCCGGGTGGTACCCCTGCCGCGACGCCAACGGCGACCGACGCTGGCCCCTCACCGGCACCTGGCGCCCCGACCCCGAACGCTTCCCCAATGGCTTCGCCCCCGTCTCCGAAGGCGCCCGGAAGCACGGGGCCCAACTCCTCGTGTGGTTCGAGCCGGAGCGAGTCGTCGAGGGGTCCGAGCTGTGGCGCGAGCATCCGGAGTGGCTGCTGAGGGCCAACCTCCCCGAGGGCGGGCACGACCCCAATGCCCTGCTCAACCTCGGTGATCCCCAGTGCCGGCAGTGGCTCACCGACCATGTCTGCGCCCTAATCCAGCAGGGCGGGATCGGCGTCTACCGGCAGGACTTCAACTTCCCGCCGCTGGCCTACTGGCGGGATTCGGAAGCCGAGGACCGACAGGGCATGAACGAGAACCTCCACGTCCAGGGCTACCTGAAGTACTGGGACGACCTCCTGGCCCGAAACCCCGGTCTGTGGATCGATTCCTGCTCCTCCGGCGGCCGGCGCAACGACCTGGAGACCATGCGGCGTTCGGTTCCCCTGCACTACACCGACTATGGGTACGGCATCCACCCGATCAAGCTCTCGTTCCACCAGGCCCTCTATGCCTGGATCCCATACTTCAAAGAAGTGACGTTGTCTTGGGACCGGAACGAGCCTGGCGACGACGGTCGCTTCGATCGCGTCGTGGACAGCTTCTCCTTCCACTGCGGTATGGCGGCCATGCTGGCCACCTCGGTGGACATCCGCCGCGATGACTACGACTTCGCCCTTGTGCGCCGGATGATCGCCCTGTGGCGACGCGCGGCCCCGCTTCTGCTGCACGGTGACTACTACCCGCTGACGCCCTTCGACCGCAGCGGCGAGCGCTGGGTTGCCTGGCAGTTCGACCGGCCCGAGATCGGGGAAGGGCTACTGCAGGGCATTCGGCTCGCGGCCTGCGCCGATGAGTCCTTCACCATCCGCCCCAAGACTCTCGACCCTATGGCTGACTACGTGCTGGAGAACCCCGAAACGGGTGACGAGGTGCGCCTGTCCGGGGAAGCTCTGCTCGCCGAGGGCGTGACCGTATCCCTGCCCGCCCGCGCCGGCGGCATCTGGTTCTACCGCCGTTTGTGATCTCGACTCGACGGGGACAGCCGGACACGACGCTCTGGACTGTGTCCTCGTAGTGCCTCAGGAGCTGCTCTGCAATGCTGAGAGGCACACCGATGCCCTGTGGCGGCTGTTCCCTCGGAGGGCAAACTCGACAAGCCCAAGCGCGCACGGACCGAACGCGTAGCGCAAGAGGCTTTTGATGAGCAGTTACCCATCTCCATCAGCCTCCTCGAACCGCTCGGATGCGCTTGGTCATACTCCTTCGGTCATCGCAGGCGAATTCCTGTCGGCAACACCCTCGTCCCGTCAGTGCACCAGTTCCTCATAGAATTCCGCGACGCGCTCGGCCGCGTGGCGGACGTCGTGGCGCTCCAGGGCCTGCTCGGCAGCATCGACCTCGCCAAACGCCCGCAGGCGGCGCTTCAAGCCGGTGCGGTCGAGGTCGTATTCCTCGCGCGAGACGAGGAAGTCATCGTGGCTAAGTGGCAGGCCCATCTCCGACACCGCCCCGGGAGGCACGTCAGCCGGAGGCAGGACCTCTAGCTGCTGTCGGATGCCCTCGGCCATCGCCTCGGGATCGCCGGGGGGCACCACGACGACCTCCTCCAGGCTGCCCAGGTATTCGGACGTCGTCGCGCCCCCGACGGCGACAATCGGTATCTGCAGGGAAAGGGCTTGCAGCGCCCGCAGCATTCCCCCCTCGCCGGGCGACGGCGCAACCAGCACGTTCATCGCCGCGATGACCTCGGGCACATCGGCGCGGTCCTTCAGGAAGACGACCGATCCGCTGATCCGCAGGCTGTGCGCCAGCGCCTGGAGGCTGTCTTGCAGGGGGCCGTCCCCTATCAGGAGGAACTCAACGTTGGGCAGGTCCGCGATGATGACTCCCGCCGCGCGCAGGAGGGTCTCAAGGCCGTGCCTCTCCACGAGCGGACCCGCAAACCCGACGAGGGCGGCCTCGCCCAGCAGCCCGACTTTGCGACGCTTCGCGCCGGCATCAATCTTGTGGCTGTAGCGGTTCGTGTCGACGAACGGCCGCAGCACCGCAGCACGCCCAGCCGCGCGGGGTTCGTAGGCCTGCAGCCGGGCGAGTTCGGCTTCGGATTCGACGAGGATACGGTCGAAGCCCGCGATCGCCTTCCGGAAGGCGCGGTCGCGGACCGGTCCGAGAAGCCCCCGACGCGGCGGCGGGGCGGCAAACCCGCATGTGCTCAGCACCGTCGCAGGTCTCGGCGACAGGTCGCGAATCACCTGGCTTGCCAGTATGCCCGCCTGCATCCCGTGCGCGTGCAGAACAGTGGCCTCGCTCGCGGCGATGAGGCGCTCAAGTTGGCGTGCTGTCGGAGCCTGGTCGTTCGCCGTTCCCGGTGCGGTCGCCCCGACATTCACCCAGCGAACGGCATGGCGGGCGAGTTCGTCGCGCATCTGCCGGGGCAAAGCGCCGACAACGGTCTGGTCGCATCGGCTGCGAGGCAGATTCAGGGCGAGAGTGATGAGGTTCTCGCCGAGTTCTCCCCCCTCGCCGCAGGTGAGGTGGATGATCTTGGCTCGGGTGTGGCGATCCTTCGCTCGGGTGCGGTGATCCATCGGTCGGATACTTCGCGACGAGGGCCGGGAGGTCCTCCGATGCCTGGCCGCACGGAAGACGCGAGCGTCACAGACTGGGCTCTTCCTCAATGTGTATGGGTAGATGCCGCAAACTGGTCCTGGCGATCCTCGCCAGGTGATATCCGTACGCTGCATAGGATGAGC
>CAYWBK010000268.1:0-2384 GCA_964455745.1 uncultured Armatimonadia bacterium
CGGCCCTTCGGGCCTTTTAGGGCAACGGCCCGTGATTCGCACGCAATATGTGGGTAAAGCATAGCCGCGTGTGGAGAGGGGCCTACCCGCCGCAGGCGGGTCAGGGTGAGGTCGCCGTTACTCCCCACCCCGCAGATGCCTCTCCAGGAACTCGAACGTGCCCACCGCATGGATCTCGTGCGGGCCGTTGAAATACTCGATCTCCGTCCGGTCGCCGATCCCCAGCAGGTCATAGCGGTACCGGGTTTTGGCGTACTCGTAGCTCACCCACTCGTCCGGGGCGACTCCATCCCAGTGCCCGCGTTCGACCATGAACGGCCTCGGGCAGATCAGCCAGCTCATCTCGGCGTAATTGAACGTGTTGCCCAGATCGAACTCGAACATCTCCCATTCAGGGGTGCGCATGTAACTGTAGGCGCTTCGCGTCGAGCAGTTTTTCCATATCCACTCGTTGAAGTCCCCCGAACAGATCGACAGGCAGTAGCCCTCCACAATCGCCGGCACCCGCATCGCCGTCTTGCCGCCGTAGCTGAGGCCGTAGAAGGCCATGCGCTCTCCATCCACGCAGGGCAGCGTCCTCAGCCACTCCAGGATGCGCTCGTGCTGGCGAATGATGAACGAGAACAGCGACAGCTTCAGCGGGTTGGCGAGGCGCTGTAATGTGCGGAACTCGTCGCCGCCGATGTACGGATTCTGTGGGGCGAAGGTGATGAAACCGCGCTCGGCGAGGCGGCAGGCGAAGCGGTGATAGTACGGCTCGACCAGGTCCGGGTCGGCGACATCCTGCGGACGGCCCTCCAGCCCGTGCTGACAGACGACGACAGGCCGCTTTTCGCCGGGCTGAATGCCCTTCGGCACCAGCAGGATGCCGTAGGCGAAGACATCCTCGAACACGTCCAGTACCACCTCATACCCGGTGAAGCTCTCCGTCTCATACACCTGCCGCGCGCGGGGGTTGAGGGGCCTATCCGGCTCGGGCAGCGGGCCGATGACCTCCTCCCACATCAGCTTCCGATATCGGCGCGTGGTCCTGCGCCAGGTCGCGACGCTGGTCGCATCGGCCTTGCTCCAGTAGTCGCGGCGGGTGTATTCCGCCTCGCGCATGAGATACTGCGTGTGTTCGACTAATTGGTCGAACTGCCGCTTCAGGCGGGCTTCGGCGTCGGGCAGCGGGCCTACCGCTTGCGGCGCACGGTGGGACGTTGCCAGGCCTGACCCGACCCCCAACGCCTCCAGGAACGCGCCTAGCGCGGCGTCGTGATTCGGGGCGGCTCGGCCGGGCTTGATGAGACGAATCGGCGCTTCGGGTTCGAGGCCCGCCAGCAGGGCTCTGGCCCGCTGCACTTCCTTCTCGACCGCCATCGCCGTCGGCGTCACCAGCGCCCCCGGGGCCGCCCCGGCACGCCCGTCACGGATCGACGGCGGACCGGTAACATCCGGGACTTCGCAGGCTTCGACGATCAGCGGGCGGGGGGCGATGAGAGTCGCGATCTCGGCGTCGCCGAACTCCCGCAGCAGCGACCACACATTGCGATAGATGGGTTCGCGCCATAGGCTCTCTCGCGGCCCGAAGTATCCGCCGATGGCCACCGCCTGCAACCGGGTATCCAACGCGGCGGCGTAGAAGGCAATCAGCGCCCCCTCGCCGTAGCCGACAACCCCCAGCGGCCTGCCCTGGGACTGCAGGCCATCGACGGCGGCGAGGACCTTCTGCACTTCGTAGCCGATAATGTGCCGCCCCAGCTCATAAGCGGCGCGGTAGATGAACTCGCGGTGCGGCTGGTTGGTCATCGCCCCGGCCACGCCGGAGTACGTGTCCTCGCGGTTGATGAGCGTCGGGATGAGCACCCGGCAGCCGCTCTCCGCCAATCGACGGGCGAACTGCGCCGCCTCCGGTATGCCGGGGGTGATCCCCGCCAGCATCTCCGGCGTCCAGTCGCAGTCCGGGAGGGCGATGACATCGGCGTACGCCGCGCCCTCGGGTTCCAGGAGCAGCCCCTCACCCTCCACGCCTTTCAACACATCCCAGCGCACCTCGCGAACGATGTAGCCCCGCCCCCGCGCGATCACGGTCGGATCGTAGTCTCCGAAAGGGTCGCCAAAGCCGGGCTCGCCGAGGGGCGCGATGACCCGCATCTGCGCCGGTTCGCGCTTATTCACGACTCCGATGATCCGGGCGAGACGCTTGCGGTTCGATTCTACCGAGCGCAGGTATTTCGGCCATGAGGACAGATTGCGTTTCCAGTAGCCCTCGCGGGCCTGGGCGGCGGTCTGCGTCTCGTGGGTTAGATACCCGCGGATACCGGCAACCATCTTCGCGGCCAGATCGCCCTTCCAGGTGAGGGGAGCCGTGTCCGGGAGCGGCGTGTCAACCGCAGACTGTC
>CAYWBK010000268.1:2484-8644 GCA_964455745.1 uncultured Armatimonadia bacterium
CATCCCGCGCCGAGACAGAAGGTCTTCAGGCTGCGCACGACGTCCGCACGCTCGGCCTCGGGGAAATCCAGACGGTTCAGGATGATCTCCCCGCCGTCGCGCGTCACCGATTGCGGATAGGCCTCGCGACCCAGGTAGCGCAGCACCAGGCGATTCAGCTTGGCCCCGGTCAACTGCTCCGGGCCGAGAGGTCGGGCCTCCGCCCAGGACCGAAACGCGTCCTTGTTCAGGCCGATGAAGCGCTTGAAATGCCCGACTTGCGGCTCGACAGGGCCTTCGTCGATGACGGCCAACGAAAAGCGCCGCTCGCGGCTGAAAGGAATCTGCACTTCAGCGGCGTCGGGCGATTCCGGCGCGCCGTCCCACCCCATCATCGGGGCATTGCTCGGAGTCGGCACGGTGAACACTTCGATCTCGTCGGCCGGCACGGCATCCAGGAGCTTCAGCCGCGCCTCGGGCCGGTCCAGCAGGCGATCCATGTCCAGGGTGAAGCCTTCGGGGAATGCCGCGGGAGGGAACGGTCGCACCAGCGCATTACTGTACTGGTTGATCGGGACGAGCATGTCGGCGGTGCTCACCGTGATGAGCGTCGGGCAGGTGATCTCCTGCATCCGCACCACGGGTGAGGCGTTCAGCCAGGTCCGGGAGGCGTAGTCCGGCCCGAGAAGCGCGGTCGCGCCCTCGCCGATCTCGCTGACGATGAGCAGAATCGGCATGTTCGTGTGGTCCTGGCCCTCGGGCTGGGCCTCGGCCAGCGGCTTGTTGGCGATGATATACGCGCAGTTGTAGCCCACGTTGACCGGCGGGACATCAGGCAGGGCCGCGATCAGCGGGAAGGTCTCCGCCGCGAGCATGAGCGTCATGTACCCGCCCGCGCTTCCCCCCATGACCACGACCCGCGCATCATCCACACACAGCAAAGCCCGAACGCGATGCAGGATGGCAACATCGAGGTTCTCGCCGCGCGCAAGCGGATTAGGTTCCTCGCCACACGGAGTAGCCGCGATCACGCCGCTTTTCAGCAGGGCCTCGCCGCCCGCCCGGTCAAGCTCATAACCGGCATTATGCACCAGCGGCAGTCTCGCGCCCGGCTGCGACGCGAGCAGCACGGGCAGGTACAGCTTTGCCGTGCCCTCCCGCGTCCGCCCTTCGGTGTCGGGGTACTGCAGGCCGGCGATCACCTCCACGCCGCCCGCCACCGGCTCGACGGTGCGCACGGTGAGGCCCGTGCGGCCGGAGCCGGTCTCCAGCAAGTCCACGACCCAACTGTGTTCCTTTGGTACGCCTTGCGGCCCGGTGGCATTTGTGCTTTCGAGTGTAGCCATCTTCGTTACTGGCGCTCCCTGCTCTATGTGTTGAATCTACTATATGTACCGGGCGTCGGTGCCGCCCGCAGTCCGGCGGTGGCTCACGCGCTCTTGCACGGCTTCTCCAACAGGTCGGTCTCCACCACCGTTCGTTTCTTCAGGTCGATCCGCAGTGTCTTGATCTCGAAGGCCCCCAGCTTCACCCGCTCGCGGATGTCCAGTGCGGGCAGCTCCAGCGTCGTCGCCCGCGCCTTGCCTGTCGGCTCGAACAGCCTCAGCACGAGCGCCTTGCCATCCTCCGACCGCTTGGCCGCCGCGATCTGGGTGACGCCGTCCTTGATCCTGACCAGCGGAAGCGGCGCTTCGCCCTGGCCCGAGGGGAAGAACGACAGCGCCATCGGCTTCTCGTTGTGCGCCAGGGCCTCGCGGTCGATCCGGTCGAGGCGCTCTTGCAGCGGACCGGCATTCAGCCAGAATCGGAACAGGCGCTCGCCCTGGTCGATGCGGGCCGTGAAGCGGTCCTGCGGGACGATGGGACGGTCCCCAATCGGATGCCCGGTGAACGCCGGAGAACGCAGCAAGGTCAGCCGCAGGCCCTCCTCCGAGCAGTCCGAGCCATATATGCCGTCATTGATGCAGGTCAGCGCCCGCTCCCCGTCCGCGACCACGGCCACCCACTTCTGCGCCACGGCTTCGTCTCCGTTGCACGGCAGTTCCCCCGCGCCGTAGGCCACCTGGCCCAGGTAACTGAGGTTGTGGCCGGCGACGGGTATCGCGAGTTTCAGCATCCGGTCCTTCTCGGCCCACTGAACGCGCGCCTCGATCTCAACCTCGGCGCCATGCTGCGGAAGCTTGTATCGCAGGCATAGCGCCGAGTTGCCGTAGCTGAATACAGCCTCGATCACGGTGCGGACTTCGCCGTCTTCGATCACCCGCACGGCGGGCAGCGTCTCGGCCTTCACGCCCGAGAACCGGGCGCTCTCGGCAGGGGACATCAGCGCGAAGTGCCCCACCACATCGCCGAAACTGCGCACCAGCATTCCCCACGGGTCCTCGTTGTCCTTGATGACGAGGGCCTCGCCTGCCGGGGCCTTCAGGTACTCCGCGCCGTTCACACGATACCCGCCCATCAGGCCTGTCCGTAGGTTGATCGACACCTCAAGATCATCCGTCGTGTGAACGAACGCGCCGACGTCGGGATCAAGGGAAGTGAGTTCGGGCTTGCTGGGAAGCACCTCGAGCCGGCAGTCGAAGCGGTTCATCTGCGAGGGCTGCAAATCGGCGACGAAAGCGACGCGCTTGCGCCAGTCGAGCGGCAGGTTGCCGTCTTCCTTCTCGACCTGCCCGGGTAGGCGCTTGCGGCCCTGGTACACGCGGGCGGTAGTGAAGGTATCCGCCCAATTCTGGTCTGCAAGCTGGAACTCGCACTCCACGACGGCCCGTAATGGGTACGGATGGGGATTGTAGACCAAGATCGGGATCTCGCCTTCCTTGGCCTTTGCCTGCCCGGAGGCAAGTGCGAAGAACGCCCGCGCCTTCGCCCGCGAGACCGTCTCCAGCGCGTGGTCGAGCACCCGGAGGGACATCTCCTCCACCGGCTGGATCGACGAGCCGGGGAGGATGTCGTGGAACTCGCAGGTCAGAAGGTCTTGCAGTGCCGAAGACAGCTCTGCGCCGGGGTAGTCCATCAGTCCCTGCACCCAGGCCGAGGACGCCATCTTCTCCAGCATGTACAGCTCGTTCTCCAGCAGGCGATGCTTCTGCTTGAGGCGGACCTGGGAAGTGTAGCAGCCGACCGCCCAGGGATTTAGGTCGCGCTCGTGCCGAGGCAAGTCGGCCCCTGTCGCGCGGACGTCTTTCCAGTAGCGCTCCAGCGTGGAGTGCCGGATGACCGTATCCCCGGTGGCTTCAATGAGTTCGCGGAGGTCTTGCAGGTCCTTCCGAGACGCCCCGCCGCCGTGGTTGCCGACGCCCCAAAGCAACGCTCCGCAGGGCTCCTCGGCGCGTCCCGCAAGCCAGCCCTCGACCTTCTGCCGGGCGGCCCCCAGCGGGGAGTTGTACCCCCCGAGGCGCTCCGCCATGACCGTCGAGCCATCGTAGCCCACCCACAGGAAGCGGTCTGCCGGAAGCGGGCAGTCCTGCTGCCCCGGTCGGCAGAAGACGTAGGAATCATAGCCGCACTTGGCGAGGATCTGGACCAGCCCGCGCGTGTGCCCGAAGGGATCGAAGTTGATCGCCGTGGTCGGGCGCACTCCGAACTTCTCGCGGAAGTACTCGAGGCCGCAAAGCGCCTGTCGCACGAAGGACTCGCCGCTGGGCATGTTGCAGTCCGGCTGCAAGTGCCACCCGCCCATGATGTTCCAGCGGCCGGCCTTGACCAAGCCCTGGATGCGGGCGAACAGAGCCGGCTCGTACTCCTCGACCCACTGATACAGGATGGCCTCGTTGTGGCAGAAGACGAACTCGGGGAATTCATCGCAGAGGTCTGCGGCGGTGCGGAACGTGGAAATCGCTTCGGCAGCGCCCTCCTCCCACTCCCACTGCCAGACAGGATCGAGATGGGCGTTGCAAATCAGGTGTGCGCGCGGCTTGGCCATGTTTGGTGTTCCTCCAGGCGGCTGGTAAGCGTGTTCGGGACAGAGTCAACGGCTTTTACCACTAAAGCACGAAGACATTAGACGACAACGGCGATCCTGAGGACGTGGTTCAGCCGTTTAGTGTTTTCGTGACTTCGTGGTCAATCCCCCCTCCGATTACGCCGACGCAATCGGCGCCAGTTCCACCGCCGAGACGGTCAGGCCCTCGCCGGTGTTCGGGTCGAGGGCTTCGGCCTTCAGCGACAGCTCGAAGGTCCCGGTCCCGTCGATCGTGATCTTGCCGATGCAGGTCACGCTCTCGGGGAAGTACTGGGCGCGCGGGCTGTCAACCGGCTCGCCGCCGGCCAATGATCCGACCACGCGCTGGTCGCCGACGGAAGCGCTCACCACATGACCCGCCGGAGACGCATGACCGTGCCACGGCGAAGATACGATCACCTTGACCGCGAACTCGCCGGGTTCACTCACCTTGAATTGCCACGATAGCCAGTCCGTGGGATCGGTCCAGCCCTGAATGACCTTCGAGTGCGACAGGCCGAGAGCCGAGGATGCGCTCGTCTTGTGTTGCTGCGCCAGGTACGCGGGAAGGGAGATGCGTCCGCTCGGCTGCTGCAGGGGTGCGGCGTCCACGTCGAGATCGCCGTCGAATTCCACCACAACGACACTGACGAGCGGGTCGGGGGCGCTGGCCGGCAGACGCAGTTCCAGCCGATGTTGGTCGCGATCGGCGTCGTGGGTCTGGCTGAACTCGACGGTGGTACCGGGGTCGGCCATCAGGTATGCGCGGCAAACCGAATTGCGCAGGCCTACCAGGGCGAATCGCTCCGGCCAGGTGTAGAAGAGCAGGTACAACTTGTCGCCCTTGGCGGTGATGCGGCCCCAATCGAACTCATAAGGGTACGGGTTGGGGCTGGCACCGTGGATCGCCTCCCCGTTCACATCCATCCATGCGCCGATCTGCGCCAGGCGCTCGATGCTCGGCTCCGGGATGAGGCCCTCGGCGGTCGGGCCGACGTTCAGCAGGTAGTTGACGCCCTTGCTGGCGAGGTCCACCAGCAGGTAGAGCAAGTCCTTGACAGGCTTCCAGTTGTGGTCGTCGGAGCGGTAGCCCCAGGTGTCGTTCAGCGTCGCCGGGGTCTCCCACGCCCCTTCGACGGGGCCGCAGGGGATCTGGTTGTCGCCGAGACTCCCGTAATCGCCGACATCGTGCCCCACGCGTCCGCTGACGAGGCAGTCCGGCTGCAGGCTGTGGACGAGATCGGCCAGTGACTGGCTCTGCTCGCGAGTGATCGCCACCGGGGTGTCGAACCAGATCAGGCCGATGGGGCCGTACTGGGTGAGAAGCTCGGTGACCTGGGGCCTGCACTTCTCCTCGAGATAGCGCGCGAAGGCCTCGGGATCGTCAGATTGGTTCCACCAATCCGCTCCCGCGGCCTGTTCCCAATGTCCCGCGCCGCCGGGGGCGTGCCAGTCCTGGGCCTGGGAGTAGTAGAAGCACAGCCTGATCCCGGCCTCGTGACAGGCCGCCGCCAGATCGGCCATGACATCGTGGGCATACGGCGTGGCATCCACGATGTTGTACGGGTTACACGGCGAGTGGAACATCGCGAACCCGTCGTGGTGCTTCGCGGTGATGACCAGGTATCTCATCCCCGCGCGCCTGGCGATGCCCACCCATTCCCGGGCGTCGAACTTCACCGGGTTGAAGGACTTGGCGATCTGCTCGTACTCGGCGATGGGGACCTTCCCGTTGCGCATGACCCACTCGCCCAGGCCCGGCACAGCCTCGCCGTTCCAGATACCGGCGGGCACGGCGTAGATGCCCCAGTGAATGAACATCCCGAACCTGGCCTCGCGCCACCAGGCAAGTCGATCCTGTTGCTCTCCTGCGTTCGTCATGCCGATATCCTCCGTGCCGCGTGCGGACAACAAGCTGCCGGCGGTCCCGCACACCTGGCCGCCGACGCCGGGCAGTGTTTCCGTCACGACACGGATGAAACCTGCGCGGCGTTCACGCAAGAAGCCGATTCGCATTCAGTGCGCGCCGAGCAAGAGACGGATCGGCGATTGTGACCACGAAGACGCGAAGACACGAAACGGCGGCGCACATCCTGCCGAAGTGGCTTTGCCGTTTGGTGCTCTTGAGTCTTTGTGGAGGCAATTGCAAAAGTCGCTGCGTCGTCTGTAGGAGCGGTCTCCAACTCGTTTTCCGCATCTCGTTGGTGGGTCTTTTGTGGTGATCGCGCGCTGGGTCCG
>CAYWBK010000269.1:0-8621 GCA_964455745.1 uncultured Armatimonadia bacterium
CGACACCCCGCGCCTTGACCGTTGAAAGTGCCACATCCAAAAACGATGCTCCTGGCGCTGAGGCCAGGGGTTTCTTACGGACTTTCTATTCGGTGTGTGCGGGCGGCTTGATGATGCTTCACAGGTCGCCTCGCATACGCGGTCATTGTTCCCTCCAATTCGCCTCGGTACGAGCGCGGTCGGTGACTGTGCCGTCGCGGCTTGCGCTACGGCGGCGGCTTGCGCCAAGGTGGCTGTGCTTTGCGGAGGATCGGGCGTTCATCACTGCCCCGCCCATTCCTGTTCCAGGATCGCGTACCGCAGTTGATCCCGCCACTGTCCTCTCGTCCACACTGCCTGTAGGAAGCGCCCCTCTTGCCGCATCCCGGCCTTCTCCAGCACCCGCGCCGAGCCGATATTCTCGGCGTCGCACGAGGCGTAGATGCGGTGCAGCCCAAGCTGCTCGAACCCGAATCGCACCAGCGCCCGGGCGGCTTCAGTGGCGTAGCCCTGCCCCCACCAGTCTTTGTGGTAGACGTAGCCGATGCAGGCTTGCATGTGCTCGTGCGTGATGCCCGCATGGCATGCGCCGATGAGCTGCCCGTCCGTCTTCAGCGCCACCGCAAGCCCGAATTCCACACGCGGGTTCGCCTGTGCGCTGTCGATGACCCGCCGGACAAATTCGCGCGTCTGGTCCTCCGTGTTCGGCCCCCAGGGCATGAAGCGCGTCACTTCCGGATCGCAAGCGTATCGCTGCACGGCCTCCCAGTCGTCGGGCATGAATTCGCGCAGGATGAGGCGCTCGGTCTCGAGCGGCAGACGGATGGGCATGGCGGCGGTTCCCCTTTTGGGGCGTTTTGTTGGTGGTGAATCTCTGACAGGATGGCAAACGGCAGGATCGTTGAACGGCCTTTAACACCTTGGGGGATTGCATCCCCCAAACCCCCGCGGTTTTCAACGTCAATGGCCTTTGGGGATGCGGGGGGCTGGGGCTAAGATCGCATAGCGATCTTCCTGCAATCCCCCAGGACGTAAAGGTCGTTGTCGTACACGGCTTTACAGGCCCCCAGGGGTTCATGGCCGACAAAGTACCTATGGCTGGGCCGGCGTGATCGGCGCTCCGGGAATTCTGGGCGGGTCCGCTGGCGTTCAGTAGCCGTAAGGAGGCTGCTTGCCATGAGCGACGAGACCGAACATCGGGCAGCGCCACCCCGCCCACCACTGGGCCTGGCCCTGCGCGCCGCACTGGCGGCCGTGGCGTCGGTCGCTATCGCTCAGTGCCTGCATCTGCCTTATCCGCTTTACGCGCTGATCTCCGCGGTGATCGCCACTGACGCCTCGTTCGCGCAAACACATCGGTTGGGGTTGCAGCGTCTCATCGGTACGGCGCTGGGGGCGGTCTTCGGCGCGGCGCTCAGTCTGGTCATGCCCTACAGCCTTTGGGCCATCGGCTTCGCTATCGTCTGCATGTTCCTGCTGTGTCACGCTCTGGGGCTGCACGGCGCCGCGAAGTTGGCGGCGTATGTGTCCGGAATCGTGATCCTGGAGCACGGCAACGGGCCGGTGGCCTACGCGGCCTATCGGTTCGTCGAGACCGGCATCGGCATCGCCGCGGCATACCTCGCTGCGTTGGTCTGGGAGTTCGGGCCGCAAGCTGTCCGTTGGCGACCTCGGCGCAGGTGATGGCCTACCCCTTGGCCGCCTCCGCCTTCTGCACCGCCTCCGGCGCCCACGCCGGATCGGCGGACAGGATGAAGCGGTCGTCGATTGCGCACCAATTCGCCGTCGTGCCTACCCAAAGATCGAAGGCGGGCTTATCCAGCTTCACGCCACGCAGTTGCATCCAGCCGATGTAGCCGTTGTCGCCGATCTTCTCCGACCCCAATCCCCGCCATTTCGGCTGCACGGTGGCGCCGTCGATCGAGACCTGATACTTGTCGCACAGGTCGGTTGCATTCGCCGCGTTCTCGGAGTTCCGGGCGCGAATCCAGAGGTCATAAGTGCCTGGCTTCACCACCGGCACGCTCCAACCGAGCTTCATCTTCTTGAAGGCCCCCCATACCAGATCGGCCATTCCGCGCGAGGCCTCGTCGCTCCCCGGCAGGACCCTCTGCTCCCCGCCCAAAGGATTGTCCCAACTGAGCGCGCTCTTGCCGGTCACCACTTGCAGCGCCGCCGGCTCCCAGCTTGCCGTCGCCCCCGCATGGGCGATCTGCGCCCCGTGCAGCCGGACGGTCACCGTGGCCGCCTGCCCGGCGGGCCACACCGCACCGTTCCCGGCGAGGCCGACAACCTGCGGCCCGCTCTGGGGCCTGCCGGGGTAGTACCGGTCCACCAAAGCGATGCGCCATCCGGGCTTGCTCACCGCGGACTTCGCGTTCGACCCATCTCCATAATAGACGTTTGGTCCGGTGAAGCCTGCAGGCAGGCCTTCGATTGCGTCGATGCGCGCCGTTAGGACACCGCCCTGGGCCGTGGCGAGTGCGAACCAGGGCTGGCTGGAGTGCAGCGGATGCACGCCGCTCTCGTAGAGCCGGTCGGAGAGTTGCTTCCCCTGGTGCATGATGCCGGGGCCGTAGCCATAGCCGTTGCCCTCGGCCCAGTTGAAGTGCCGCTGCCACTGCCAATCCTCCCACAGGCAGTCGCCGCCCACCGCAAACCACCGGGCGATGTCATCGGAGGTGAGCGCCATCTCGACCGAGACGCCGGAGCCGTGGCGCAGGTCGCGCTTCGGGGTGACCTTCCAGCGCAAGAGCACATCGCCGCCGGCGGCTGATGTCGTCAGGGCCACATCAGCGATGTCGCCGAGCGCGCCGTCCGCTGCCGGGGCAACATGCTTCACATCGTCCTTGGCGGCGACCGTCCCCGTCAAGCGCACCTCGACGTTCATCGGCTGTGTAAGACGCAGGGAAGCGCCCTCGCTGCTCGGCTGCGACACCACGGGCTGCGCCGCGGCCTCACGAGGGGATCGGTAGACATCCAGACTGACGCCGATGGATGCCAGCTTCGCGTCCGTCTGCCGCAGCACGATATACCGGGCGGCGAAGCCAGGCATCTGGACGGTGAACGAGGTGGGGGAGACGCCGACCTCGGGGAGTTTCTCGCCGGTCAGCGCATCGACCGCGATGACGCCTTTCCCCAGCGCCCCCAGCGCGGCGGCATCCACCTGAACGTGGCGAGCGCCAGGGCGAGGCGTGAAGTTCACGAGCACGAGCGTCGCGCCATCGTCTCCCGAGCGTAAGCACGCGAGGAGGTCCTCGGCGTGCACTCGGTCGTAATCCACGGCCCCGCGCCGCAGTTCCGGAATGGCCCGGCGAGCCGCCGCCAGGAGGGCGTATTGCGGCCCCGCGCCGACCTCCTGCTCCTGGTATACGAACGGCGCGCCGTCGATCCCGAAGCACATCGCCATCAGCGCCCGCGACCGGGCCATGCCCCAGGCCAGCGATGCCGGGCCGTTGGCGCAGTCCATATCGTGGTTCGTGATATACCGCCCGTGCACGACCCCCGGCGGCTGTCCCCAGTGCTCGTCGGACAGCCATTGCTGCAGGTCCGTGCCCCACTTTTCGGGGTCGCGCCCGCCCTTGCGCAACGCCTCCATGAACCAGTACAGCGGCCCGCCGTAGTCGATGTCGGTGATCGGCGCGAAGGGAGGCTGCGACCCCCATTCCTCGGGGTAGAACAGCGGGGAGACGCCCGGCTTGGCGAGCGTGAAGCCCCGGCGGATCGCGGCGGTCAGCCCCAGCGCTCCGCCGAGGGTCGAGGAACTGACTCGCTTGGCCTCGGTCGACCAGTTCGGCGGCCCGCCGGCGGCGCAATCGATGCGGAATCCGTCGATGTCATACGTGCGCACCACGTATTCCGCGATGTCCTGAATGTCGCGCTGATAGCCTGCCGCCGAGAAGTCGCAGCCCGCGCCGAACCAGTTGATCGGCTTGCCGTCCTCGTCGCGACAGATCCAGTTGGGGTGCCGCTCGCGGTCTACATACGATCCGCCGTGAGGCACGATGTCGAACAGAACGCGGTAGCCGAGAGCATGGGAGGCATCCACGAACCGCCGGGCCGCGTCATCGCCCCCAAGCGCAGCTTCCTGATGCCAGAAATCCATCGGCCCGTATGGGCACCCTTTCCCCAGCTTCCCGTCGGCGCAATAGGTGTAGGTCGGGAGCAGCCACAATGTGTTCGCGCCGATTCGCTGCAGGTTAGGGAGCCACTTCTGCAGGTTGTCGAAGCCGCCGACACACTGGAACCACGTGTCGATGTTCCCGCCGGGGTGGAGGCTGTAGAAGACGGTATCCTGCACATCGGCCGGGCGGTTCGCCGGGGGCGCCAGGCCGCGGTCGGCGTAAAGCGCGTGCCCCTGGCGCTTGCAGGACAGCTCATCCCCCCGGCAGGCGCGGAAGACCTGGGTGCCGATGGTCTGCCGGTCTCCGGCTTGCATCCGCGCGAGGAGCTGAAGCGAATACTCGAGCCGCCAGCCGCTGTCCTGCGAGATGATGCTCAAGTCCACGCCCTCGTCGCGGTCGTCGAAGAGGCAGTGCAGGCCGTGACTCGTCGCTGGATCAAGGAACAGCGTGAGCTGCTGGTGGCTCCAGGTCTTCGCCTCCCGTCGCAGCCCGTCAACTTGCATCTGCAGGCCCCGGCCCTTGATCTCCTTCGCGCCGCCTGCCTTGCGAGTAAGGAGCACTTCGCGGGCGAGGAGGTTCTGTCGCGGAAAGGCCTCCCAGATGTCACGAATCTCCCAGGTGTCGTCGGCGTAGGTCAACTCCACGAACGCGCTCATCTTGTCCGCCGAGGCCAGCTTCCGGCCACCTTGCCAGGCGAGTTCCTTGCCGGTCGCCAGCCACTTGCCGTCAGCATTCAGCCGCACGGTGGCCGGCCCGCGCGCCCAGACGAAGCCCCCGTCCTCAGCGGCCAGACTGGTCAGCCCGCCCCCGCCCAGATCGAAGGTCGCGACCAAGCCGCCGGCCTGCAACTGCGCATTCTCAGCCACGGCAGCGCCTCCGAGTAGCGGTGAAATCGCGAGCGCGACAGAAATCGCAAGCGCGCAGATGTGGCGGCTGTGCATGGAAAGGGGCCTCCGATGGAAGTGCGGAGTGGCGTGTAACCCAGTGACCTCACGCGGACCGGCACGCTCTCACTGGTAGAGAAAAGCTGAAGGCGAGACGCCGTTAGCCGTCCCCCTCCCGGCACGGGAGGGGTGCCCGCGAAGCGGGCGGGGTAGGGCCGTTATTGCCCCTCCATCCACCGCGCCACAGCCTCGAACCGTTCCAGCGGTACCACGATGCCGTCGGCTCCGGGAAGAAGCACGAAAGGGGCGCGCCTGAGACGCGGAGTGTATAGCCGGTCCAGCGCCGGGCCGATGTCTTCCACGGGGTTGAGGACGAAGATCGAAGGATCAAACGCTCCGGCGATGATCGTGTTCTCGCCCAGGACATCCAACGCCAGTTCCCAGGGCGTGTCCCCCGTCGGCGGCGGGGTGAGGGCGTGCACGCCGTCGAGGCCGGTGCCGCGGATCTGGTCCAGCAGATTGCGCACATGCCCGCACATGTGGATCAGCGCGATCGTCCCCGCCGCGTGCATGATGTCCACGAAGTCGCGCACGTGCGGCCCGTTGTAGCGCCGGTAGACCTCCGGGCTGATGTACATCGTGCTTGTGTTCTCGCACAGCGTCACGACCTCGCACGGCCCCTCGGCGAGGATGCGGAAGGCCTCCAACTCGCGCTCGTGGATCAGGGCGATCAGCGCCTCCATGTCGGCGGGATGGTCGTGCAGGAGGTAGTAGAAGTTCGTCGTCCCGAAGTCATTCTCCAGAAGCCTCGGGATGGTCGACGGCCCCCAGAAACGGGTGATGATCCCGTCGTCTCCGATGGCCGCATCCGTGCGTGCGAAGACCTCGCTGTCGTCGACGGCCGCGAACCGCGCCTGCTCCCACATCGACCGATAGACGCGCAGGTCATCGAGCGTCTCCACGAGGTACTTCACAGGGTGGGCGCGCCGAGTGACGGTGCGCAGCGTGCCCGCTGGCGTGCGGTATTCGGCGGTGGCGCACTCGCCCTCGGCGCTCCACGCGCTCTCGACACTCTCGCCCCACTGAAGCTCCGGCGAGCGGAAGTCGTACGGCAGCCCCCAGTTGTTCAGGGATAGCACGTCGCAGCCAAGATGCCGGTAGAACTCGAGGCCCGACATCCCCCGCATCTCGCCGGGGAGGGCGTTCAGTGTGGCATCATCGACAAGCGTCGACCAGCAAAGCCGGTCGGTAGGCTGTCGGTGCATGATCGCGTTGAGGCGCTCTCGTCCGGTCATCGGTTGGCACCTTCGCTTAGGCGCATGTCGTTAGCCGTTTCCCTCCCGGTACGGGAGGCCGGTGTATCGCGACACTCTCACCAGACCATGTGGAAGCGCGGTTCACCGCGCGAGTTTCGCCACGCCGCACAAGTGACGACACGTTGGCGAGATGTCCATCGAAGACGGTCGTAGACATGGTCTGGGGGGGCCACCCAGCGCACATTTTGCGCGATAAATCGCGCTTCCACATGTTCGGAGAAGATAGTCGGCGAACAGGTAGGGCGGAGCGGGTCACTCCCCCTCATACCCCATCTCCCGCCAGACGCTCTTCGCTGCGGCAATCGCCTCATCCGACGGGGTGATCGCGCCTTTGATGCTCGGCAAAGGCTGGCCGGGCTTGCGGTCCTCGGGGTAGGGCGAGAAGTCGTCGCGCTCGTAGCGCTTGCGGACCTCTTCCCGGCGGAAGTCCGGGATTTCCTGCGGCGCGCCGTTCGCCAGGCACGACTTCCAGCCCTGGATGCCGACGAGGGTCATGTCGAGGCCCTTGTAGACATCGAAGTATGGCGGCTTGCCGGTGCGGATCGCGTCCGCGAACTCCAGGCACATGAAGAAGTCGCCGCCGCCGTGGCCGGTCTGCTTCGCAAGCTCCGCATGGACGGGGAAGTCGGGCACATATAGCTTCTGCGCCTCGTCGTCCTCGCGCCGGTCCCACTCCTCATGCACGATCCGCAGCGTCCCCCAGTCCCCGCCGGTGCGCAGGTTCTCCATGAGGCCCCGCGTGCCGTGGAAGCGATACCAGATGCTTTCTCCGCGCATCGTGAGGCCCATCAGCCTCGCCACCGCGTCGTTGTCCATGCGGCAGATCATCACGAAGCCCTGGTCGCCGCGCTTCACATGCAGCTTCTCCAGGTCCGAGGCCATGCGCGGGATGCTCAGTCCGTTCACGCTCGTCGGGCGCGTGCCGGTGACGTACATGATCGGCGACATCGCATGGGTGCAATAGTAGGTGGGCGGGATGTGGTTGCGCCAGTGCTCCAGCCCCGGCGCAAGCTGATTGTACAGCCGCGAGTTCATCGGGTGGTTGTACTCACCCTCTGCGTACTGTACCTCGCCGATCTCACCCAGCCGATACAGCCGCCGCATCTCCTGGTTGTAGGCGAAGTAGGCGTAGTTCTCGGCGAGCATATACACCTTGCCGCTGCGCTCAACCGCCCGCGCCAGCGCCACGCCCTCCGCCGGGGTCTTGCAGGCCGCAGTCTCGCTCATCACATGCAGCCCGGCGTCGAGGGCCTTGATGGCGAACGGCGCGTGCTGGTGGAAATAGTTGCCGAGGATGACCGCGTCCATGTCATGTTCGATGAAGCGGTCGTAGTCGGTGTAAGCCGCAACGCCGAGGTTCCCGGCGGTCTCGCGGAGGGCATCCTCGCGAGCGTCGCAGATAGCGACAAGCTGCATCCCCGCAGCCTCGAAGGTCCCGGCGAAGCTCATGCCTCTGCCGAGGCCGATGATCCCGGTGCGGATGGGGGTGGTGGACATGATGGGTTGGTGCTCCCTGGTGGTGGCGTCGATATCTGTAGGGCAAGGCGCAGGGCTTCAGTCGTCAGCGCCGTTGGCGACGATGATCGCCTGAACGTCTGACGCGAGTTCCGGTAGCCGCTCTTTGACTGTTTTCCACACGATGTCGAGGTTAATGCTGAAGTAGGCGTGGACCATGCGATTACGCGTCGCGATGATCTGTCGCCATGCGATTTGGGGGTTGGCTGCCCGTACCTCGTCTGAGAGGTTGTTTGAGGCTTCGCCGATGATCTCAATGCAGCGAACCAGCGAATGCTGAAGCTGGCGATCAGCGTCCAGGTCTGCCCGAATGCGCCCTCCGGCGTGCTCCGCCGCCTCATGCGCTGCATCGCGGATGTGTTCTAACCGTACCAGGTCCTTGTCGCTAAGCCGCATACTGCACCTGCGCCTCAGCGACCACGCGGTCGCGGAAGTAGTGGCTCAGGTCCTCAGGAGTGCGAAGATCGACTCGGCGGTCGAGCATCTCAGCCAGTTCGTCTTCCATGCCGGCAAAGGTGAACAGATCAGGTTCCTGGCCGGGCACAAACTCCACGAGCACGTCGACGTCGCTGTCCGATCGGAAACCGCCGGTCACTACCGATCCGTACAGCGACAGCCGGCGGATGCGGTGGCGTCGGCAGTATGCTGCAATCTGGTCTGCATCCAGGTGGATCGCTTCCATTGCACCTACCTCCGGCGGCCATTATAGGACGTGCGCCTTTGTGCGACAATGTCAGAAGAGACAAGACTGAGCCTCTTGCGATAGCCGCCTTCACCGGGTGGTTGTGGCGGCGGTTGAGGCT
>CAYWBK010000270.1:0-8593 GCA_964455745.1 uncultured Armatimonadia bacterium
CAGGGCGGAAACATGGGGTAAACGACTTTCTCACAATCGCACGAACCCCACGCGCGCATAGGCGCGAAGGAAAGCGCAAGAGGCTCGAGGAGCGGCGGTGTAGACAGCGCGGGGTCCCCGCCCACCTTCGGCGGGCACCCCGCGCCTTGTCATTTCGGTTACACCAGCACTGCAGCGGTCTTGCGCACGTCCATCAACAGCAGGCCCAGCGTCGCGTTTGTGCTTGCCAGGCAGGCCAGGACCTGGTCGTCTCCTACGCGCGCGACTATGAAGTAACCCTGGCTGGTTCGCGCATATAGCTCCTCGATCTTCCCCTGCCCGAACTCTCCGGCGCTGCGCGACGCCCGCACCAGAAGATCGGCGGACAGCGCCGCCAGCGATTCGGCGTCGATGTTCGGCCCCAGGTCCGATGCGACCGCGAAGCCGTCCCGCGTCACGAGAGCCGCCCCGATGATGTCGGGATTCGCCTCGCGTAGTGCTTTCAGAATCTCGCCTGCTTGTGCCATTCGTGTGTCCTCCCTGCCTCGCGGTCTCGCGGGGCCATCCCTGTTCTCGATGCTCAGTCTTTGATGAGCGGAAGCTTGACCGGCTATTCGGCGTCCTGACGGCGATGCCCTTCCGACTTGCAGGACGAATCGACAGGCCGGAGGAGTTAGTGGGAAGGCCGGGGAATACGGCGTGCATCGACACTCAGTTTTCATAGTATTACCACGCCGGTTGTGCGGCCTTGCTCGGCAATGAGATGCGATGCGGAGAAAAGGACGGCGATTGACCACGGAGACACAGAGGACACAGAGAACGGCAACGTCCCTTGACGCCTATTGTAGGGCAGGCCGGCCGTTTCCCAGCCGTTCTCTGTGCTCTCTGTGTCTCCGTGGTTCAATGCCGTTCGCGCTTCATATTACAGTCAGCCTCTGGCAAAACCCCGAGCGCTTCGTCTGCTGGTTGCCAGAGCGGCGTAGCAATGATGGGAAGTGACGCTTGCTCAAGGCGGTCGGTCTTGCGATCATTATGGTGTGCGCGACGGCCGTTGGGGCCGACACGTCCGGCGGCTCCGGCGCTCCGAACCTCTGCGCCAACCCCTCGTTCGAGCAGGTCGGCGCGGATGGCTTCGCGACCGGCTGGACGCGCGAGGCTCCGACGTACACGCTGGTCTCCTCCCCGGTGCACAGCGGCGGCCACAGCCTGCAGATTGTCAACACCGATGCAGGCAAGTACGCCCTGTGCACTCAGCCGGTGAAGCTCGAGCCGGGGCGGTTCTACGAGCTGAGCGGGTGGGTGAAGACCCAGGGCGTCGGCGGCGGCGATGGGCAGGGGGCGTCATTCTGCGTCGAGTGGTGGGGGCCAAAGGGGTATCTCGGCGGCTGTTACCCCGGCGGCGCGAACGGCGACAGCGACTGGACGCATATCCGGGCCGTGAGCGACCGCGTCCCGGCGGGGGCCACCAGTGCGCGCATCGTGTGCTACCTGTGGCGCAACGTCACCGGGACCGCGTGGTTCGATGATGTGGAATTGCATCAGGGGCGACAACGCCCACTGACGAGCTATCTCATCAGCCCCGGCTATCGGGGGCTTGTGTTCGCCGGCGGGCCGATGCAGGTGATGGCACGGGCGCAGCTTTACTTCGGCGAAGCGGACTACCGCGCGCGAGATGTCATCCTCCGGACGGAACTGATCGCCGCCGACGGCAATGCGGTGTTCCGGCGAGATTATCGGGTCGCAGGCGACGGAACGATCGCTGTCACCCTTCCAGCGAGCGCACTTCCACCGGGCAAAGGCACGGCGCGGCTGGCGCTCATCAGCCGCAAGGACGGGCGACACCTCGAGGCGGACGAGTACCCCCTCACTCGGTTGGGCGATGGCGAGCCGAGGCCGCGCGCCTATATCGACGACCACCGCCGGCTTGTCGCGGACGGAAAGCCTTTCTTCCCGCTGGGAGTCTACTGGTACGGCATCAGCGAGAAGGAGCTCGTGATCTATGCGGATGGCCCGTTCAACTGCCTCATGGATTACGCGATACCCAGCCGGGAGCAACTCGACCTCGTGCAGCGCTATGGCCTGAAGCTGATCTGCTCGTTGAAAGACGTCTACTATGGCACGCCGGGCTGTCCGGCCGGGGTGAAGACCGAGGCAGACGAGAAGGCATTCGTCACGCAGAAGGTCGATGAACTGAAATCGCATCCCGCCCTGCTGGCCTGGTACGTCAATGACGAGATGCCGGTCCTCATGGCCCCCCGGCTGAACGCGCACCAGTCGTGGATCGCGGGGCACGACCCCGATCATCCGACATGGGCGGTGACTTGCTTTCTGGGGGACATCGGCAAACTCATGGACAGCTACGACGTCGCCGGCACCGACCCGTACCCCGTGCCCGTGTCGCCGATGTCCTGGCCGGCGGCATGGACCGCGGCGGCTCGCCAACAGGTACGCGGGGTACGAGCGCTCTGGTCGGTGCCTCAGATCATGAACCTGGGCTGCTACGACCCCGACAAGCCGGGCCAGGAGCCTTACCGGCCGCCGACACTGGCGGAGATGCGTTCGATGGCGTGGCAGTGCATCTGCGAGGGCGCGACGGGGCTGATCTTCTACTCCTGGTTCGACATTCGCCGCGACAAGAAGGTGCCCTTCGACACCCAGTGGCCGCTGTGCAAGCGGATGGCTGAGGAGATCAAGCGGTATACCCCGGTTCTGTTGTCCGCCGACGCGGCGCCAAAGGTCGCGGTTTCGGGCGGCGGGTGGCTGCACACTCTGGTGCGCTCGTATGAGGGTCGCACTTACGTCTTCGCGGTGAACGACGGCACAAGCGATGGCGACGCGCGCTTCAGCGTCACCGGGGCGAAGAAACCGATCCGCGTCCGCGACGAATACCGGACGATCAAGCCCGACCACGGGAACTTCACCGATCATTTTGACAAGCTGGCGCTGCACATGTACGAGGTCGTGCCCTAGATGGCGCGGCCTGGCAACCATCGTTCTGGAGGCTTATTCATGCGTTTCCTACCTCTTCTGCCCCTTCTGTGTTTCGCTGCCGTAGCAGCGCACGCCGACACGTTCCTTCCCGCCAACCTGTGCGCCAATCCCTCGTTCGAGGAGGTGGCGGCTGACGGATTTCCGGCTTTATGGGGGAACGCAGGGCCGGTGTTCAGCCTCGATGCGACCGTGGCGCACAGCGGCAAGCACAGCCTCAAGTTCGTGAACGCCGACCCGAGCAAGTATGTCCTGTGCTCCCAGACGGTCAAGTTGGAGGCAGGCTCTTTTTACGAGTTCAAGGGCTGGGTGAAGACACAGGGCATCAAGGGCGACGACACCGGCGCGACTTTCTGCATGGAGTGGTACGGCCCCAAGGGGTACATCAGCGGCGCTTACCCTCCCGGGGTGAAAGGCGACAACGACTGGACGCTCATCCGCGGTGTCTCAGGGCGCGTCCCTGCCGAGGCGACGCAGTGCTCGATCACCTGCTACGTCCGCAAGGGCATGACCGGCACCGCCTGGTTCGATGATGTCGAAATCCATCGCGGCATCGAGCGGCCGCTCTCCTCGGCGCTCGTCAGCCCCGGGTATCGCGGGTGGGTTTATGCAGGCGGGCCTGAGGAGGTCCACCTGCGCGCGCAACTGGCGCTGCGAGACGCGGCGCTTCGGCCACAAGACGTGGCGATTCTGGCGGGCCTTGTGGATGCCGGGGGCAACGTCGTCTCGAAGGGCCGCTACCAGACCCTCTCCCCCACTTCGGTCGAGATCACGATCCCGGCGCTCAGCCTGCCCGCCGGCCAGTATACCGCGCGGGTGGCTCTGGTGAAACGCGCGACCGGGGAGGAGATAGAGCGCGACGAGTACCCGATCGTCCGCCGTAAGGACGGGGAGCCGATGCCGCATTCGTACATCGACGCTCACCGCCGCATCATCATCGACGGGAAGCCTTTCTTCCCGCTGGGGATGTACTGGAGCGGAATCACCGAGAAAGACCTCACGGAGTATGCGGACAGCCCCTTCAACTGCCTGATGCCATACGGAGCGCCCAACACCGAGCAGCTTGACCAGGCCCAGAAGCTGGGGCTGAAGGTCATCTACACGGTTAAGGACATCTACCACGGAACGGCCGGGTGTCCGGCGGACATCAAGACCGACGCCGACGAGAAGGCGTTCATCACGCAGGCCGTGAACGACCACAAAGCGCACCCGGCGTTGCTGGGGTGGTATCTAAACGACGAACTCTCCGCCGAGATGGCCGACCGGCTCGACTCCCACCAAACGTGGGTGTCCGAACTCGACCCGGACCACCCGACCTGGGTGGTGCTATGCACCCTCGACGATATCTCGAAGCTGACGAAGAGCTTCGACGTGATCGGCACCGACCCGTACCCCATCCCGACGCCGGGACCGTGGCGCGCCGGGGAGTGGGCGATGAAGACCCGGGAGGCCGCCGGGGGCGAACGGGCGATGTGGATGGTGCCGCAGGTGTTCAACTGGGCCTGCTACCAGACGACCGACGCCGAGCGAGCCGCGTCTCGCCCGCCGACGCTGGAGGAGATGCGCTCGATGGCCTGGCAGTGCATCTGCGAAGGCGCAACCGGGCTTATCTTCTACTCGTGGTTTGACATCCAAAGAGACAAGCTGGTGCCTTTCGAGACACAGTGGGGCTTCTGCAAGCAGATGGGCGAGGAGATCAAGCGCTACGTCCCGGCGCTGCTGTCCACCGATCCGACCCCGGAAGTCACCGTCAAAGGCGGCGACTGGCTCCATGCGCTGGTGAGGACTTTCGAGGGGCGCACGTACATCTTTGCGGTGAACGACGGGCAGGACGAGGGCGCGGCCACGTTCACTATCCCCGGCGCGAAGGGCCTGGTAAGAGTCCCGGACGAGCACCGCACCCTCCGCCCCAACGCAGATGGAGTCTTCACAGATCGGTTCGACAAGCTCGCCGTGCACATCTACGAGATCAGGCAGCCCGGATCGCGCCCGGCCCGGACGCCCGGTTCCGCGCGACAGGGGGAGTAAGATGCGCAACCACGCCTGCCGCATCAGCGACGAGTTCACCTACCGCGGCCTGCGAATGCTCGTGATGGAGAACGAGATCGTCCGCGTCTCGATCCTTTTGGACAAGGGCGCTGACATCATCGAGTTCCGCCACAAGCCCAGCGACACGGACTTCATGTTGCAGACTCCGCTGGGTGTGCGGCTGATGGTCAACAACTTTGACATGGTAGCCTCCCCCGTCGGGCCGTTCCCGGACTATTATGAGGGCGGATGGCAAGAACTTGTACCCAACGGGGGGCGTCTATGCACCTACAAAGGCGCCGCGATGGGGATGCACGGCGAGGTGTGGGGGCAGCCGTGGAAGTGCGCCATCGTCGAGGACTGCCCGGGTGTGGTGTCGGCGAAGCTGTCAGTCCGCACGATCCGCACGCCGTTCGACCTGGAGAAGACGCTGACGCTGCGCTCCGGCAGCGCAGTGCTGGAAATCGACGAGCGCCTGACCAACGAATCTCCGGTGGTGGTGGACCTGATGTGGGGCCATCACCCGGCTTTCGGTGCGCCATTCCTCGACGCCTCGACTATCGTGCAGTGCGCGGCGAAGAAGGTCGTCGTCGACCCCAGTGTCGGCGAGGAATGCCGCTTCTCGCCACTGCAGGAGTTCCCCTGGCCGAAAGGGCCGACGCGGTTCGGGGGCGAGGCGGACATCAGCATCGTGACCCCGCCGGAAGACCGAATTTCCGACATGACCTACCTGACCGATCTGGAGGAGGGCTGGTATGCGGTCACGAACCGCAACCGGCAGGCGGGTTTCGGGATGTCCTGGGATATGAGCGTCTTCCCGCACATCTGGCTGTGGCAGTCGCTCGGCGGCGACCGCGAGTACCCCTCGTGGGGGAATACCTACGCGATGGCGGTCGAGCCGTTCAGCAGTTTCCCCGCAATCCTCGGGGAGTGCATGAAGTACAACCGGCAGATGGTGATGCAGCCGGGCGAGACGCGGCAGGCATGGCTGAAGGCGGTCGCGTACGGAGGCGTCGACGGCGTCAGGCGGATCGACAAGGCGGGGAAAGTGGTACTGTAGCCCTTCCAGTTCGCCCCACGGGCTTGACGGATGCCCACACGCTTGGGATACTATATATGTAGAGGCGTTGCAGAAGTCTGTAGGAGCACTCTCCAGAGTGCGAACAAGCCGTTATCCTCCGCCAGAATGAAGTAGATAATGACTAATATATGTCATTATGGCGGCATATCAACGGCAATCGCGGTCTGGAGACCGCTCCTACAGACGACGCGGCGACTTCTGCAATTACATCTGTAACTTCATCATACGGGCCAGCGCGCGTGCTGGCCAAGACGAAGGACGGTGGACAATGAAACGTGTAGTGTTTGTCGTGTTCGTGGCTGCAATACTGATTTCAGCGATGTCCGGGCTATGTTGGGCGGGGTGAGGCGGCGCCGGCTCCTCAGGTGGAGGAGCAACAAGCGTCGACAGCCCGGCCCCACAGCAGTTCGGCGGCGCCGTCATGGTTCCAATGCGGGCCATGTTTGAGTGGCTCGGATGCACAGTGACTTACTGGCCCCAGAACGGGGCCATCGAGGCCGCCGGAAGCGGCAAGACCATCAACCTGTGGGTCGGGAACGCCAAAGCGCGCGTCGACGGGCAGACGGTAGCCCTGCAGGCCGCGCCGCGCGAGATCAACGGGACCGCCTATGTGCCCTTGCGGTTTGTTGCGGTCGCCATGGGAGCCTCAGTCGACTGGTCGGAGAGCGCCCAGACCGTGACCGTCAAGCAAGGCGGGCGCACGGGGATCATGAAAGTTGGACAGCGCGGCATCCGCACCATTGCCGCCCGCTGACGACGAGCGAGGCCAAGAGATGACGCTCAGTGAGACGCCTCTGGCGGCTTATGCGGATAGGCTTGCGTCCGGGGAACCGACGCCCGGCGGTGGAAGCGCCGCCGCCCTCGCCGGGGCAATCGGCGCGGCTTGCGCGGAGATGGTCGCGAACTTCACCGTAGGCCGAGGGAAGTACGCCGACGTTGAGGCCGAGGTGCGCGAGGTGCTGGGGGCCGTTGAGGCAAAGCGGAGGCGTCTCCTGGAGCTTGTCGACGAGGACGCGACGGCGTACTCCTGCTATCGCGCCGCAGCGGACTTGCCGAAAGGCTCCGACGCCGAAAAGACCGCGCGCAAGGCCGCAATCCAGGGTGCCCTGAAGGAAGCGGCGGGAGTCCCGATGCAGGTCGTCGAATGCTGCGCCGAGATCATCAAACTCCTGCCGGCGCTGGCCGAGAAGGGCAACCCGAACGTGCTTTCGGATGTCGGCTGCGCGCTGAAGCTGTGTGAGACGGGATTGCAGACGGGTTCGCTGAACGTCGAGGTGAACCTGTCGTGCATCGACGACCCGGAGTTCAAGGGCCGGATGCGCCGCCGCCTCAGGGAATGCGCCTGGGCCACCGGCGGCCTCGGCTATGACTTGTGGAACGCTATCAAGAAACGAATTGCCGGCTAGCGGCGGGCAGCATTGAAGAGCCAGTGGACGCGACAATCTTGTCGCGTGGGGCGGGCGTCCTCGCCCGCCTGCCGTTCCCATCGCACCGCCGTAGCCCGGCACATAAGAACCGCTCCATCACCAAACGGAGGACCATCGCAGATGAGCGCAAAGCTTCTCGAGGGTGCGCCGATCGCCGACGCCATCAAGGAAGATGTGAAAGCCGCAGTTGCCGGAATGTGTTGTCCGCCCAAGCTCGTCGCCATCATCGCCGGCGAGAACAAGGGCGCGCAGATGTACGCGAAGTTCCAGGCCCAGTCGTGCGAGGAAGTCGGCATCCAGTACGAGCTTTGTGAACTGCCGGCGGACTCCGATCAGGCCGCCATTGAGGGCAAAATCGGCGAGTTGAACGACGATGCCAGCGTGACCGGGATCATCCTGCTGATGCCGGTGCCCGCGGGCGTCGACAGCCGCGCGGCGCAGCGGCGCATCTCCCCCGTGAAAGACGTGGATGGCGTGCACCCCGCGAATCTCGGCGGCGTCGTGCAAGGCAGCACGACCCTGGCCCCGTGCACGGCCCAGGCGGTCTTCGCGCTGGCGCAGGCCGCGGGCGTGCCGCTGTTCGATCCGAAAGACCCGATGGGCGCGGCAGGCAAGGGCGCGGAGGTGTGCGTCGTGGGCCATTCGGAGATTGTCGGCAAGCCCAGCGCGCTGCTCCTGCTCGACCGCTTCTGCACCACTACGGTCTGCCACATCGGCACGAAGGACCTCAAAGCGCACACCACCGCGGCCGATCTGCTGGTTGTGGCCGTCGGCAAGGCCGGGCTGGTCAAGGGCGAGCACGTCAAGCCCGGCGCGGTGGTCATCGATGTGGGCATCAACCGCATCAAGGACGCCGAGGGCAAGACGAAGACGGTGGGCGACGTGGTGTTCGATGAGGCGGTCGAGATCGCCTCGCAGATCACCCCGGTCCCCGGCGGCGTCGGCACCGTGACGACCGCGATGCTGCTCAAGAACGTCATCGACGCGGCGAGGCTGCAGGGGAAGTGAGGGGGGACGGCACCTCACCCCCGGCCCCTCTCCACTCGTGGCTATGCTTTACCCACATCTTGCGTGCGAATCACGGGCCGTT
>CAYWBK010000271.1:0-8518 GCA_964455745.1 uncultured Armatimonadia bacterium
CTTTTGGGGCAACGGCCCGTGATTCGCACGCAAGATGTGGGTAAAGCATAGCCACAAGCGGAGAGGGGGAGAACGGCAACGGCGTCACGGCGAACGGCTTCCTATCCCCTCTACCCCCTCCCTCGCAGGGCAGGGGGGAACGGCGAACCTCACCCCCCGGCCCCCTCTCCGCAAGCGGAGAGGGGGAGAACGGCAACGGCGTCACGGCGAACGGCCTCTTGTCGGTGCCCAGTGCGGAACGCCGTTGGTGACAGGAGCCGGTCTGGTAGTCGGACACGCGAAAAATGGGTCATCAAAGAAGGAATCTGTGTCTGAAACGTGGAAAATAGGTAGCGATGTAGGCGAGTGGCTTGCTACGCAGCAAGATGCGAATGTCACCTATTGAGGAGGAGTGCAACATGGCAACCTGCGGGTGTGGAGATACGAAGTCGAGAGCCAAGGTCTTGATGGGGGATGGCAACACCACGTTCGTCATGGCAACCGTCGACGGCGACGGCAAGCCCTGCATGAGATGGATGGGCGCGTTCGCGCGCGACCCGGAGAACGAGTGGGTGATCTATTCCGCGAGCTTCACCGGGGCGCGCAAGATGCAGCACATCAAGGCCAACCCGAACATGCAGCTCATGTTCGCGAAGCCTGACTTCAGCGAGGTGGCGACCCTCGTCGGCGCCGCCGAGGTCGTCGAGGCCCCGGATGTCAAGCAGCTCGTCTGGAGCGCGATCCCGGCGTGTGCGCAGTACTTCTCGAGTCCCGAGGGCGAGGACTTCGGGGTCATCAAGTTCACGACGAAGTGCATCGAGCTGCTGGCGATGAGCGAACAGCACGAGCCGTACTGCGTGGAAGTGTGAGCGGCTGGATACTGGATACTGGATGCTGGATACTGGATGCTGGATACTGGATGCTGGGTACTGGGTACTGGGTACTGGGTACTGGGTACTGGGTACTGGATACTGGGTACTGGATACTGGGTACTGGATACTGGGTACTGGGTGCTGGATACTGGGTGCTGGATACGGCAACGGCGGACGGCTTTGTGATGCAGAGGGCTGACCATGACCAGGGATGACGCTCTGGCGCTGTTGAGGGAATATACGAGCGGCGACAGCTTGCTGAAGCACGCTTACGCGGTTGAAGCGGCGATGCGCTCCTATGCCCGCCGGTTCGGCGAGGACGAGGGGTATTGGGGCAATGTCGGCCTCCTGCACGACTTCGACTGGGAGATACATCCGCAACTCCCGGAGCATCCCCTGAAGGGGGCTGAACTGCTCCGGGAGCGCGGGGTGGATGAGGCGATGATCCAGGATATGCTCGCGCACGCCCCGTTCGCCGGGGTTCCGCGCGATACGCCGATCCGCAAGGCTATTTTCGCCGTCGATGAACTCACCGGGTTCATCATCGCCGTGGCGCTGGTGAGGCCCTCGAAGAGCCTAGCCGACCTGGAGCCGTCGTCCGTGCGCAAGAAGATGAAAGACAAGGGCTTCGCCGCCGCCGTGAACCGCGAGGACCTCCGTCTGGGGGCCGAGGAACTGGGCATCGAACTCGACGCACATATACGGAACGTCATCGAGGCCATGCGGCCTATCGCCACCGAGTTGGGACTTGAGGGGTAGCAGTGACTGCTGAGGGAAAGGCGAGGCTGACCACGAAGACTCGAAGGCACGAAACGACGACGGCACGGCTCTCGCCTTTCTTCGTGATTTGGTGACTTCGTGGCGAACGCCGTTCCTTGCTCCAGCCCTGCCGAACTCTGACGAACGTGACTGCCATGCAATTGTTTCCGGACGCTGAACATTCGGCCTCCAGGCGGTTCCTCATCGCAGGTTCCGTGTGGTTTGTGCTGGGGACGCTTTGGGGTCTTGTCGGGGCGATCTCGTTGTATGCGCCCGACCTCATCCACAATATCCCATGGCTGGAGTACGGTCGCATCCGCCCGGCGCACGTCACCACGGTCCTGCTCGGGTTTGTGGGCTCGACGCTGATCGGCGCGACGCTGTACATCGTGCCGGTGATGCTGCGCACGCGGCTTCAGGCGGAGCGCCTAGCGAACCTCGCCGCCTGGGTCTATGCCGCGACGATCGTGGGGGCCAACGTGACCTTGCCGCTGGGCCTCACCCAGGGCCGCGAGTATGCCGAACTCATCTTCCCCGTCAAGTGCTTGCTCACGGCCTCGATGCTGCTTCTCACCTATGTGTTGTTGATGACCGTCGTCAACCGGCGGGAGAATCAACTCTATGTGTCCGTCTGGTATGGGCTGGGCGGAGTGATGTGGACAGCGGTCCTGTACCCGATCGGCAACGTCATGTGGAACCCGTCCACCGGGTCGGTCGGGGGCATCCTCGACGCGATATGGCTGTGGTGGTACGGGCACAACATCTTCGGGCTGGTTGTGACTCCGATGGCTGTCTGTGTCTGCTACTACATCATCCCGCGCATCGCGAAGAAACCCCTGTACAGCCACACCCTGTCGCTGATCGGCTTCTGGACGCTGCTGGGGCTGTACACGCACATCGGCACCCACCACCTGATCCAGGCCCCGGTGCCGACCTGGCTGAAAACAGTCTCGATCATCGACAGCGTCGCGATGCTCGTCCCGGTCATCACCGTATTGGTGAACGTGTGGCTGACGATGCGTGGCTCGATGGCGAACTTCGTCGAGAACATTCCCGGACGGATGGTCTTCACCGGCACGATCTTCTACCTCATCACCTGCGTCCAGGGGCCGATGCAGTCTCTTCCCTCGGTGCAGCGCTACACGCACTTCACCAATTGGATCATCGGCCACGCCCACATTGCGGTGCTCGGATTCGGCGGGTTCATCGCCCTCGGGGCGCTTTGGTACATACTGCCGCTGGTCAGTGGGCGGCGGGTCTACAGCGACAAACTCGTGAGCCTGCAGTACTGGCTCGTGTTGGTCGGCGTCGTGGGGTTCTTCGTGGTGCTGACCGCCGCCGGGTTGATCCAGGGCGCGGCATGGATCGACGGGCAGACCGTTTACCGCTCGCTGCCGGCCCTGGCGCCGTACATGGCGGCCCGCGGCAGCTTCGGAGTGCTCATCATCGGCGGGGCGTTCGTCGGCTTGTACAACGTCATTATGACACTGTATCGAGGGGAGCGAGTGACAGCATGAAGATGACCCCCGCCATCGTCGTCTTCGGCTCGATGCTCGTCTTCTGGACGGCCTTCGCGGGCGTCGTCTTGTGGCCCGCGCACACGATCCCGCAACAGCCCTCCGGCATCTGGAGGGACCTGAGCAGCTCCGAGGGGCGAGGGCGGCTCATCTACATCGCCAACGGCTGCACCTACTGCCACTCCCAGTACGTGCGCCCGCAGGATTGGGACCTCGGAGCCGAGCGCATCGCCGACCCGGGCGACTATTTCGGCCAGTACCCGCATCTCCTTGGCTCTCATCGCACGGGGCCGGACCTGTCGCAGGAGGGCGGCGAGCACCCGGACGACTGGCACGCCGCGCATTTCGCCAACCCCCGCTACACGCGGCCCAGGTCCCTCATGCCGCGCTTCGAGTTCCTCGGCAAGAGCGATACCTACCTGCTGACCGCGTATGTGCAGTCGCTCACCGGCAAGGATGCCGACTATCGGGTCGAGCGGCAGCGGTACTGGAAGCCGACCGCGACAGCCGCCTACCAGAAGGGCGCGGATCAGAACATCGCCTGGATCCATAGCGAGGTGCCGCAAGTCTGGCGGGAGATGCCCAACCCTTACCCGCCGACGGAGGCTGCATTGGCGCGAGGCCTGCGCACATACCAACTTTTCTGCATCGGCTGCCACGGGCCGGTCGGCGACGGCCAGGGACCGGCAGCGTCATATCTCGACCCTCCGCCGCTGAACTTCACTACCCTGAAGCGCAACCTTGTGGACGGCAAGTACATCGGCGGGATACTGTATTACCAGATCATGAACGGGATCACCGGCACCGACATGCCGTACTTCAAGAAAGAGCTGGAGTCGGCGAAGATCTGGGACGTGTCGAACTTCGTGGCTGCGAACTTCATTGGATATGTCGATTACGGTCTGCGCAAGGACAACATCGACGCGGCGTATGAGGGCCCGCCGCCCCCGCCGCTGAAGACCTACACGGCGCCCGGCTCGAAGGCGGGTGAGGCGAAGTGACGCTGCTGGCAGTGTGGCTTGCCTACACGGTTTTCGGGGTCGGGTTCTTCTCGCTGATCTTCTGGTGGGCCGTGCGAACGCGCCAGTTCGGAGGGCAGGAGCGCGCCCGGTACATGGCCCTGCAGGAGCCGTCCGAGGTGAAGCCGACCGCCGGTGAGACAACTGAGACGGGGCTTATCTCACCGGCGTTGTACGTGCCGCTGGTGCTGCTGCTGATTGCGTGCGCTTTGCTGGGCGGACCGCTTTGGTTCATACTCACGAGGTAGGCGCGGCTGCCGTTTGAGGAGAGGCCGGACTACGAGCGGAGCGTAGCGAGCGAAGTATCCGGCCCCAGCCGTCCCGCTAACGGCGACCTCACCCCCGGCCCCTCTCCGGGCCGCGCGCGGCGCGGCACAGCGGAGAGGAGACCCTCAACGCCGAGCGCCCTCGCGTGTTCTGCGTAAGCGGCACAAGACTGCCGCACTCACTCGCCTTTTGAGGCCGATTTGGGATGGTAGTCCTTGCTCTCTCTTGGACACTCTTGATGCTCGGCATCGGCCTGGTCGGGGCCTTCGCGGCCTGGCTGGCCTATCGCGACCGCCGACGGAAGCCCGGTTCCGAGGAGCGCCTCGAGGAGTTCGCCGTGGGCATACGCCAGGATCACGGGCCAATTCCCTGGGTACTGCTTCTCGCCTATGTCGGCATGGCGCTGGCGATGATTGGCTACGTTATCTGGGCGGGCAACGTACATCCGAACTACTGAAGGTCGAGATGCGAAGCTGGTTGATCGTCATCACAATCGTGGCACTGATGCTGGTCTGGTTCGCCATCGCGTACCACACGGTCGGCACGTCGCGAGTGCACTGGGACTACGGCTCGACGCCGTACATCCCGGCGGATTCGTACTCCAGCACCCAGGCGGTCAAGGTCGGCCAGCCCGAGGCGCCGCCGCAGGTTCCGCCGATCCCGCCGGCTCCCACTCCGACGGCGACGCCGTCGCCGACGAAGGAGCCTGCCCGGTGAACGCCCCTCGCCGATGGCTGATCGCGGTCGCTTTGGCTGTGCCGGTGGCGCTCGGAGCCTGCGGGCCGCGCATGGTCGAACAGCCCAACGTGCGGCCATACAAGCGCGAACTCCCTGCGATGCCCACGAACACCGTGCCTTTCGGCGGGCCGGTCGCGGCGGCCCACACGGTCTACGCGCCGGTCCCCGAGGCCACTGCAGCCGCCTCCCTCGCCAATCCCGTCCGCGCCACCGCCGCGAGCCTGGAGCTTGGCAAGCGCTACTACGGCTACTACTGCGCGATGTGCCACGGCCCCGACGGCAAAGGCCAGGTCCCCGTCGGGCAGAGCTACAATCCTGCCCCCACAGACCTGACTTCGGCGAAGGTCCAGAGCATGACCGACGGCGAAATATACCGGGCGATGCTGGTCGGCGTCGGCCACGAACCCGCCCTGTCGGCAACGGTCCCGGCGGATCGCCGCTGGTATGTCGTGAGCTTCGTCCGCACGCTGATCCCCCACTCCTGATCGAGGTGTCTGCATGTCGATCTTCTACCGCCCCGACGACGGTGTCGCCGCTGACTTCATCCCGTTCTACCGGGAGGGCGAGTACCACCTGTTCTACCTCAAAGACTACCGCGACGCCGCGGGGCATGGCGAGGGCACGCCGTGGTTCCACCTCCTCACCCGCGACTTCGTGACCTTTGAGGATCTCGGCGAGGCACTCGCGCGCGGGCCTGAGGGTTCGCAGGATGTGTGGGTATTCACCGGCTCGGCGATCGAACATGAGGGCATGTTCCATATCTTCTACACCGGACACAACGGGCACTTTGCTGGCACGGATAGGCCGGTCCAGGCGGTCATGCACGCCACCAGCCCCGACCTGCGCGCGTGGACCAAGGACGAGGGCTTCCTCTTCGTGGCGCCGACTGACGGCTACGAGAAGGACGATTGGCGCGACCCGTTCGTCTTCTGGAACGACGAAGCGGGCGAGTGGTGGATGCTGCTTGCCGCGCGCAGGACGGCCGGCCCGAGCCGCAACCGGGGCTGCCTCGCATTGGCCGCCTGCGGCGGCCCCGCCGCGAGCCGCGACCTGAAAGCGTGGGAGGTTCGCGAGCCGTTGTGGGCGCCCGACCTGTACTTCACCCATGAGTGCCCCGACTGCTTCCGTATCGGCGACTGGTGGTATTTGATCTACTCGACCTTCACCGAGCGATCCGTGACGCACTACCGCATGAGCCGAAGTCTCGCGGGGCCGTGGCTGTGTCCGGCCAACGACACCTTCGACGGGCGCGCGTTCTATGCCGCGAAGACCGCCGGGTGTTGCGGTCGGTTCGCCGGCGAGACCGGCGAGCGCTTCATCTTCGGCTGGTTGCCGACGCGCGACGGGGAAACCGACTCCGGTGGATGGCAGTGGGGGGGCGAGCTTGTAGTGCATGAGTTGCTCCAGCAGTCTGACGGCACATTGAAGGTACGCGCGCCGAAGACGGTGCTCGAGGCTTTTGTGGAGGCCGTGGCAACGAAGCCCAGCCCGGTCCTGGGTGTCTGGCGCGCGGAGGACCATAGCGTCGGCGCGGATGCGGTGGGGCGGCATTCGGTGCTCAGCCTCGGAGCGATGCCCGATGAGTGCCTCATCGAGACAACCGTGGAGTTTGCGGAGGAGACGGCGGCCTTCGGGCTGATGGTGCGCTGGGATGAGGGCGCGGACCGGTACTATCAGGTGCGTTTCGAGCCGCCGAACCAGCGGTTCGTAATCGACCGCTGGCCCCGGCCGGGCGACCAGCCGTTCATGCTGGAGAGGCCGCTCGCGATGCGCCCCGGGAAGCCGATCAGCCTGCGCGTCGTCGCCGATGGGACGTGCCTGGTGGTGTATGTGAATGACGAGGTGGCGTTGTCGTGCCGGATGTACGACCAGCGTCAGGGAAGCCTCGGCCTGTTCGTTACCGAAGGCCGGGCGAGCTTCGGGGCAGTGGGGGTGAAGGTGCGGGGGTGAGGTGATCGGCGTGGGTGTTTGGCCGTTTAAGACCTGGGGCTTCAGCCCCAGGTGCTTAACCTATGGCGCTCCAGGGGAGCGTCAGCGCCAGCGCCGAGTTTACTCGGCGGACGTTGTTCGGTGACGCGTAGGGTATACGGCGTTCGCCGAGTAAACTCGGCGCTGGGGCTGTCGGCCTCGCAGGCCGCCACAGGTTAAGCACCGGGCACTGAAGTGCCCGGTCTTGGATGCGCGCCCCCGCTCGTCCAGACCTCGCCACGAACGATGATGACGGCCACGGCCCCCGACGCCACGTCAATTTCCACGATGTCGCCGCACGCCCGGTTGCTCAGACCGCGCGTGCCCGGCTCCAGCGGCCCATCGAGCGGCCACTGAAGGCCTGTTGTCCTGACGACGGTGCCCGGCTCCAGCGCGAGGAGCGAGACCGTCGCCCCCACTCGGGTGCACAGCACCGTGAGGCCGCGAACGACCAGAAGCTCGGAGAATTCGTCAATGACCACGATTTGCGCCTGGTAGGCATATTTGTGCGCAAGCCACACATTGCCCAGCGTGTGATCGAGTCGCCTCCCGGTGGCCCCCAGGAGCACGATCTGCTCTGCCCCGCGGTCGATCGCGCAGAGGACCGCCTTCTCCGCATCGGTGTTGTTCTGCGCCTCGTGCGGGCCGGCATTGAGGACCTCCGCGTCGGTCGTCGCCTCGGCCACAGAGTCCATGTCGCCGATGACGGCGTCGATCCGCGCTCCTGCGGCGCGCGCCCAATCGAGCGCCCCGTCGGCGCAGATGACCAGGTCCGTACTCGCGAGATGATGCGCGAGCAGCTCCGCCGAAGGCGGCTCACCATTGCACAGGATCAGGGCTCGCATGAGTGCACCGCCTCTGAGTGTGAAGAACGCAAAGCGGCGCAACAGGTATAGATGCCGTTGCGCCGGTGTCGAGACGTGGTCTCGTCGCTTCCCTACGTCGGTATTAACCGCATCAGGTTCAAGGGTTGGGCAGTATCTGCCCTCTCATCCGAAACGTCAGCACCCCTAACCATGTTCAGTTGCGGGCCTATCCTACTACAGGTCGTGCCCTGATTCAAGACCGGGTCTCTGTCGGGGGGGGCCGCCCGCTGATTATAGGTAGGACTGCCGCAAGCGTGGCGGCAGGGAACGGCAAGAGAACAGGATTGATAGGATTTTGAGGATTACGGCATGACGGATAGCTCCGTAGCAGCATAGCCCCGACGGCCTGTCGTTTGGCCGCTGAATACGGCCCGGCTACCGCCGGTCACCTACCATTGCTACGCCGCTTTGACAACCGGCAAATGGAGCGTTCGGAATGTTGTCGGAGGCTGACCGTCAAGATGAAGGGCGAACGGCTTTGAACCACAGAGACATCTCTGGGAAGGCGATGTCAAGGCAAAAGAATCCCTACT
>CAYWBK010000272.1:0-8502 GCA_964455745.1 uncultured Armatimonadia bacterium
ATCGATCTCGACGATCGGATCGCGGTCATAGTCGATCTCCAGCGTCTTGCGGATGCTGGCGAACGGCCCCGGGGTAGTGACCTTCGCCACCCCATTCTGCACCTCCAGTGTCGCCCCGGCCTGCTCCCATCCCCCTGCCGCCGAGAAGTCGGCGAGGCTTTGCGAGGCGGCGTAGACGTTCACCTTCGCCGCGCGCACCGCGCCGGTGCGAAGATCGGTGCAGGTGATGGCCGCGGGGCCGGCCTGCGCGGCTGCGGTCAGCCTGACGCGGTGCTCCAGAGCCTGCCCCGCCGGCACGGGGCCATGATCCCAGCCTGCTTCCGGGGCCGTCCAGCCTGCGGGAAGCGTCCATGCGACGCGTCCCGCCGCGCCGGCAGGCCCGCCGGGGTTGCGGAGAGCCAGGTTGAGATCGATGCTGCCGCCGGGGGCCACGCCCAAGCCGTCGAGGTTCGCCGTAAACTGCCCGGCCTGCCGCGCGAGCGCGACCATATCGTCGGCCCCGATCACCTCGAACTTGTCCGCCGGGAGCCTTTGCTGTACTCCCTGCACCATGTCGAAGATGCCTGGACTAAGCCCCCCGTAGATCACGATGAAGAACGGCGGCTGGTGCGCTGCGGCCACGCGCTCAATGCGTTTCTGCAGATCGCCGACGGGGTCTTTGCGGTCGAGTTCATAATAGTAGAGTGTGTTATCGGCACTTAGAACAGGGGTGCCGTCGGGCAGCCAGTTGTTGGTGGCCGCGCCGCAAGTCTGCTGGGTGAAGCACGGCACATGCAGGACGCTTTGGAAGCGCTGGAACTGGTCGAGGCGCAGGCCGGACTCCCAGACGTCGACGACGTTCGGGCCGTAGGCCGTCACGCAGCGGCGGACGTGGCGCGCGTAGGCGTCCAGATTCGGCATGTGCCAGGGGTAGCAGTACCCGCCTCCGCTGCAGCCGGCGAAGAAGCTGTCGAGAGGCTTGGCGGTGGTCACGTAATACTCGAACAGCGCCGGGAAGACCTCGGCGATATGCGGGTCGATGCCCCAGGCGATCGGCACCGAACCGCGCTTGTCGGAGATCCAGGCCTGGCTCATCAGGCAGGCGAGGATCTTGGGGGTGTCGCCCTCGTTCGTCTGGAAGGTGAGATAGAACTTGGCCTCCAGGGGCTTGCTGCGCGGTGGCGAAATCGGGAGACGCAGGTCACCGCGCGCCGGGACTTTCGCCCAGAAGCTGGTGTTCGAGGCTGCGGAGCACATGACGAAGTTGCCGCCGCGACTGACGCGCTCGGTGTAGAGGAACTCCGGCTCGGACCAGCCGTAGATGCCTGCGGGCCGGTCGAGGCGCGTCATCACCTCATCGAACAGCTTCGCCTGGGCGGGATAGCCGGGGAAGCGGTGATTGCCGAGGTCGAACGGCCCCTCCGCCGGCGAGAGGTTGAAAATGAAAGCCTTCTGGGCAATGGGGTAATCGAGGCCGATGGTGATCGACGGGTCGCCGCCGAGAGCCACGTCCCCGTGCGGGTGGCCGGCGCTGAACGCGAGGCGCTTGCTGCACTGGGGCATGAGGTTGTCCAACGCCCAGCGGTAGGCGGCGAGGTCATCGCTGAACCGCCCGCGGAGGTCCTCCACAACGGGCATCCCGGCGAAGCAGTCGATCTCCTGCCCGGCCTGCGGCGGGACGGGCAGCCCCTCCGCTGAGAGCAGACGCAGGCGCTGCACGACGACGTTCGACTTGGCCCCCACGGTGAAGATGCGGATCGTGATCCGCCCGTTCGGGCGCTTGAGGGCCTCCCGCAGATCGTGGCGGATGACGCCGGTGGCGTTGCCCTCGGGCTGCACCATCGCGTCCACCGCCGTGCCCTCATTGACTTTCAGCGCCCAGTTCGCGGTGCAGCTCGACACGGTCACCACGAGCAGCGGAGTGCGCGCGAGGTCGATCTCGACCACCCGGTCTACCGCGCCATAGGGCAGACCGGTGTCGGTGTGGACGACCCGCATCCCCTGGTCGCACTTCTCCGGCGTCGCGCCGGCGGCGTGCCACAGGCCCGGCTCGGACATGTCGTCCTCCGTCCAGCGTCCGCCGGAGCGCAGGATCGGGGTCTCATACTTGAGTATCGCCGGCGTGACGGGCAGGAGGTTGCGCCGGGCGGCGATAGTCAGAGCGAGATAGCGGGTGGCGTCCTCGGCGGGATCGTAGAGGATAAGGCCCTTGAGGCCGGGCCGGAACTGCCGGATCGCCTCCCGCAAGCCGCTGAGGGCCTTGAACCGGAATCCTTTGCGCTCGGACAGATACCCCAGCCAATACTTGTCGCCGGGACCGAAAATGGCGGCGGTGTCGAGGAACAGGCGCGGGCTTTCGCGGTTCACGAGGCCCTGGAGGCAGTACGTGAGACACTCCTCGTCATAGCTGATGCCGGTGATGTCGAGGCTGTAGGCATCGGCCGCGAAGACGGCGCTGCAAGCGACGATGACGGCGGCACACAGGAGAGACAGTACGAGCAAGGTCCTCATTGGCGGTCGGGTCTCCATTGGCGCGAGGTGTGGGATGCGGACCTATTCGCCCGCGACAGGCCGCTTGCCTGCGTCAGCCGAGCGGTCGTCGAGGCATCGGCCGAAGTCACCGGCGCGATGCCGCACCCACGACCCCGCCGGTGTGCCGGTGAGGGATTCAGAATTGTCCGGGGCTTCGTTTCCGGGACCCCAAACGGCGATGCGGCTCAGAAACTGCGGACGCAACGAAACCCGAGGCCGTTATAGCGACCCGACGGGACGGCGCTGGCGCGGGCAGCGCAGCGGAAGTTGGTGGGAATGAAGTCGAACCAAGCGCCCCCGCGCACAACGACCTCGTGCGTCGCACCTTCGGCCGGCCCCGGAGGATCGGCATCCGGCGCATTGGCATCGTACCCGCCGGAGTACCAGTCTTTGCACCACTGGAAGACATTGCCCGCCATGTCCAACGCTCCACACCAGGACGCTCCCTCGGGGAAGCTCCCCACCGGGAACGTCTTGCCACCGGGGCCTTGGTTCTCGGCGTTGCAGCACTTCTTCAGGTCCCACGTGTTGCCCCAGGGCCATGTGCAGTTCCGGGGCCCCCGAGCCGCATACTCCCACTGCGCCTCCGTCGGCAGGCTCAGGCCATAGCGCCGGCAGTACGCCACCGCCTCGGTCCAGTTCACGCAGACGACCGGGTGATTGTCCGCCGGGGCCTGCGCCTCCCCCACATCCACCCCCGCCGCCTGACAGTAAGACTTCCACTGGCCCAACGTCACCGTGCACTTCCCCAGCCAGAACCCCTTCGTGATCCGCACCCGATGCGCCGGGTGTTCGCCGCTTTCGCCCTCGCCCTCCGCCGAGCCCATCGTGAACTCGCCCGCAGGGACCCACACCATCTTCCCGCCGTCCGGGCCGATGATCTCCTGCCCGGTCGTCGCCCCCGGCTGCTCCCAAGGCTTGGCGTCCTGGGCGCAACACACGGCGGACAGGGCGAGTGCGGCAACGACCGATGCGGCGAGCACTGCGAACAGCGATCTGCGGCTTATCATGGAATGGACCTCTTTGGCGGCTGCGGGTGCTCCATATTGCGCAACTACCCCCTGACGCCCCAGTCTATGAGTGCTGAGATGCGGCGAGCTTGGTCAGAGAACCGCGCCGCTCTTTCGGTATTTGGCAGCCGGGTTCCTGTTGGTGGCCGAAGTGCCCCTCACTCTTCCCTCCCCGATGCGTTTTGCAGCTTTTGCACGAGATCCGGATCGGGCTTTCCGCCGTGTTCTCGGCAACGCTTCACATCCGCCCACGCCCTGTCGTAGTCCTTCTTGCCGTACCAGGCCGCCGCGCGGCTCCCATAGCCGCCAGCATAGTCGGGTTCGAGGGCGATGGCACGGTCGAGGTCGGCAATGGCACGGTCGTAGTCGCCTTTGTGGCGGCAGGCAATGCCGCGCCCCCGGTAGACATCTGCCTGGTCGGGCTTGAGGGCTATTGCCCTGGTGTAATCGGCGATGGCGTGGTCGTACTCGCCCTTGAGTTCGTAGATCATGCCGCGCCAGCCGTGGCCTTCGGCGTCGTCGGGCTGGAGGGCGAGGGCCCTGTCAAAGTCGGCGGTGGCGCGGGCAAAGTTGCCCTTGTGGCGGTAGGCCGTCGCGCGGCACACGTAAGCCTCGGCCAAGTCGGGCTTGAGGGTGATGGCTTCGTTGAGGTCGGCAATGGCGCGGTCGCAGTCATGTTTGCGATACGCGTAGATCATGCCACGATCGAGGTACACATCGGCCAGATCGGGCTTGAGGGCGAGAGCCCTGTCGTAATCGGCGATAGCGCGGTCGTAGTCGCCCTTGGCATCATACGCACGGCCGCGGCTTCCGTAGACCTCAGCGTCGTCGGGCTTGATGGCGAGGGCCTGGTCATAGTCGGCCATGGCATGATCGTAGTCGTGCTTGCCGAACCCATAGGCAAGCCCGCGATTGTAGTAGGCCCCGGCGTAGTCGGGCTTGAGGGCGATGGCCTTGTCGGCGTCGGAGATAGCCCGACCGTAGTCGCGCTTCTCGTAGTAGACGCCCCCTCGGCCACAGTAGGCGTCGGCGAAGTCGGGTTTGAGCGCGATGGCCTTGTCGTAGTCGGCGATGGCGTGATCGTAATCGTGCTTGTAGTCGTACGCGGTGCCTCGGGCGCAGTATGCCTCGGCGTCGTCAGGTTGGAGCGCGATGGCCCTCCCGAAGTCTGCGATGGCGCGGTCGTGGTCGTCCTGGTGGCCGTAGACTCGCCCGCGATTGTAGTAGGCCCCGGCGTAGTCGGGCTTGAGAGCGATTGCGCTGTCGTAGGCGACGATGGCCCCCCGGTGGTACCCTCTGTCCTCGCAGACCGACCCGAGGCGGTTACAGGCCCTGGCCAAGCAGGCAGGGCGCGCGAATGCCGCGATGAGGAGAACGGCGGCAAGCCCAACGGCAATTGCTACGCGTCTGGTGAAACGCATGGCGACTACCCCCTGAGACCTCAGGCAGTGGGCGCTCGGGCAGGGCGACCTCGTTCAGAGAACCGCACTCCACTTTCGGCATTCAGCGCCCGGTTCCTGCCGTTGGCCGAAGAGCCCTGCGGGGATCACGGCTGTTACCGCTTTGGCGTGGAGGCAGCGCGGCGTCCCCACACGATGTCTCCCGCGCCGCGAACCTCCACCGGGGTGCGAGTGCTCGTATCATGCCCGTGCAGAGGAATATCTACTTCATCCAATAACGACGTTATATTGGAGACCGCCTATCTGGGCGGCCGGGCGTGGAAATGGCACACGAGGCTCTCTGACTGGGATTACCCATATCCAAGCGGGTGTCGTTCCTTCACGGGCTGAACAGCCGCCTGGCCGACGTGCAGGTTCGCCGTTGGAGTCACCGATGCCCTTTCTCTCACGCACTCATCCCAGCGATCACGCAAGGTGATGCCGAGGACGCGGTGCGTAAGGCAGAAAAAGCGACTGAACGCTCTACTATGTGAGGCGCGTAAGGCCGAGCATACGGCATCAGTCCGGCGCAACCGGCGGCGCGGCGCTTACGTCGGATACTGTGCCAGATTGTGCGAGCGGCCTCACACCCGCCAGCCCTATCTTCACGAAGACCAGCGGGCCAAGGCAAGTGACCCACAGCGTTGTCAGGAAGCAGCAGGCAAGACGCAAGGCAAGCGCGGCGCTCCCGTGGAGGCCTGCGGTGGCGGCGGCAGCGCCGCGAAGGATCAGGGCCAGCCCTGCAATTCCGACGATGAACCGCGCGGCGCGTCGGGGAGCCGTCCCTCGGGCGTCGAAGCGCACGCAGCGCTCCTGGAGGACATAGCCCAGGATCGCGCCGGCCAGCACGCCGGGCGCGGTGGCGGCAGAGGAGAAGTCGCGGACATGAGCGGCCACAAGCGACCACTGCGGCGGGTCGGCGATCCCGGCGATCAGCGCCAGCACAGTGCGCGAGACAGCCAGCATCGCTGCCGCGGCGACGACAGCAACAGCGATCACGCCCTCGATCGGCAGCGTCTTCACCCATCGGCCGGCGTGCGGCGACAGCCAGAGAAACACTCCGATGCACACTCCTCCCAGCACCCATCCCGCCGCAACATCGTGGGGAAAATGCACCCCCAGGTATAGCCGCGAAGCCGAGATCGCCAATACCAAAGCGACTGCCACCGCCCATGCCCAAGCTCGCCGGACGCGAGACGCCAGGTATAGCCACAGCATCACCGCCCCCTGTGCGTGACCGGATGGGAAGCCGTATCCGCCGGCCACGCCTCGCTGCAGGGCGGGATCGAGCCAGTAGGGCCGCGGGCCGTGGAATGCCCATTTGGCCCAGAGGTTGACCTCGTCTCCGACGCACAGCAACACACCTGCGCGTACGCCCACCGCGCTATCCACGCACCAGTAGATGAGCGAAATGACGAGCATGGAGTATGGCTCCGTGCCCAAAGTGGTCGCGATTCGCATCGGCCACAGGAGGCCTTCGCCGAGGCTTTGGAATGCAGCTATAAAGTGAAGACCGAACTGCTGGATGGCGTCCATTGTCAGGCTCTCGAGATCGCGTCAGACAGGCGTCTGCTGTTTCCCCCTGGGGCGGGCTGCCGACCTGCCGCCGGGGTGACCGGCGCGAGATGAGCGGCCGCGTCGCCCCGTTCCGTGGTCGCTCGCACTTCCTCCCGAGGAGGGGGCCGGCGCCCGCGTTATTTCCCTCTCACGACCCTCAGGCTTCGCAGCCCCGCCTCGGGCGCCAGCTTCAGCCGCAGTTGGGTGGCGTTCGCCGGGATGCGGATCGGCTGGTTCGGAGCGTCGATGCTGATGCGCCCGAATGTCTTGCCGTCCGTCATCGCCGACAGCTCGACAGCTTCCTTCCCCTCCGGGAACCAGGCGTCGTAGACGAGATACGCCGCCCCGGAGCCCTCGCCGGCGATTTGCTTCACGTCGAGATCGACGGTCATCGGCGTGCCCGGCTGCGCCGTCCGCGTCGGCGTCAACGCATAGCTCCAACCTACTCCGAAGCCTTTTACATCGATCTCTCTGCCGCCGCCGGTCGCCCCAACCGGGCCTTGCGGCGATGAGAAGTCCTCCGAGAAGGTTAGCGCCGGCTCCGGGCCATCCCAACTCAGCGCCAGCAGCGTCCCATCACCGGGCTTCAGGTTGACAGTGACCGTCGGAAGCCCGTCCGCGCCGGTCGCGACGCTCAGCTTCTGATCCGTCCGCAGGTCGGTTGCCGACGCGACACCTGGCAGAAGCGTGATGCGCCCCACCGTGTCCCGGTCGGTATCATCATTGACCACCGCCACGCAAGCGGCCCCGTCGGCGGTTCGGAACAGCCCAAGGTGCAGCGGCCCACCCGCGAAGGCGACAGGCGTATCCAGGGGCTTCATCCCGGCGAGCGTCTTCTCCAACCTCTCACAGTCGGCGAAGGCTGCGGCGGTCGCCTTCAGTTGGGGCGTCGGGCTGCCGTCCGGATTGAGCAGCGCCCCGCCTTGCCCGGTGTTGACTTCCTTCGTCAGCCGCGGCACTCCCTCGGGCGCAGCCGCTGCCGTCGAGGGCTTGTCATGCCCCTCGAGCGGCTCCGGGTGCAGCAGGAAGAAGACGACTCCCTTCGCACCGGAGGCGATTGCCTGCCAGATCTGCCACCGAATCTCGCCTACGGTCGGCTGCCGCCAGTGCGAGTACGCCCCCGGCTGTTCGATGATACTCATGTCCGGCCCATAGTACCACGGTCCCCAGGTCTCGACGAAGCACTGGGGCATCGCCCATAAGGCGCGTCCCTCGCGAGCCAGTGCCGCCGCCAGTGCGTCGCAGGTGTTGCGGTAGTACGCCTTTGACGCCGCCGGCGTGTTCGGGCCGTTAGGATCGCCCGCCGCGAAGAAAGGGTAGCAGTCGGTCGTCAGGACGGGGAAATGGGTCCGCAGACGCGCCGCGTCGGTCGTCCCAACCATCGTGACGACCACAACCTGCCGGGTGGGGTCGGCCTTCCTCAGGGCCGCCCGCAGATTCTCCATCTGGTCCATTTCCCATAGCGTCGGCTCATCAATAAGCACGTATGCCGCGAGGCCGTTTGCGCCCTTCAGCAGCTTCACCGAGTCGCCGGCTGTCTTCGCGATCCCGGCGGGCGAGCGGTCCGTTCGGTACCAGAGCACCGGCTCCGGGGTGCCGGCGACCTGCACGCCGTGCTTCGCGGCGACGGCGGACAGCCGGATGAGGTCCTGAGTGCCGATATTGACCGTCCAGATGAGGTTCATGTGGTCGCGGTCATGAAGCTCGGCGACCTGCCGCTCGACGTACTGCCACAAGTCCAACTTCATCTGCTTCGCCATCGGAGCGGTGCGCTCCCAGGCCCAGTAGATGCCGCGAGGGAAGGCCAGATCGGCCCGGGCCGACCCCGGAAGCGCGCCGACGCCGACGAGACTTGTAAGGAGCAGTAAGCACCATTGTGGCCGTCTCATTGAGAGCACCTCGTTTTGTTGGAACCAGCCATTTCCTGTTCTGAGTGACAGGCACTCTTGGAGCGCGTCCACTCCCAGGCTGTGCAGCGGAGTGGC
>CAYWBK010000273.1:0-8484 GCA_964455745.1 uncultured Armatimonadia bacterium
GTCGCGGCACATTTTCATCGTTTCAGAGTGCCGGAACCCGGCATGACGACTGCCTGTATGACGCGCATCCGACACGCCTGACGGCAAGATCGCACTCTGGAGAGTGCTCCTACAGGCTTCTGCAATGGCCTTTGCTGAATCTGCGGGTGCCCGCCATAGGTGCCGCAGCGGGGCGGAGTAGAGTACTGATTCACAGTCGAACGGCGTGCGCTCATTATCCCCAGGAGATACCCACATGCAATCAGACGGACCTACCCACTTCGATGAGACGTTCAACCGTTACCTCAAGTACGTCAACCCGGGCATGGCGACGATCATCAAGTTCATGGGCTACGAGTCCGCGGAGGACCACTCGCGGGGCTGCTATGTGTACGGCTCGGACGGCAAGGCTTTCCTGGACCTGCTCGGCGGCCCGGGCGTCTTCACGACGGGGCACTCGCACCCCAGGATCATCGCCGCGGCGCACGCGCAGCTCGACAAGATGGCGCTAGGCAGCCACATGCTGCTCAGTCCGGGGCTGGCGGAAGTCTCGGAACGCCTCGCAGCGATCACGCCCGGCGACCTGCAGTACTCGTTCTTCTGCAACAGCGGCGCGGAGGCCGTCGAGGGCGCTTTGAAGGTGGCGCGGGCGTTCACCGGGCGCAAAGGCTTCGTCGCGGCGGAGGGAGCTTTCCACGGGAAAACCTTCGGGGCCTTGAGCGCCTCGGGCCGGGATGTCTACAAGGACCCCTTCCGGCCACTCATGGACGGCTTCACCCACGTGCCTTTCGGCGACGCGGACGCTCTGAGGGCCGCCGTCGGTCCCGACACGGCGGCAGTGTTGCTCGAGCCGATCCAGTGTGAGGCCGGCATTCGCATCCCGCCGGAGGGGTACATCAGGGCCGCCCGCGAGATCTGCGATGCCGCCGGCGCATTGCTGATCCTCGACGAGATCCAGACAGGCCTGGGACGAACCGGGAAGATGTTCGCCTGCGACTGGGACGGCGTCGCCCCGGACATTATGACCCTCGGCAAGGCTATCGGCGGAGGCGTCATGCCCGTCGGGGCGTTTATCGCCACCGCTCCGATCTGGTCGGTCTTCGACGAGAACCCCTACATCCACACGTCCACCTTCGGTGGCAGCCCGCTTGCCTGCGCGGTGGCCATGGCCGCTCTCGACGTGATCGAGGAGGAGGGCCTGGCGGAGAAGTCCGCAGTACGCGGAGCGCAGCTTCTCGCCGGAGTGCAGAAGATCGGGGCCGAGTTCGGGGGCACGATCAAGGACGTTCGCGGACGTGGGCTTTTGGTGGGCGTCGAATTCGCCAACAACGAGGTCGGCGAGTTGACCATCGCTGGCATGGCCCAGCGCAACGTCCTGATCGCCTACACGCTCAATAATCCGTCCGTGATCCGCCTCGAACCGCCCGCCGTCATCACCGAAGCCCAGGTCGACGAGGCCGTCAAGCTGCTGCGCGACGCCATCGAGGCCACGCTGACGATGCTGGCGATGCTGGACCTGAACCCGGACGCGGAGGAGTAGACGATTCGCGGCAATCTCGCCGACGAGGCGGCGCCGGTTCGTCGCCTCGTCGGCATCGTATGAGGGGCATCGGTGACAGACCCTATGAAGAATCGCGCAGTGCTCGGCGCGCTGGTGTTGCTGACGGTCCTCACATTCCCCGGCTGCGGACGCTTCAGGCGTCATGCCGCCGCTCAGTCTCCGGCTGCCCCAATTGCTCCGACGCAGCAACCCCAGACCCGGCCCGCCGCGTCGGTGACGATCCCCATCCTCTGCTTCCACGATGTGGGGGCGAACGCGAAGCAGGATTACTCGGTCACCACCAAGGCTTTCGGCGCGTATATCAAGTATCTGCACTCCGCCGGTTATCAGACCGTCACCATCTCTCAGCTCGCAGCTTACCTTTCAGGCCAGGGCACGCTGCCGGCGAAGCCGATCGCTCTCACTTTCGATGACGGCTGGAAAAGCGTCGTGACGACGGTCAAGCCCATTCTCGACAAGTATGGTTACACGGGCACGGCATACCTGATCGCGAATAACGTCGGGAAGGGGGCCCAATTGCTGACCTGGGACGATGCCAAAGGCCTGCGCAAGTGCGGCTACGAGATCGGCTCTCACACCCTGTCTCATGCCATGTTGACCCGGCGCGGCCCCAAAGAGACCACGGAAGCGTTCCAGCGGCGCATCCGCAAGGAAATCGCCGATTCCAAAAGCGTGATCGAGCAACACCTCGGCGAGACGATCTCGTCCATCGCCTATCCCAACGGTCTGTACGACGATTTCGTCCTGCAGACGGCCCAGCAGGAGGGTTACTCGGCGGGCTGCACCACCGACCACGGGCCGGCCGACAGCCAGAGTAGCGCTCTGCGCCTGCCACGCCAGATGGTCATGCACAATACGCCGATGAAGACTATCCAGCACGCATGTGCCCTGAAAGCTCTTCATCTGACTAACGTGAAGCCCGTGATCGGGGCGCATGTGGCAGCCCGCTCGGCATCGATCAACTTCGATCTCGAAAGTGGGGTCAAGCCGGCGCAGATTCTCAAGGGCATTCGGCTTTCGCCCGGCAGTATCATCAAGACGGATGTTAAGGGCCAAAGCGTCTCTCTCAGCGTGCGCCTGAACCGTGGCGCGAGCTACGTCATCATCGACGGCGCAGGGCGAGGCACATCCTGGCTCGTCATCTGCGACGGCCAGTGAGGGACGCAGGCCGAAAACGCAGCGTCTCGGCCTCGGAGCCGCCGGCACTGTGACTGGCTTCTGGCTTCTGGCTTCTGGCTTCTGGCTTCTGGCTTCTGACTTCTGACTTCTGGCTTCTGGCTTCTGGCTTCTGACTCTCGCTTTTCCCATGTCCCAGGGACAACCGATCATCATCAGTCGCGAGGCTCCCCGGTCACGACGGCTGCGCCGCCGAAGCCAGCAGCAGTCGAGTTGTTTTTGCTGCCTGCTGGTTGGGGTGTCCATACTCATCGCGGGTGTTGTCTTCGAGCGACAGCTAGGCGGCTGGCTGCGAGATCGACGCGCCAACCAGGCGGCTGTAGCGACTCCGGCGGCCTACTTCCCCCTCGATGTCAGCACCGTCGGCGCGTCGTTCTTGCGATACCAGATCGTCACGATCATCGTGCGCCTCACCGATAGCGCCGGGCGGCCGGTCCAGGCGGGGTCACTGCCGGATGTAGTGGTGAAGCGCGGCGAGGAGATCGCGAGCACAATCGGCGGCGTCGACAAGCTGCATCTGCGCTGGGACAGGGCGGAGAACGCCTATCGCTGCGCCTGGCCCGTGCCCTGGAATGCCCCCTGCGGGCAGTACACGGTCGAAGCGCGCATGAGGCTTGCTGACCCGGACACGTGGCTTTGGGAGACTCCCGAGGAGACCCGAGAGCGGGAACAGCGGGAGAAGCAAGAGAGGCATCCCAAGGCTAAGTCGCCGCAACGTCCGCCCAAGATCACCGGCGAGGCGCTTTGCGTCGCGAGGGCCTCGTTCACGCTCACCGGCCAGACCCCGCCCGCGATGGCGCCGGGGCTGTGCGCGGCGACGTGGGAAGGCGACTTCAGAGCGGACCGCATCGTCAAGCCTGACGGCAAGATGGGCGACTGGCGGGCGATGTTCGACTGGTGCGACTTCATCGGAGCGGACACATTGCTCTTTCGTGGCGCGGTCACGGAAGCCTACACCGGCGCTCTCACCGATGAACAACCCTTCGACGCGGCCGATCTGGCGGCTATCCCCAAACTTGCCGCCGAGGCCCACAGACGCGGCCTGAAGTTTGGGACATGGGCGGCGGCCTACGCCACATATCCGGCCAATGCCAAGTCGAACCGGCGCAAGCCCGACTACCACTACGCGCAGGACATCTCCCGTGCCACCGGGCAGACAAGCGACCTCGACTTCATCTCGCTACTCGACGAAAAGCGCATCAAGCACCTCGCCGACTTCTTCGCCAAGACTCAGGCCGACCCGAACGTCGATTTTCTCGGCCTCGACTACATGCGGTCGGACAAGGGCGGCTGGGAGATGGTCGACCGGTTCGCCCAGGAAATGCCGCTGGAACTGCCTGCGAAGTGGGACACGTGGACTCAGACGCAGCGTTGGCAATACGTGGCCGGCAAGGTCGAGCTGGACTGGCAGAAGGACCCCAAGTTCTACGAGCGCTGGAACTGGTTCCGGGCGCATCTTGTGGCCACCAACCTGTCCAAGATCATCCAGCAGGGCCGGATCGCCAAGCCGATGTGGATCTTCTGCCTGGGCTGGATGCACGGACAGCAGCATGGGCAGGACCCGATCATGTTCACCGATGCGGGCGCCTCAATGCTGTTCCCGATGCTTTACCAGATTCGCAGTCGCGCGATGTACGACTTGATGGTCCGGGACTGGCACAAGTATATCGCGTACGGGCAGGCCAACATCGTGCCGGGAGACCAGGTGGACTTCGGCTGGCACCAAAAGACATTGGACCCCGCCGCCCCGGAGGAGCTGTACTACCGGATGGTGACCGCCCACGGTCAGTACCTACAGGGCGGCCTCACCCAGGGGCTGTTCTGGCACGACATCTCGCGCGCGGCGCTATCGGGATCCAGAGGACCGTATCCCGGCACCGAATGGGCCCTCGCCGGGGGCGCGGCATTCACCACCTGCCGGCAGGACTGGAATGTCTACCCCCTCCGGGCGGAGACGATCGTGCCCAAGCAGGTCCCCATCGGCACCGTGACCGACGCGCAGGTCGTGGTCATCAACTCGTCTGATGTCCAAATCCGCAACGTCAGCGTCTCAATGGCCGATACGCCGGGGATTTCGTTTTCGCAGAAGCAGTTCGCATTATCTGGCCTGCTGGCGAAGCAGAAGACTGTGATCACCGTGCCATTCAGAATCACCGGCGCGGACCAGGCTCGGCTGAATCGCTTCATGGTCTGCGCCCGCGTCACCTGGCCCGATGCCGACTACGGAAAGCAGTTCCGCCGCGATCTGCCGCGGCTGCTCATCGTGATGAAGTATACGAACGGGAAGTAGCCACATCGCCCGCCTATCCGCCCTGAACTGCCCAGCTTTGGAGGTTTCGCAGCAATGTTTCGCCCAACTGCCATCGTCGCCGCCTTGCTCCTCGCCGTTGCAGTCCACGCCCAGCCCGCCTTGGTCCCGCTCGGCGTGACCGATCTGTTCACCTTCACACAGCCCGATGTCGGCTATCAGCTCGACGGCAAAACGCCGGTGTCTCTCGGACACGGATGGACCGGATTCGACCCGACGAGCGGGGTGTACTTCACGCCGGAGAATACGCCCGAACAGCTCAGCCAGGTATTCATGCACTGCCCCTGGGTGGCCGGCCCCGGCGTTTCCTTCGCCGACTACGCGCTCAAGCTCCCAGCGACAACGCACATCGCCCTCGCCTTCGACATCGGGCTTCGACCGGGCGCGGCCAAGTCGGACGGCGTCACCTACCGCGTGATGGCCGACGGCAAGCTGGTCTTCGAGAAGCACGCCACATGGCAGGAATTCCGCGCCTTCCGGGCCGACCTCAGCGCCTTCGCGGGCAAGAGCATCACGTTGCGACTGGAAGTCGACCCTGGCCCGGCGCGCAACACCACCGACGACTGGTCCCTGTGGCGCGACGTGCAGATACTCGCGGGCACCGACGAGCAGGTCGCAGCGGCCAAAGCCAAAGCTGCCGCCGAAGTCGCCCGGCAACGCGAGATCGACCTCCGGCGCGGGGAGGCGCTTGGCGCTGCGTCTCTGGTCCCCCTCAGTTCCCACGACACGACGTCGCCCCAGCCCAGCGTTCTCACCGAGACCACGACGACGGCCGAGATGACGGGCAACGTCTGCACGTTCCGTTGTGTCGGCGATGAGACGATCGAGTATCGGTACGATGCCGGCGTCGGCCCGCTGGACGGGCTGTCCGTGACCGTGAACGGCAAGCCGCTGCGGCCCTCCGTCTTCAGCGGCGGACCGGTGGTGCACCTCGACGGCCGCGACTTCGCCATCCCGACGCCTCTGCTTCGCGTCGAGCGGCTGAGCGCCCGGCTGACAGGCCTGCGGCTTACCTGCGAATACCGATACACAAACCCCGAAACCGGATCGTCCGCGCAGCTATGGATCACCTTTTGGCCGGACGGCAAGTCCCTCGACCTGGAAGTCTTCGGCGAAGCGGCCGGACAGTTCAGCGGCTTTGCGGCCCACCCCAGCGGGGGACGCAACATCGGGACGCCATTCGCGCTCGGGGCGACGATCTGGCGCAAGGAGGGCGTTTATGCGTCTTCGATCATCGACCTCATGCACTCCGAGGCTTCCGGCATCGGCAACGGCGACCAGGCGGTCTACACGCCCCTCACCGTCGGCACGCGCAATGCCATGCACGACACCTTCTTCCTCACCGTCACCAGCCGGTACGAGGAATCACTGCCGAACATCGCTCACAAGCCGTCACCTTTCCTCGCCGAACTCTCGCACCGGGTTGTCCTCGACGGCTGGGGTGGGACCTTCGGGGAAAATGAGCAGTGGCTCAAGGACATGGCCGTCTACGGCGTCAACAACTTCCTGATGATCAAGCATATCTGGCAGCGTGACGGCTACGACCACACGTATCCCGACACCATGCCCGCGAACGCGGAGATGGGCGGCGACAAGGGCCTGCTGGAGCTTTCCCTGACGGCCCAGAAGCTCGGACATCGTTTCTGCGTCCACGAGAACTACTACGACTACTACCCGAACGCAGAGTCATACAAGGCCACCGACCGCTGCCTCGATCCGCAGGGCAAACCTGTGTTCGGCTGGGACAACGGCTCGGTTCACGCATTCATCCTCAAGCCCTCGAAACTGATGGACTACGTTCGCGAGTTCACCCCTGAGATTCACAAACGCTACCAGTGCAATGCCGCCTACCATGACATCATGCCGACCTGGAACGAGGACTTCGATGCCGATGTGCCCAACGCGGGGAAGATCCGCTATACGCACGAGCAGACCCAGGCCCTGTGCGACTATGATCGCACGATTTTCGGCGGGCCGGTCGTCTTCGAGGCCGCCGACCCGAACATGGCGGGCGTCTACGATGGCGGCTGCAACCACGGCGTGGACAACTACCGCACTCCGGTTGCGGTGGCCGCAGAGCTTCTGAAGGTCCACGCGAAGATGGCGAACCACGGCTTCGGGTATTACGAGCGCTGGCTGCCGTGGGGGTATGGGCCGGGGTGGTCCACCTACGTGATGACCAATCGCGAGCTCGACAAATACCGCGCTTACACGGTCGCGTTCGGGCGCGTCGGGTTCATCGGGCAGCAGCTCATGCAAGACCCCCACGGGGTTGTGCGCGAGTACCACCTGATGCAGGCGTTCGGACGCGCCTATACTGGGCATCTGGTATCGCGCATCCGCTACGAGGTCGGCGGTCGGTTCGTCGATGCGGGCACAGCGCTGCGCTATGGAGAGCTGACGCGACTGAACGTGGAATACCGGGGCGGCCAGAGCGTCTACGTGAACCTGGCCGCGCAGCCGTGGCGTGTCGGCGATCACCTGCTGCCCCAGTATGGAGTGTTGACAGCGGGCACTCGGTCCGAGGCCTCGACGGCCTTGCGCGACGGTCAGATCAGCGACTACGCCCGATACGACAACACCACCTACATCGACGCGCGGTCGCAGCAGTGGTTGCCGCCCACACCACCGCCGCCGATCACGCCCTCAGTCGCCAAGTTCGAGGCCGTCGGGGGGAAGGAGTTCCGGCTGTCGGTGAACTGGAAGGTGGAGCGCAAGCTCGACCGCGACTACACCGCATTCTGGCACTTCATCTCCGCCGGGATCGCCTTCCAGTCCGATCATGCGCCCGCCCAGCCCACCTCGACCTGGCAAATTGGCCAGACAGTGACCGATGGCCCGATCCAATTCGCCGTGCCGGACAACGCGACGGTGATGAGCTATGACGTCATGGTGGGCCTGTATGACAAGAGCGGGCGCGTGCCGCTGGTCCGGGGCGCGGACGCAGTGACAATCGGGAAGCTCATCGTCGAGCGCGACGGCGCGGTGGCGAAAAGCGTCCGCTTCGAGCCTGCGACCGCCGTTCAGCCCGGAGCCGACAAGGCGCCATACCTGGAGGGAGCCAACACAGCGCGGAAGGTGATCGACTTCGGGGAACTGTCCACAAACGGCGCGGTCGTAGCCAAGCGCACCGGAGGGACACTGGAGATCGTGCCGGTTCCGGCCGGAACGCAGATGACCATCGGCATCGCCGGAGACGTAACAGGCATCGCCGCGCTGGACGCCGCAGGCAAGAAACGCGAGGCGCCGCAGACATCGCGGCACGACGGGAAGACGTGGTTCACCGCATCAGCAGGCGCGATGAAGTACGTGGTGACGATGAAGTAGAATGGCCCTACCCCGCCCGTTGCGGGTATATAGAGGCCGTTCGCCGTTCCCCCCCTCCCTACGAGGGAGGGGGGCAGGGGGGTAGGAAGCCGTTCGCCGTTCCCCCCTCCCTACGAGGGAGGGGGGCAGGGGG
>CAYWBK010000274.1:0-8470 GCA_964455745.1 uncultured Armatimonadia bacterium
ACTCTAACGCTACCAAAATGCGATATAGTTTCCTATAGTAGCACTAAACGGCCAAGGCAACGGCGGGATGTCGGGAGTGGCAGGTGTGTGACCTGTCGTTGCCGTTTCGTGTCTTCGAGTCTTCGTGGTTCATCTTGCCTTTCAGAAGTCACTCACGCACGCACTATGACACGCGCTATGGCACGCGCTGTGGCAGTCGCAGGCGCTGTGGCAGGCTGAATGGCAGGCGTCGTGGACACAGGCCGAGTGACAGGCATCGTGGACGCAGGCGCTGTGGCAGGCCGAATGACAGGCGCTGTGGCAGGCGTCGATCCCCAGCGCCCCCGCGACCGACTGGCCGAGGTCCTCCACCTTCGCGCTCACGAGGTCGGCGGCGCTTTCGACCTTCTGCGACACGCCGTCGGCGAAGTCGGTCACGGCGTTCGTGACGCTCTCGGCCCCGCGCATGAGGCCCGAATCCTGGATGAACGTGCCGCCGGCCATACCGCCCGCGCCGGTGGTTTCCCAGCGCTGATCGTAGTGGCGGTCGAGGACCAGCCAGGGCCAGTAGGAGTCCCACATCGTCGGCTGCTGGGTCCACACGTCGCGCCGCTCAACCTCCTGCCACCTTTGATCGACCATGTCCTCGTAGTGCTTGCGGGTGGCGTCCTTGTCGGCGTTCCAGACCTTGCCCTGCAGGGACTTGGCGACCTCGTCGATGATGAACGGGATGTGCGTCTTCGCGACGGTCCCGTCCTCGGAGATGCCCTCCAGCAGAATCTTCTCGTACTTCTCGGTGGCTTTGTCCTTGTCGAGGACCTCAAGCTGCAGCGGGCGGCGGTTGACGATATTCACGATGCCCTTCTGTGCCATCGCGAGCACGATCAGCATGACCACCTTCGACTGGTTGCCAAGGTACAGCGCCGCCTCGATGGCATTGAGGTCCGGCACCTGGCCGGGGGTCTCGTAGGTCTCGATCTCGATCTCCGGGGCCTGGTACTCCTCCTTCAGTTTCGGCGGCTTGCTGAACTGGTAGAGCTTGAACAGGCCGACGGCCAGGACCGCGCACAGGAGCAGGATCACCAGGATCAGGCCTGTGTGCGAGGGGCCTTTCTGGGCGCGGGCGAGGCCACCCTTCGTGGGCGCTTCGGCCCCCTTAGGGGCGCGGGCCTCGCGCTCCGCCTTGCCCGCCGCGGCGAGGGTAAAGTGTTTCTCGGGCAGGAAGAACGTGAAGTCGGACTTGCTTTGGGCCGGGACGTTCTTCGCCTCCAGCCGAAGGCTCAGGAAGACCTTGCCGCTCTGGGTGTCGGGCGTGGGGTAGTAGACGACGCGCGGGTAGTGAGTGAACGAGTCCTTACTGGTGAGCAGGCCGGTGGCCTTGACGACGGCGTCGGTGACCTGCTCCGGCTGCTTGATCGAGCTGTCGAGCGTCACCGGGAGGATCAGGTCGATCTTCTGTAGGTCAATGGGAAAGGCCCACTCAGGCGGCGACCAGAACAGGGCGAGGTAGTCCTGTCCGTTCACCTTGGTGCGGTCGACGACCCAGTCGGTGGTCTGATAGCGGATGGTGACCGCGTACTTCTCGCCGGTCGTGGTGGTGAGGCCGAGGTTGACCTTGTACTTGCCGCCGCCCAGGGGGTCGAGCTTCACGTCGAACGGGACGGCGCCTGTGGGAGCGGGCGCGGTGGGGTTATCGGTCGGCGGCCAGGCGTGCTTGTAGCCCCAGGCTTTCACGATCTTGTGCGAGGGTGTCAGCGGGCCGACGGTCTTGATGACGTTGCGGCCCTGCTCGAGTTCCGTGAACACGATCGTGTAATCGACCTGCGCCGTCCCGTCGCCCTTGACGATGACGCGGCTGTCGCACTCATTGATGTCCACCGGGGCGGCGTGGAGTGCCGAGGCGAGCAGCAGCGATGCCGCGAGAGCGAGGAGGAAGCGACCGAGTCTGGGTTGGGCCAAGTGATGTCACCCGCCTTGTGTGAGTAGCGGTGAAACAGGTCCGTTAGGGCAGATCCCACCAATGCGTGGGGTGTCACGCCAACGGCGTGACGGGGAACCCGCGCACCCACGGATGGAGACACCCCACGGCCCCCTGTGCTGGCGGGCTGTGGGTGAACGACGCCACGCCACGATTCGGTATGGACAGCAACACCCAAGGCGCGGGGTGTCACGCCAACGGCGTGACGGGGACCCCGCGCCGACCGGGCAACCACTCAGGCGCTCCCCGAGAACGGATAGTCCCGCCACGAAGTCACCAGCCCGGCGCGGACCGGATTATTCCACACGTAAAGAGCCGCCTGTTCGCAACCCTCGCCATCTTCGAGGATGCGCGCGTCGAAGCCTCTCTGCCATCGTCCTCGGCGATCCATATCGCGGAACCACGCGCCAGTGACCTGCTTGAACTGCACCACGGCAAGCCACATATCGGCCCTGTCAGAGGTACCTTCTACCAGGAGTGAACGTGGTCAGGCATGAAACAGAAGGCAGGTACCCGACACCGATACCGTTTGAGTGCGACAGCAAGCGCAGCGCGACAGGTCTCATACGAGGTGGCGTTGTCAAACAGGTGAATCCGTCCTTCGGTACAGAGGGTGAACCGGGCTGTGCCCACACCCCTATAGGCGTCACGATGCAGGCGGTTCATCGGGGCAATACCACCATCACTTTTCACCCTGCCGGGAGGCCGTGGGGTCCCCGTCATCGTCCGGCGGCAGCCGCTTCGCGTCTTCCACCGGACGACGACACCCCACGGCTTGATGTAAGGTCCTGCCAAGGCGTCTCTACACCTTCACAACCTTCCCCTTCTTCACCGACTCATCCGCTGCGATGCTGATTGCGAGCGTCTTCACCGCGTCGCTGTAGGTAGACATGATGCCCGAGGGGTCGCCGGTCCGGACCGCCTTGAGAAAGGCGGCGTCCTCGATGGCGAAGATGTCGCCCTCACCGGGCCAGGTCTCAGGGTCCTTGCCGGGGCGGTAGACCTGCGCGGTGTGCTCCCAGCCGGTGAACTTGAACCCGATCTTGCCGGCGTAGACGTTGAGGTCCACGCCGCCCATCGCGCCGGATGCGCAGCAGGAGTTCAGGTTCGCGACCGCGCCGCCGGCGAACTTCACCGTCACGGCCATTGCGTCCTCAATGTCGTAGGTCGGGATGCCGGTGTTGAAGCCGGTTGCCGCAAAGGCCGAGACCTCGACGGCGTCACCGCACAGAAACCGGACGAGGTCTACCGTGTGCGTGACCTGCTCGATGAACTGGCCGCCGGAGAGTTTCTTCTGCACCCACCACACGCTGATCGGCGCGTCGGGATTGACGCTCGGCTTGCCGCCGATCCAACCGCCGGTCACGAGCACCGCCGGGTCCTTCTCCAGGAGCTTTTTCGCCTTCTGGATGCCCTTGCGATAGCGGTTCATATAGCCGGCGCAGGTGATGAGCCCGGCCTTCTCGACCGCTGCGGCGATCTCATTGGCCTGCTTCAGATAGAGGTTGATCGGCTTTTCGACCAGGAACGGAATCTTACGCTCGATGGCCGCGAACTCCGGGCCGTGGGCGAAGGGCGGGAGCATCATGTATACGGCGTCGGGCTTCAAGGCGTCCATCATGTCTTCGGGCTTGGCGAAGGCCTGCGCGTCATACTCGGCGGCGATGACCTCGGCGCGATCGAGAACAGGGTCACTGAAGCCCACGATCTTGACGTTCTTCATCTTCGCAATTCCGGGAGCATGGGCGCGAGCCATGCCTCCACTTCCGACGAAACCAACCTTCAGAGCGGCCATTGAGAGGACCCCTTTCGATTTGGGTGAAATCGGCAGACGCGTGAGTGATTCCCCCAACGACCCGCGATTCCTTTCGCTCGCGTGACAATCCGTGGAGGACTTGCGCCGGGGGCACAGCGAATTGTCCCGGTATCTCCCGCCGACCCAAGGAATCCACCCATGAGACCCGCACGCCTCGCTGTCATCGCTTTGCTTTGTTGCTCCGCCGTTCGCCTCTATGCGCAGACGCCCATCGACGGCTCCAGCGCCTCCCGCTGGACACCGTGCATCGGCTGGGTGCCTGCGGAGGCCCAATGCAAGCCCTACTCGGTGACGAACGAGGGCGGTGCGCTCGTGTTCACCGGCGAGGGCAAAGGCAAGCAGATGCCGTGGATATTGCAGCTTCGAGACGACGAGAGTTCGGGCGATTCGCGGTATCTTCTCGTGCGGTATAAGGCTGAGGACTACCAGACCACCGGCGGCAACTACTTCCTGCACGGGGTCGAGGGCACGCCGGGCGGGCGGCTGCTTGCGTGGAGCGACGAGGTCGTCTCCGACGGCCAGTGGCATACGCTCGCGGTGGACTTGGCGAAGGTCATCCCGCAGGAGCCGATTTCCGCCATCGCGTTCAAGCTGGTGGTCGGCGACACCGGCAAGGGGAAGCTCACCGTGCAGAAGGTCTGGTTCGCCGATGAGCTGCCCGCCGATGCCAAGGTCGCGCGGGCGCTGGTCCCGGAGGCCAAGTCCATCACCTTCGACTGGGCCAAGGCGGATGTGAAGCAGGCGCCGGGATGGACCCTCACTCCCGCGACCGACTTCAGCGCGGTCCTCGACGGCAGCGCGATGACGTTCACTACCCGCGGAACCGGCAAGGCGATGCGGTGGCCGATCCTCCTGCCCGAGGCCATCGACTTACAGGCGACCCCATATCTGTCGGTCCGGTACAAGGCTTCAGGACAGCTTGGCCTTGGGACCTATGCGATCTGGCTGGGTGACGACCCGACCGGCGCGTCGGGGCACTCCACTGTGCCGCTTTCCGCAGGCGATCTCAACGCGGACGGAGCCTGGCACAATGTCACGATACGCCTCGGCGAGCTGTTCAAGGCGCGGGAGCTTGCCATCGGCCTCGACTGCGCCGGCGACACGGCGACGATGGCCCTCGACACGCTAACTTTCTCATCCGCGCCCACGGCGTGGCCGATTGCGAAGGTGCTCGCGTTTCAGGCGCGCGCCGAGGCGTGGCCGGCGGGACAAGGAGGGCTGACGGTCCTCTCCCCCACCCCCTCGGGCGGGCGGCCGTCGTATATGCTGCAACGGCACCTGGCGATCGCCGACTGGTTCGCCGAGACGCAGATCAGCGTGAAAACCGCCGTGGGAGAGCTTCCGTTCGAGGTCTCCGACGCGCCGGGCAGGGTCCCACAGACCGGCACCGCCGAGTTTGGCACGCTCAGCCTCCCGCTTCCCGCGAACGCGAAGGAAGTGTTCCTGCTCACGGCTGTCGCAGCCCCCGCGACCGAGCCCTGGGGCATCGACAGTATGCACCCACGCCCGCAAGAGGTGCTCTCCGAGCCGGAGAAGGTCGTCTGCGAAGTTCGCTACACCACCGGGCCGCCGGATTTCATCCTCCCGCTCAATGTCGACACCGGCCAGTGGGGGATGAAACGCGGCTTTGGGGTTCATGCCGTACACCCCGATCCGAAGCGCACCCCCACGGAGCTTCTCCTGCACGACCGGATGCAGACCGCGAGCTTCGCGATCCTCGGAGCGACCGTGAACTCCGGCGCGCCGAAGGTGGCGGAGCCGAATTGGGGGCAACTGGCGCGCGGGACGAGTAGCGGCGCGAAGGCGTCAGGAGAACTCAGCCTGCAAGCCTCGTTCGCGCAGACGACGGGGCTGACATGGTCGAAGCTCCAGGCCGCGGGGGTGCCAGGCGCTCTGCGGTGCGGTGAAGGGCCGGTCTTCGAGGTCGAGATCGGCGGGAAGCTCTTGCCGGAGGCCGACTGGGCAGTTGCGAACGCCGACGGCACGCACTTTACGGTCCGCAATGCGAAGGCCAACCTTTCCGCCGTCGTTGAGTGCGTCCCCGGCAAGGCCAATGAGCTTCTCATGCGCATGTCCCTGCACAACGACGGCCCGACGCCGGTCACGGCGACGTTGCGCTTCCCCGTCCTGCGCGGGGTGCAGATCGGCTCGGCGGCAGACACGTGGTATCTCTACGAGAAGCGCGGCGGCATCATCAACTCGGCGAATGCGAGCTTCCGCGACCCGCTCGGCGAGAGCCATCCGCTGCAGATCGACGGCTTCTTCAATCCGAAGACCGGCTACGCCCTCGCCTGCATGACACATGACACGAAGGCTCAGCACCATTTCATCCGTCTCGCCAAGACCGACAGCGGCGGCGAGTGGTCGCCGGAGTATGTCGAGCGCGACATCGCCCCCGGCGAGCAGTTCGAGGCCACTGAGGCGTCCCTGAGCCTGCAGGCGGGCGACTGGCGCGCGATCTTCGCCGCGTATCGGCAGTGGCTTGCGACCTGGTACAAGGCCCCGCAAGCCAAGCCCTGGTGGGAGCGCACCTTCGCCTACATCACCGGCAGCGGGCACTACGACACATACGCCGACCCGAAGCAGCGCGGCAACATCCAGCGGACCATCGACTCGTGCAATAAGTACATCGGCGTCTGCGACTTCGTGCACCTGTACGGCTGCTGGGCGACGAAGCAGTATGGCGAGTGGGGGGACTACGACCACTACGACGAGACGGTCGGGGGGCTGGAGTATTTCCGGGGCAACGTCGCGAAGGCCCAGGCGGCGGGCGTGGCGGTCGGCACCTACCAGGACGGGTATCTCAACTGCGACAAGGGGCAGTTCAGCGGCGCGCACGCCAAGGAGTGGGCGATGGAAAACGCCGACCAGACGCCCAACTACATTAAAGAGTATGACGCCTACAATGAGTGCCCGTACTCACAGCCCTGGCGGGAGTACCTGACCAGTGTCTATGCCCGTCTCCATCACGACTTCGCGACCAAGGGCCTATACATCGACGAGTACGGGGCCACCGATGGCCGCTGGATTTGCCGCGCGAAGGACCACGGCCACAACGGGTACGAAATCCCGTACGCGGGTGAGGTGGCGATGCTGAAGGGGATACGCGCCGCTGTCGGCCCGGAGACAGCGCTGTACACGGAGTACCCGCCGGCCGAAGTCACCCGCCAGTACATCGACGGCTCGTACGGCTACCAGTCTCTGTGGAGCGTCGACCAGGAGCCACTCGCGCCGCATTTCATCGACCTGCCGCGCTTTGCTTTCCCGAAGTTCAAGCAGTTCCAGATCATCTACTATGTCAGCCCCCGGGCAGGGAACTGGTGGCTGCTGAAATACCCATTCTTCAACGGGGAGAGCTACGACCTCGGCGAGCCGAACCTGCCGGGCTATGATGCCCCGGCAATGGCTTTCCAGCGGAAGGCGATCCAGGTCCTGTGCGCTCATAGAGAGGCCTTCTCCTCATCGGACGTCGATCCGCTGGTGCCGACCGAGACCCCGGGCGTGTTCGCGAATGTCTTCCGCGCCGGGAAGGAGACCGTGTGGACCCTGTACAATGCTAACGGGCGCAGTGTCCACGGGACAGTGCTGCGCGCGAAGCACACGGCGGGGGCGAAATACGTGGACGAGTGGAACGGTGGTGTCCTGTCACCGACGGTGAGGGATGGGTTCGCGTTGATTTCCGTCGATCTCGACCCGAAGGGGATCGGATGCGTAGTGCAAAGAAAGCCATAGCAGCCCCCTTCGATGCACCGTAAGGGCGCTGCGCAAGAAAGGAGGGATCATCCATGAGCGGAGTACAGTGCACACCCAACTGGAGGTGGTCCCTATGGACCCAAGGAAGTCCGTTAACGACATTCGGGCGCGCCGTGATATGTTCGCAGTGGCTCACGAACTGGAACAGCATTGGGGCCTGCCCATAGGCTCCCTACTGCAGGTTGGCGTCTCGTGGATTGGGTCAGACGCGAATAAGCTGACCTGGACGACCGAGGGAGCCCTTGCGGCATGCCGCGACGCGGAACTGGGGGCACAGTTGGCGGCAGCAGTAACGAGAAGCACAGGTGATGGGCTAGAGTTGCTTGCGACTCTGCGGCAACTCGTTGGCATTTCCGAGGCTTCCGACCCCAGGCGGGATTCAGTGGACGTCGAGTTGTACGCTGGTATCGTGTCCGGGGTCGCGGTCAAGTCGCCACACGCTGTCAGTATGCTTGCGCCCGATGCTCCTGGCCTCACGGATCTCCCGGTGCCGCCAAAGGCCGAGCATGCTTTCGCCGTGACAGACGGTGGCACCGTTGTTGCTCTGGCGTGCAACCGTCCATCCCTGAGCGTGGATAATCATCGTTTGCACGCCGTTGGTGTCTGGACGCACCCCGATTATCGTCGACGGGGTATGGCCAAGGCGGCCGTGTCGGTGCTGGTAGATCATCTGGCGTTGGATGGCGACGCGGCCCTGTGGGTCTGCGATGTGGGCAATACTGCATCCCTCAGGTTGGCGCATTCCGTCGGCTTCGTCGAACTGTGGCGCATCTTCTCCTGGGGAGGATGATGCAGGCGCGGTTGCCACGCGCGTTTACGCGAACCGCACACCTCGCGATCCCAAGGGGGCGAGGTGTGCGGCCCAAACCACCCCAAGGAGGTACCGTCGATGACCCCATGCCTGTGGACCTCAATCTACGTCGAACTCTCGCCCGAGGATGCCC
>CAYWBK010000275.1:0-8466 GCA_964455745.1 uncultured Armatimonadia bacterium
AACGACGACGGCTTCCTACCCCCCTGCCCCCTCCCTCGTAGGGAGGGGGAGAACGGCGACGGCTTCCTACCCCCTGCCCCCTCCCTCGTAGGGAGGGGGAAACGGCGACTGCTAACGACCGTTCCCCGTGCGTCTACCGAGCGGGACCGCAGCTAGCCCTGGAGCGTCCGCGCCTCTGTCGTAACTTGACACACCCAGGGCCCTGTGCTACCTTCGCCGCGTCGGAGATCATCGCCGGCACGCACGGGCGCATTCCCGTTCTGCGTTCCGGCGTTGCGCTTCTTGAACCCGCCGGAAGGGATTACTCATCCATGTCCACGCGTCTTGTTACCTATACGATCCCGGACGGCCCCTCGCCGACCCGGCACGCCGTCGGCCTCTGGGTTGGGGATTACGTGGTCGATGTCATTGGGGCCGCGCAGGCTTGCGGAACCGTCGACTGCCGGTGCGAGGCTGAGTGCCGGCCATCGGTGGCGACGATTCTCGCCCGCGAGGACTGCCTGGCAGCCGTTTGCGCCTGTGGGCGATGGTTTGAGACGGCCGACGCGACGGCACGCTCCCAGGTGGCGCGCCCGCTCAGCGAGGTGAAGCTGCTCGCGCCCGTGCCCCGGCCCCCGAAACTCCTGGCCCTTGCGGGCAATTATCGGGCGCATATCAAGGAGAGTCAAGGAGCGGGCAACATCGGCCGCGTCGTGGAGAGCGACCTTGCGACCCCGCGCGTGTTCATGAAGCCCGTGTCGAACACCGTCTGCGGGCCGCACGACCCGATCTTCATCAACCCACACAATGTGTTCGTCGATTATGAAGCCGAGATGGCGGTCATCATCGGCCAGGGCGGGCGCAACATCAGCCGTGCCGACGCCCTGAAGCACGTCAGCGGCATCACGATCTGCAATGATGTCTCGGAGCGCGACATGCACATCTGGGATCGGCCCGAGACGCGCGAATGGGACAAGTTTTTCGACTGGCTCAATGGCAAGTGGTGCGACAACTTCGCCCCGATGGGCCCCTGCGCCGTGCCGATCGGCGACATCCCCGACATCCACAATCTCGCGATGAAGCTCAGCGTAAACGGCGAACTCCGACAGGATTCCAACACCGCCGAGATGGTTTTCGATGTGCCGATGCTCATCGAGTACATTTCCCATGTGTGCACCCTGGAGACCGGAGACATCATCGCCACCGGGACGCCGTCCGGGGTAGGGAAGGCGCTCGGGATTGCGCTCGAGCCGGGCGACGTCGTAGACATCGAGCTCGAGGGGGTCGGTATCCTGAGCAACCCGGTGGTCGCGCGCGAGGCCTGAACGCGCGACCGGGTGAGGTGTCTTCCAGGGGAATAACGGGACGATCCGCAGACGGGAGTTGGCAGAGCGGTCATGATCGCGCACACGCTGGTTCTTGTCTGCTGGACCGTATTCCTTGTCTACTGGTTTGTAAGCGCTTGCTCCACAAAGAGAACGACTCAGCGCCAGAGCCCCGCGAGTGACATGGCGCATAAGATTCCGGTCACCCTCGGTGCCATTCTCCTGTTTGTGCCGATCCCGTTCCCTCCGCTCAACGCGCTCGTCGTCCCCCCCACGCCCGTGGCTCAGATTGCCGCAGTCGGGTCTTGCGCGTTGGGCCTGTTCGGAGCACTGTGGGCGCGCCGAACGCTCGCGGGGAACTGGAGCGATGAGGTTGTTCTCAAGGAAGAACACGAACTGGTAGAGCGCGGGCCGTACCGATTCGCCCGTCATCCGATCTACACGAGCCTGCTGCTGATGGTCTTCGGCACGGTAATCGCGGTCGGCCGTCTTGCTTCGTTCCTGGGATTCCTGGCCATCGTCGTGGGGCTTTGCGTGAAACTCAAGCAGGAAGAGGCGCTGTTGCTGAGGCAGTTCCCCGACGAGTACGCTGCCTATCGTGCCCGCGTGAAAGCCCTTCTGCCGTTCGTGTGGTAGCGTGATCGGGCAGGGCAGTCGAGGTCGCTGTTGCGCGCGAGATCTGGGGCCGGGAAGAGGGGCGCGGTCCACCCGCGACAGGATTGCCGCGGCCACCGGAGGGGGCCTTCGCGCGCAGGCCCTGGTATAAGCATCCCGATGGCCACGCAGCGAAAAAGACGGCACGAATCGCTTCGTGCCGTCTCCCATGTACGCTCGTCGCTATGTGCGAGCAGCCGGGTGGAAGCTGGCTGCCTCAGGCGGACGGCGGGTTGATGCGCTTCATAAGGCGGGCCTTCTTGCGGGAGGCCGCATCCTTGTGGATGACGCCCTTCTTCGCGGCCTTGTCAATCGCCTTGTAGGCGGCTTTGACGGCGTCGCTGCCCGGCTCGACGGCCTCGGACACGGCGGATTCTACGGCGGCGCGAATCGCAAGCCGCATGGTCTTCTTGACCGCGCGGTTCGCGTCTCGGTGCTTCATCGACTGGCGGAGGCTCTTGTGCATTGCCTTGCGTTGTGGCATATAACGACCCCTTCTGTCCCGTGAAAACGAATGCCGCGCAGACCGAGCGCGGCAAGCCTTGTGCTTTCGACGCAGAGACTATATCATAATCCCTCGCAGTGCGCAATAGCCTGACCTTGTCAGCGCTCGACCCCGTATCATCTACGCAAGAGACGAGCTTTATGGCTGAAGCAACTACAATCGCAGAACCGGCGGACAGCGCCCCCCCCGCCAGCTCGAAAAGCGACGCGGGCATCGCCGGCGCCGCGATCCTCAACATCGTCGCCCTATTCCTCTCCGCAGTGACCGGCGTCGCTCTCCAGACCGTCATCGCGGCTCGATTTGGCGTCGGGATGCGCACGGATGCGTACTGGCAGGCCTTCCGGCTCCCCTCCCTGATCTACTTCCTCGTGGCCGGGGGAGCGCTGCGGACCGGGTTCGTTCCCGTCTTCACGGGTTACCTCGCCGCCGGGGAGCGAGAGAAAGCCTGGCACACGTTCAGCTCGCTCACCTGCATCATCACGCTTTTCGCCAGCATCGTGGTCGGGCTCGGCATCGTATTCTCGCGGCAACTCGCCCCGCTCGTGGCCGGCGGACTTCCGGCGGATGGAACCCAACTCTGCGGCGTGTTGATGGCGATCATGTTCCCCGCGCAGGTGTTCTTCGTGCTCAACGGGCTGTTCATGGGCACGCTGAACGCGATGAACCGCTTCGTCACCGCGGCCATCGGCCCGATATTGGTCAATATCGCGGTCATCGTGGCCGGCATCTGGTTCGTGCCCGATCTCGACTTCGGCATCCGGGCCGTCTCCGGGGCGCTGGTGATCGGCGCGTTCGTCTCGGCGATACCACTCTGCGGCGGCGATTTATGGCGCGCGGGAGCGAAGCTCCGGCTCGTCATCGATTTCAAAGACCCCGGCGTCATCCGTGTCGCCGCGCTGACGGTTCCCGTCATTCTTGGCCTCGCAATCGCGGAGTTGAATCTCGTCATCGCGACCTCGCTGGCCACAGGAGTCAGCGACGGCGCGGCGACGATCCTCAACAATGCCGACCGGCTCACCAAGCTTCCGATGCGCATGTTCGGAGCCGGGCTGGCCATCGTCCTATTCCCGTCGTTCTCCTATGCGGTGGCGCGCGGCGAGTGGGATCGGCTGCGCAAGCAGATCAGCTTCGGCATCCGCAACGTGATGTTCATGTGCGCGCCGGTCACCTTCGCCCTTGTGGTCTTGCGCGAGCCGATCATCAGGCTCGTGTACGAGTGGAAAGCCTTCAGTCCCGAGGCCACGGCGCGCACGGCGATCGTCGTCGCGTGGATGTCGCTGGGCATCTTCGGCATGGCCCTGGTGCAGATCGTGGCTCGCGCCTTCTACTCGATGCAAGACACGAGAACGCCGGTGGTCGTCGGGGTGATCGCGGTGGCGGCGGGAGTCGCGGGCTGCCTGCTTCTGCGCGGTCCGATGGGGGAAAGCGGCCTGGGGCTGGGGCTGGCGATCTCGAATCTGACGAACGCCATCTTGCTGATTATCCTCCTGCGCAAGCGGCTCAACGGCATCGACGGACGCGCCATTGTGACTTCAACGCTGAAGATACTGATCGGCTGCGCTCTTATGAGCGCGGTCATGTATGCGCTGATGTTGGCAATGGAGGGCCGCTTTGGGACGGCGGGGATCGTCGCCCGCGCGCTGGCTACAGCCGTTCCCTTCTGCGCGGGGATCGTCGTCTACGCCATCGCACTGCTCGCGATGAAAGCCGATGAGGCGCACTCCGCCGTGGACATGCTCATGCGACCCTTCCGACGGAAGAAGGCTGCCGCGTAAGGTCGGGGCCAGGCGTTGTGGTCAATCGTTCACGGCCCCGCCGGCCAGGCCTCTCCCATCACATGCCCCTGTGTTTAGCTCCGGCATCCCCTCGCGGCAGACCGCAAATCCCATGCCGTGCGCTTCCACCACCTGCTTCAACCGAGTCATCAGGTCGCGGCGCATCTCGTCGTGCATCCGTCGGTAGCCGTCCGGGTCTGTCGGGCCATATAGCGGCATCGCCGCCGTGGCCGCGTCCGGGAAGCGCTCCCGGTAATGCCTTGCGCTCTTCGGCTGCAGTTTGAGAGTGGAGCTGATGACCTGGCGCACTCCTGCGTCCGCCAACTCCCCGCACAGGCGCTCCCAGCCCTCCTCATCATCGTTCAGCCCGGGGATTACCGGGTCGAGCCGACACGCAACGCCAAAACCGCGCCCGGCGCAGGCTGAAAGCGCCGCCAGCCGGGCCTGAGGGGACGGAGCCAGCGGCTCCATCTGTGCCGCCAGGTCGGCATCCAGGGTCGTGATCGTCATCGTGATGGCCGAGCGGGCGGGGTCGAGCACATCGAGGTCCCGGACGACAAGGGGCGACTTGGTGGTGATGAGCACGCGCATGGCCGCGGCGCGCAGAAGCTCCAGCGCCCGGCGCGTCAAGCGCAGGTCCGCCTCGTCTGCAGCCGGGAGCTGGGGGTACGGGTCCGAGGAGTTGCTGAGCGCCACCCACATACCGGCCAGCCGCGCGAAGTCCGCGTCCTCGGCTGCGGCGATCTTGCGCAGATCTCGCTGCAGCCGGGCGATGAGGTCGGTCTTCGGCCTGACCAGCTCGCGCCCCCAGTAGCGCCAATTGTACGACGCGGCGTAGCAGTAGAAGCACTCGTTGCCACAGCCCGCATAGGCGTCGAGCGAGAGCTTCGGCCCGCAGGTGCACAGGGGCGAGTTCCACGGGTCGAAGCAGTTGAGCGCTTGCAGCCGACGCGAGATGCGCGCCTTCTCCTCAGGCGAGAGTGACGCTGTGGTTAGCCGGCTCGTCATGTCTTCGGAAATTCGCTCTCGCCTCCGCCCGCCGGCCGCGCCGTTGTGGCCGTTCATTTCCAGCAGTACACGTGCACTTGCTGCGGGTCGAAACTGTCGGCAAAGGCACCCTGGCCGGGGCCGGTGATGAAGCGGCTCTCGAACAGCACGTTCAGCTTCGTCGCGGAGCAGCCGGGCACGTTGAACACGCTTACGGTCGCCGTCGGCGAGGTGTTCACCGCCACGAGGTATTTGCCCGCCTGCCCGCTCCAGGTGGCCATATCCACAACTCCGCCTGCTGCGGGCGGGAGCGCGGTCCGCTGTCCGTTCGCGAATACCGGCCCGAGCCACGCAAGTTCCGAGTTCGTCGTCTTGATCTGCTCCCAAAGGCCCTTGGCGTCAACGTCGATCTGGTAGCCTCTGTGTTTGCTGTCTTGGGGGATGGTGTACGCATACGCGACGATTCCGTTCGCTCCGTGTATAAGAGCCTCGTAGACCATCGCCCGGTACTCCGCTGGAGTCGGGGTGCGGCCCTCGTTGGCCGGGTCGAGTTCCCTGCTCACGGTATAGCCCCTGCCTGTCGCCTGAATGACGGCCCACACCGGCTTACGCCCCCGGGTGGCGGCCACCGCCGTGTCCATCGAAGAACCGATAACCGACAGGGGCGCGGTCGGGATGATGTCGGTCCATACCAGCGGGATGTCCGCTGCGGAGAAGTAGTCGGCGTACTGCGACGGCGAGGCCACCGCCTCCAGGAGGGGGTGATGCGTGTCGATAGGAGGATCCTTGGGCGGCGTGCCCGCCATCATCCGGTTGTACAGATCGCGCATGGTGGTCGCCGCCGTCAGGTGGGAGTCCGGCCGCTCCACGCCGTACCAGCCGATCAGGCATGGGCTTCTGCCGTACTTGTCGGTCATGTTCTTCCAGAAGGCGCTTTCCAGCGTCGGTGAGGACAGCACGAAGCCCAACCCTAACTTCTCGCACTGGTCGGCATGGTCGTAGCTGAGCGCCCGCGAGGGGTTGATGATGAAGTTGAAGCCGGCGGCAGAGACTTTGGGCAGGTCCTCCACCTTGAGGGCGTTGTAGATGCCGATCGGGAAGACGGCCTTGCCCGACACCCACAGGCGCAGGTGGTCGTCGTACCCGCATTCGTTGGTCCCGCTTGGGGCCTTGCGCAGCGGCAGATCGACCCACCCTTCGTGGTCGCTTAGCTTGGCTGAAACGCGGACGGCGAAACTGTCCGAGAGCATCCCGATGATGGGGAAGCTCACATGCCACCGGCCCTCCGGCGTGACCTGAAATTCCTTGCTGCCCGCAGCGGCCCTTTGCCCCGTGCCCATGAGCCGCGCCTCGAAGGTCATCGCCCGCACCATCTCCGGCGGCGCATTGATATAGCCCTCGGCTTCGACATTCGGGCTTGGGATGGTGGATAGGACTGTGGCACGAAAGGCGGGGCTAAGAAGCCGCCCCGCGACCAGCCCGGGAACCTCGAGGTTGCGGTGGTCGAAGATGTCCACCGGGTTCTCGCCCATCACGATGATCTGCAGTTGGTGGGCTTTCCTGGCGTCATAGCGGTACTCCAGCGAAACGGCGCCTTTGGCGTTGGGGTCGATGTCCGCGCCCGTCTCGGCGCGCACGGGCTTCTTGCCTTCCACTTGCGCGAGGGCGACGATGCGAATCTTACGCCTCTCCGGGCCGGTGTTGGCCAGGTCGAGGGTGATGGTGCGGTGGTCGGGCAGGTTGGTGATTTGCCCCGGGTCGTGCACCGTGCATACGATCTCGCTGGGGTAAGTCCGGAGGGAGGCTCCGTCGAAAAACGCGGTGCCCTTGCCTGTGACCCGGAACATTACCACCACTTGCTTGGCCCCGGGCTGGCAGTGGAATTGCCACGACATCAGCGACCAGTCCTTGGACTGAGGGACGGGACGAGCCTCGGTCTGCATCGGCGGCGTCTTCCACTCGTTTTGACTGAAGTCGGTGTTGAATGTGGTGATGGAGACGTCCGCCTGAGGCGCGTCCTCGGTACGATAGTAGCAGTTGAACATCAGTGTTGTCGTTGTCAGGTTGGACACGTCGACCGGCTTGCTGAAGACGCCGAACATGACGGGGAATGTCTGACCTTCGAGGGCAAGGCACTTCTTGCCGCTGAAGGCCTTCGAGTCCAGCGAGGCTTTGACCATCTTGTTGCCCGTGGTGTTGGTCATCACCCAGTTTTCGGGAAGGCCCTTCGCGTCGGCACTCTCGAAATCGCCGTTGAGAAGCAGGTTTCCCGGAGACGGCTTGGCCACGGCCGCGGGCGCGCACACCCCGGCCCCGGCCACAGCCAGGATCGCGACCAGCGCCAGAACTGCGGCGACAGCGCCCCCATGCGACGCGTAGCCGTGTCGCGAGAGATGGCGGCTGCCGTTCAGAGAGGAGAACAGGAAGCTAGACGCCGTTGTCTGTTGCCGTCTCCCCCTCCCTACGAGGGAGGGACATGGTCGCCAGAGGCGACCGAGGGGGTAGGAGGCCGTTGTACTCCGACTATCCATCGATCTCATCAACAAACGCGATCGCCTCCACCTCGACGAGGGCGTCGAGCGCAATTCTGGATACCTCAACCGTACTGCGGGCCGGACACTCCTCGGCGAAGAACTCGGCGTATATCGCGTTGAAGCGCTTGAAGTCGTCCATGTTTCGCAAGAACACCGTTGTCTTGACAACGTTCCGCAATGACGACTTGCTGTCTTCGAGCAGGGCCTTGAGGTTCTCCAATGTCCGGCGCGTTTGTGGCTCGATGTCCCCCTCGACCAGCTTGCCGGTCGCAGGGTCCAGCGGGATCATGCCGGCAGTGAAGATCAGGCTGCTGGCACGTACGCCCTGTGAGTAAGGGCCGACCGCGGCGGGTGCCCTATCAGTGTGAAGCACGGTCTTCGATGTCGCCATGCGGTCATCAACCTTTCGCCTCGCCGGCCTCGAAAATGTACCTCACCCCCTGCCCTCTCGCCACTCGTATGTGTTTAGCGACTGCCTTCTTCGACCATGTGGCGGCGCGATTTATCGCGTTAGATGCAGGCCTAAACTACTCTCCGCCTATTGCACCGTCGGCACGGGCGAGCATCCTCTTGAAAGCGAAGATGCTGGTAGTTACGCGACGTAATGCGCGCGATAAATCGCGCTGCCACATGGTCGAAGAAGGCAGTCGCTTATGCCGCGCTGCGCGCGGCCCGGAGAGGGGCCGGGGGTGAGGTCGCCGTCCCGC
>CAYWBK010000276.1:0-8465 GCA_964455745.1 uncultured Armatimonadia bacterium
CCTTACATCCCCCCCACCTTCTCCGGGTGCGTGAACGCCTCGCCCAGGTACTGCGTCCACTTCGCCTCATCGGCCTTTTCGCACACGACAATGATGCACGACGCCCGGTCGGCGTTCAGCTTCACGGATACCGCCCCAGGGCTGCCGGGAAGCCGCTCGTAGGTCCGCCACTGTCCGTCGCACAGTTCACCGATCAGGACAACACGTTCCTTCCACTGCCGCGTAGACATCAGCCGGGCTTCACCCATCTCGAATGGCGTCAGGACCACCGCAGACGACTTCGCAAGGGTCTCTCCGTCGAGAGACAGCGCGCCGATGAGCCCCGTTCCGTCGAGGACCGGCTTGTCGGAGACGATGCGCCCGTCGCAGGTCGCGGCGATGAGCTTCCCATCGTTCGTGACCGCTGCCAGGCCCGGCCAGCCGTTACGCACTCGGAGCGTGACGCCGGCCGTCGGCAGCGCAAGCTCCTTCGCGCCGGGGGCATCAGTCGTGTTGTAGAGCACATGCACCACGCCCCGCTCGGTCGGCTGCGCGAACACATGCACATCGGGGTCGTCCGGCGCGATCGCCAGCGGCTTGGCCCCTGCAGCCTGCAGCGTCTGTGCATAGGTATCGCGCAGGATCGGCAGGTCGGCCTTATCGGCATGGGCAAAACCATCGGTGCAGTAGTAGACCGTCCCCTGCCCGACCGCGAACCGGGTCAGCAAGGGCAGCCCTTCCGGGGTCTTCTGCACGACGGTCGCCCCCGCCGGCTTCACCTCGATGCACGGCTTGGCCTTACCGGGGTCGAGCGGGCGGTCCGTATTGGCGTATCGCTCCGCGACGAACTCGACGCCGCAAAGCTCATTCAGGCGCTCAGTCCGTGTGCGCTGGCGGTTCTCATCGTAGCTGATGTCGCCCGTGAGAATGAGCGTCCCGCCGCGCTTCACGAAGTCCAGCACGCCCTGGTATGCCGCGTCGGACGGACACATCGGCATCGGGTAGACCAGCGTCTTCGTCCTGGTGGACAGGGACCTGATCGCGCCGTCGTTCAGCGAATTGAAGTCCTGGTGCAGGCTCAACAGCGTCGCGAAGGTCTGGTAGACCGCCTGCGGACCGGCCCCCTCCCCATTCCCCATCCGCATGTTGTCCGAGATCAGCACCGTCAGCGGCGGGGCCACGTACTTCGGCCGGAAATGCCGCCAGATCAGGCTCTGGTTGCGGTGCACGTAGGCGACATCCTTGGGGATGAGCTGATTGGGGTAGAAATACCCCCACGGGAACACATTCTCGGAAGCGTCGCGCAGAGACCAGTTCTGCACCTTCGCGACTCCCATGCCCAGCCCATAGTGCGCCACAGCCATGAAGAGCTGCTTCTGCTGTTCCTCGGTGCGCTGGATGTGGTAGCCCGAGGCGTGGTTCTCCAGACTCCAACCCGGATGCGTCTTCACCCCATATTCGCCCAGGCACACGCCCTTGCCTCGAGCGCGCAGGTCGTTCCAGCGGATCATCCAGGGTAGTATCTCCAGATCAGTCTTAGGCTGGTCGAAAAAGCCAATGTTCGAGACATCCTGCCCGTCGATCGTTGCCAGTAGGTCGATCCCGTTGAAGGGCCGCTGGTAGTACTCCGACGTGATGGCGTGTACGGGGTCCTGCGAATGGAGCGCCTTCACATGGCTCTCGTTCCACGTCGTCATCAGCCACACGTTGAACAGATGCCGGTCGATCTCGCGCCGGTCGTCCCATTTCCCGCTGTTCGCAGGCGGGAAAGGCAGCGCCCCAAGCTCCGCCGGCACGTTCGCCGCGCCCCAGGCCTCCCTCAACTTGTCGGTCGTGCCGTACTTCGCGGTGAGGAACGCGTTCCAGCGAAGCTTCAGGGCATCCTTGTCATCGTAGTTGAGCTGATAGTCGCCGTTGATGTACCAAACCAGCCCCGGCACATCGCCAAGATGCTTCGCATACTCGCGGCAAAGCTCGCTCTCGGCGGCCACCTGCGCCTCGCCGATCGCCACATTTTGCCCGATGAGCATCCCCGGCATGAACTGCAGCCCGTACTTTTGGGTAAGCTGCGCCATGCCCTCGAACTTGCGCCAGTCGCTCTCCCTCGGCTTGTAGTCCGCCCACCCGCTCCCCAGGTTCTCGTACACGTTCAGGCCCATGTCTCGCGCCGCCAGATGATCCTGCGACCACGTCCACGGGTTCTCAGTCGCGGAATCGTATGAGTTGGCGTACGTATCTGATCCAAAAAGGAACATCGGCCTGCCGCCTATGGTGAAGTAATTGTCGCGCCAGAGCATCTCCACGCCCGAGGCGACGACGGCCTTGCTCTTCACCACGAAGCCGCGCGCCACCTCATCCACCGGCTTGCCCTGCAGGAGCATCGTCGCCCGCACCCGCGCGAGATCGCCGAAGTCTGCGGGCAGCCTGAACTCAGCGGTCACGGTCTGGACGTCCTCGCCCTGGCAACTGCACGGGCAATCGCGGGTAAATGTGGGCTTAGCCGCATTGCCGCTGAAGACCTCGAACCGCACCGCGCCGGCCTGAGGCTTGAGGCCCCGGTTGTCGGCCACGACGCTCAGCTTCGCCGTCTCGCCCGGCTCGTAGGTGTACAAGTCCGTCGCCAGGTTGCGCAGGAACATGCCCCGGGACATGAACCGCGCCAGTTCACCCAGCCCCGCAAGAATCGCCTTGCTTGAAGATGCGAACAAATCGGTGTTCTCAACCCCGAAGTAGCCCCACATTGATCCCGCATAGTAGCCGTTGTAGTTGATCATCAGGCTCCCGGCGCTTCCGCGCGGGCGACCGTACTTGTCGTAGCCCTCCAGCAGCGGCACCCACCGGGCCTCGTCGTAGCCCTGCTTGCCGTGCGCCGCCCAGCCGTCGAAGCCGGTCGTCATCTTGATCCCCGCCGGGAAGATATGCTGCCCTTCCGCCGTGGCCAGCGAGGCCGTGCGCTTCAGTCGGAAGTCGGCGTCGAAAGTGCCGATCTGGTAGGCCGCGAGATCCAGCCCATCTCCCGGCCCGCCGGTCGAGGTGTTCATGGGCCGGGGCAGCGAGCCGTCGATGTCCGCGAGGCGGAAGTCGTCGAACCAGGCGGTGCCGACGGCGCGGTACAGGCCGAATTTCACGTAGATGCGCTTTACATCCGGCCCCGGCACGAAGTCGTAGCTATACTGCTTCCAGTCGTTTGTCCCTCTCAACTGAGCGTAATCGACGAATTTGATCAGCTTGTCGTTGTCGCCGTACTGGTACAGGGCCAGGTACGCGAAGCAGTCGCCGGACACGTTCTGGGTCTTCGCCCAGCCGCTGACCCGGTACATCTTCCCGGTCTGCGGCGGTAGGTCGAGGTAGAAGCCCGCGTCTCCGCTCGGCCCGTTTACCGGGATCGAAACCTTGGCGCACTTTGCCCCGTCCGTGTGGTCTTCCGTGACGATGCTGACGTAGTCCTTCGACCACACATGCCACTTGCCGTCCAGACTGGAGCCGCCCACAATCGGCTCCTCGCCGCCCTCGAAGCTGCCATCGGGGATGAGCGACTTGTCCTTCGCCAGCGCCGCCTGCAGTCGCTCGGTCAGCACCTGCTTCTCGGGTTTCCAGGCATCGCCGTCCTGCAGTACCAGGTTGTTGAAGACGTACCCGCCCATCGAGATGAAGTTCCCGCCGTCGTGCAGGAAATGGATCACATTGTCGCGAGCCGCAGCCGGGAAACTGGCCCCATAAGGCAGCACCAGAATGTCGAAGTCCTCCACCCGCAGGACGGACGGGTTCGCCAAATCGGCGGCGCTGAGGAACGCCGTCTTCAGGTTCGCCGCCTGCAAGGCCGTCGCGAGGGTCGTGGGCGACGAGGCGGTCCCCTCGACGGGGAAGCCGTCCTGCCGGAAGATCGCCGCCGCGCCGCCGCCCGTGCGCGCCTGCCGTCCGCTTTCGGTCACCTGGTCGATGTCCATCGCGCGGTCGCCCTCCACCAGAGTCCAGTTATCCCAATAGGCCGTGCCGGCCGCCTGGAAAAGCCCGCAGCGCAGGGAGATGGTCACGCAGCGCGGGTCGAGTTGGAACGTGTAGGAAAACCGCTTCCAGTCCCCCGTCCCGGTAAGCTGCCCGAAGTCGTGGAAGGCCTGGTACTGCCCATGCTCGTCAAGCTGATACACGGCGACGAAGGCATACCCGCCGCGGGGGTCGGCCTTCACATTGTCAACTTTCATATCGGCGGCGACGGTGTAAGTCTTGCCGGTCGGCCCGACAAAGACATCCTGCGTAGCCCCGCCGCCGGTCGAGCGCAAGCACTTGCCGCCCCGGTCGGAGACCATGATGTCCACCGGCGGACTCATCGTCCACCCGCCCGCGCGCTCAAAGCCGCCGTTGCGGACGAGCGACAGCGGCTTGTCCTGGGCGTGGGCGACAAGCGCTACCGCGAGAGCGAGGATCGTCAGAATGGCGGTTCTGTTCATGGGGATCGGCCTTTCCTGTTACAATCGGGAGGTTGCCGCGCCAATGTCATTCGGGCTTGGTGGAATCCCGTCGTCGCGGCGAGGTCCGCTTTCGCCACCGTCTGCCTCAGTGCGCGCCTCACAAGCTGCCGCCTGATAGGCCGCCAAAACCTCGTCTGTGAAGTCACGCACGCCGTCTGGATAGTCGATGAGATGCAGGCGAGCCATGCGTCGCAGTTCGTCCTCGATAGCGTCGCCTGGCAACCACTGGCTCAGCGCGAGCCCGATACACTTTGGCAGCGGCGAAGGCGGCAGGGTATTGAGTGCTGCGCGGACAGCCGCCATGAAGCACACAATCTGTCTCGCTTCGCGCCCACCACCAAATCCGCTCGGTCGCAGCAGACATGCCGCCTCGAGGTAAGGCGTATCGCTGTCTGGGGCCACTTGCAGAACTCGTGACGCCAGTACCGCTTGCCACACAGCGGGGGTCTGAGGGGCCACGCTGTACTGCTGGATTGACAATTCGGCGACGATCTCTATTAGGAGGGAGGCTCGCCGCAGGCTAACTTGGGGGTTCAGCCAGTTGGACGCCAGCCGCTCCACGGTCTGGAGCGCCTGCTCTTCTGGGGCGGCTATCAGGAGAAGCGCGCCCTGGGGAGATAAGGCTTCGCGCAACGCGAGCGATGCTACCGCGAATGTCAGTTCGGCGATGTAGGCGTCGGTCTCGGGGGGTAACTGCACTCCGGCGACGAGGGGAAGACATCCGTAGTAGGCGGGCTCGGGAATGCGCAATTCCCATTTGAGGGCAGCCATGAGCCTGCGTGTGGCATCGGGGTTCGTCGTGCAGTACACGGTGATGGCCGAGCCGATACAGTCGGCCCAGTCCCTCTTCACCAGGCGCTCGGGGTCCGCGCCAATGGCGAGCGCGGCCTTCGCCAAGTCTACGGCGGTGGCGTGCACTACATCTGACAGTATGCTCGCGATCATCCGTTCCGACAGAGCAGAGGACGCGGGCGCGTTGACGAATGCTCCGATCGTTGGTTGAAGCAGCACGTTGACTCCGTCTCGCCGATCATCGGAAGAGGCGATGCTCTGAGCGCGTGCCGCAAGCATCTGGCGGATGATGCAGTCCAGCCCCCAGGCCATGCCGTCAGCTCCGCCCCTACGAACTGCCTCGCGATCATACACTGCGAGCACGGATGCGGTGAAGTCAGCCGGCTCACGGAGGAGCGCCGCCGCCAGGTTTCCGATGGCAGTCGTGTCGCCCGCGCCGGCAAACGTGGAGCAGGCCGATTTGGTAGTCTCAAGGCACGCGAGCACGGCCTCTACAGCATCGTCGGGGTTACGGAACTCCGTCTGAGCCGCTACGGCGAGCACGGAGATCCGGCGTCCCACGTCATGTGCAAGAAGCCAGCTCTTGGGGAGTATCTGATAAACGGCCCCGAGCAGCATCAACCCCTGGATGGCTACGGAGACCCCGGCGGCCACAGGCACCGCCATCAGCCACGGAACGCCATTCAGACCAGATGCGAACTGCGGGCGGAAACCGAAAACGAGTGCTCCGATTGGCAGCGCGACCCCGACACCCGCAAGTCCACGCAGGCGGGACGTTCCGACGAGTGTCCACGCAACCGGGGCACAGAGCGCGGCGCCGGCCAAACCCATAGCCACGCAGGTGAATGGCCAGTCATCACTGCCAGCTCGCGCCTCGATTCCGGCGAGGAGCAATATGAACGTGACCGCCGAGGTGAGTGAGGCGGAAAGAGACCACAGATACAGGCGCGACCGAACCTGCATGAGAGCCGCAACTTCACCGACCCGGCCAGTCAGGAACTGGGTGGCTCCGAATGCGAGAATGAACGGTACGATTGCGATGGCTGCCGACACCTGGGCTGCCGCCGAAGCGGCGTACCGCGCGTCGTTCGCCACAGCTCCAATGTAGCGCGCGGCATCATCCGACGGCGGGGGCGTGGCGCAGCGGGCTAACGCGGCGGCGGCCGCAGCCCACGCTGCCGCTGTCAGCGCGATGCTTATGCCTGCACCGAACGCGGCCTCGTGCTTAACCGTCCGCGCCAGCAGAGGAACGCCGCCCGACGCAACCAGGCGTCCTGCCCCCCACGTGGTCGCCGCCAATGCAAGCCCGGCGAGGGCGCAGGCCAGTGCGCTCGTCCACTCCAGTTCCAGGGCGACCGGAATCGCGTACGTGCACAGAACCGCAAAGGGGAGGGCGAGTTCGCGTGCCACGGCCCGCCAGTTGAATGGGACACCTATCTTGCTGTGCTTAGCGCTCATCGCCTCAGCCATAGCCGCCCCTGGTGTGCAGATCGTGCGCTTGACCGCCACGTCCCACCATCGCGCGGGCATTCCTTCACAACATCAACTGCATATACGCGACATCAAGCCACCGGCTGAACTTATACCCCACCTCGCGCAACCGCCCAACCTCCACAAACCCGGCCTTCGCGCACATCGCCAAACTGGCCGCGTTCTCCGTGCAAATCAGCGCAACAAGGCTATGATGCCCCGCCGCCCGCCCCCGTTCGAGGAGATCGGCCAGCAGCGCCGTGCCGATTCCCTGCCCCAGCCGGTCCTGGCGCACATAGATCGACGGCTCAACCGTATAGCGATACGCGCACCGGGTATGAAACGGCGATAGCGCAGCCCAGCCGACGACCCCGCCGTCAGCCTCAGCGACCACCACCGGATGGGCCTCGTCATGCGCGGCAAACCAGGCTGCGCGGTCTGCGAGCGTCTCCGGTTCAAGCTGAAACGCACAGGTCGAGTGAGCCACATAGTGGTTGAAGATGTCATTGATGGCCGCGAGGTCATCGGTCCGCGCGAGGCGGATGTGTACGTCATCCATGCTGCTGCCTCAGGCGTTCCGCGGCCGTCTCCCCTTGCCTTTCTTGTGGACGCGCGGTTCACCGCGCGTATCGCGCCATGAATGGCGTGACCACATCATACAGGGGGGACCCGGCGCGAGGGTCGTGTCGGGAACTCATACCCGGGGTCGATGGTGACTCTGCAGCGGAAGGCAGGTGCAGGCAGCCCGTCGGCGAACTTCGCTCCGTTCGTGAACCCAACAAGGAGCCCTAATCACCGTGCAGAACATCCTCGCCCACCGCGTAGGTTATGTAGACGAGCCGCAGATTCCTCTTCTGAGTGATGTCGAGATTGGCATCAAGCACCTGGAGATCGTCTTCCGCGATCCCGATCAGACCGTTGACGACGTGAAGCGCGTCATCGAGCCGTTAGGGATGCAGGTCGCCTCCATCCACGCCCCCAGCCCCATCGAAGACGACGCCGTCTTCGGCATGATCGAGGACTATGCGAAGCGCGCCGCCGCCCTCGGCACGAAGAGCCTGTTCATCAGCGTCAACACCGGCGAGATGCCCCTTGACGAGGGCTATGCCCGCCTGCGCAAGATGGCCGACATCGCCGGCGAGTACGGGATCGCCCTCGCGATGGAGACGCACCCGAACCTGTGCCAGAACGGCGACAACATGCGCCAGACGCTGGAGGCCGTCGATCACCCCGCTCTCGGCGTGAATTTTGATTGCGCGAACGTGTACTACTACAACCACGGGATCACGGCGGCAGGGGAGATCGCGAAGGTCGCGCCGTGGGTGAAGAGCGTGCACCTGAAAGACACCGACGGCGGCTTCGAAAGCCCGCACTTCCCGGTGCTCGGCCAGGGCGTCGTGGACTTCGCTGCGGTTTTCGCCACGCTCGCGGAGGTCGGCTTCCACGGCCCATATACGCTGGAGCTTGAGGGCGACGCCGCCTCAGCCGGCAGCCTGGACGGTCTGGTAGACAATGTGCGCCAGTGCCGGCAGCACCTGGTAGACCTCGGCCTGCTGTAGGCCCTAAATGCTCCCCTCAGCAACGAAGAGCGCGACGGCCATCGCTGACCGTCGCGCTCTCTTCTTATTTGTCCACTTACGGTGCAGCGGCCGTTTGCCGTCTGTCGTATGTCGTTCCCCCCTCCCTACGAGGCTATGCTTCACCCACATCTTGCGTGCGAATCACGGGCCGTTGCCCCAAAAGGCCCGAAGGGCC
>CAYWBK010000277.1:0-8433 GCA_964455745.1 uncultured Armatimonadia bacterium
TGGGCGGCTGCGCCGCCACCCGTCCTGCGGACGGAAACGGCCCTAACTACCGGCCACAAACCGGACGCTGAAGCATCCGGCTGAGGGGCGCTTCGCGCCGGGCGTCCTGGCGGACGCAACGGCCTTACCCAGAGCAGTCGACTACCGCCCTCGCCAGGACCAGTTCATGGCATCTACCCACACACATCGAAGAAGAGCCTGCGGGGTGGGACGGCGGTTAGCGCTCGACTGTGTTCGCTACGCTGCCGGGAGGGGGGAGCGGGTCATCGGCGTCCCGCGGCGCGGTGATATAGACCAGTCGCCAGATCGCGCGGTCGATGAGGTGGTTGCCGGAGTACACGTCCGCCGAAAGGATGAAGGCCGGGGTGTTCGCGAGCCACTCGCGCGGCATGGCGAGTGTGATGATCGGATCGTCGATGCCGAATGCGATCGAGGCCGGTAGCTCCTGTCGCGTCTTGCCGCCCACCGTGCGGGTGACATTTATGACCCCGGAGCGGGTGCATTTGACGACGATGGGGCCGACCGAACCCGCGTCGGTCCAGGTGCAGGGCACCACGGTCACCGCCACGGCGGCTCCGGCCGGCAGCGCGCGTTTCGTCTGGACCTCCAGCCAAAGCGACCTGGGGTCCAATACGCCCGATACCTGGCTGACCTCGTACTCAGGGGTGATCAGCGTCTTCTCGCGGCCGGGGGCGATGTCCTCAATCAAGGTTTCCACGTCAGGATGCGCCAGGCCCTGGCCCGGAGCGGGGGCTACAGCGGGGCGCTCCCGGATGCCCGCCGGCTCGATCGCCGCGAACAGTTCGTCCGTGCGCGCGAAGGAGGTGACCACGGGGGTCCAACGCCCCCCCTGGGTCCGGTACGTCGAGATGGTGCGGTGCTTGTCGACGACCTCCTGCGGTGTCGCCGGAAGCTGCATCCACCGCATGTACGGGATGGCGCGCAAAGCGGCGGGCGGGCATAGAGGGCTCGCCGGGTGGTAACTGCGGGGCGCAGGCCAGTGCGGCCAGTGCACCAAATATGTGAAGACGCACTCGGGTCCGCGGTAGGGCATCTGCAACTGCTGCACCTCGGCAATGGCGCGGACGACGAAACACCATTCGGGCCAGTGGTCCCGGTGGATGTCGGCAGGCATCACCGTGAAGACGGTGTCCGGCTGCAGGGACATGAGGACCTTGCGGATGTCGCTGACCATTGCTTCCCCGCAGTAAGGGGTGCGGGGGGTGTAGCTGTTCTCATAGGGCGAGAAGGCGGCTTTGGTGTAGGGGGATCTGAACGGGTTGCCGGCATACCAAAACTGCGGGCTCCACAGCCGATCGAGACCGTTGTTGGGGTAGCCGAGGAAGATGACGTGGTCAGGGGCGATCCCGACGGCCCGCATGGCCTCGAGCGTCTCGCGCTGCCGCTTTCGGCCCAGGTAGAGGAACTCCTTGGGGCGACGGCGCAGGGTTTTCTCGTCATAGAGGACGGACAGCTCCGTTGCGTCGCCGTTGGTCAGCAGCACGACATGAACGTCGGCTCCGACGGCGACAGCCCGGTGCATGTAGGTGGCGCAGCCGATGGCCTCGTCGTCCTCGTGGGGCGCGAACACGACGATCTTCTGCCCCGCGACCGGGTCGGGCATCCTCTCCACGACCCGGGGCACGCGGAAGTTGGCCTGGTAAATGGGCCGGCCTAACCTCATGGCGTTGAGCTGCAAGCCGGCGAGGATCGCGATGACGGCGATGAGGCCGTGACGCACGATACGCCGGGGGTGCCAGCGGCTTCGCCGTGGCCCCCGGGGGGCGGAGGCGGGCGGACGTTTGCGTAGCAAGAATATGCGCATGTGGAAACCGGCGCGGGCCACGGACGGCACGCTTCGTGCATCTCCTCCGGGGGCATCAGGCGGGTGGCTCGTCGGGCGACGACAAATCTTTGAACATTATGAGCCACTTGCCCTGGGAATCCTCGGTCATTCGCTCATGTGTGCGGAATCCAAGCTTTTCGTACACATGTCGCGCCGACAGGTTCTCCGGTCGGACCTCGAGGCGCACGCGGTCGGCCCCCACTGACCGCAAATAATGTAACCCCTCAAGGGTCAGGCGAGTTCCAAGTCCACGGCCCTGGTAGTCAGGATCGACCGCCACGGAGTAGATGCGCGCATCGCACTCCACCTCGGCATCTCGCGCGCTGCGGACCGCGCTGAGATTGTTGGTGACGACCCTGAGCACGGCTCGAGGTCCGATCCCGTACCGGCCGGTGATCCAGCGCCACGCCAGCCGGAACAGGTGGCCGCGCAAGATGGCGACCCGCCATACGCCGGTAAGATGGTGGGGCGCGAAGATATAGCCGACGACGCGTTCGCCGACCGCTGCCACACGCATCGCCGCCGGTTCGGAATCTTGCAGGATAGCGAAAGCGTCGGCGATGCCGCGCGCCGGGACCTTGCTCTTGCCCACGATATGCTCGACGCTTTCCGGGAAGGCACGGAAAAACATCTCGGCGATCTGGGGCAGGTCGCGACGGCGGGCCTGCCTGAAGGTGATGTCGCCATCAGCGCCGTCTCGCGGGTCATGGGGCGGTGAGACCGAATCTGGCGAGGCCGAGGGCATGGCTGTCCTCCGGGCATGCGTGGGCATCCCCTGCAGAAACGACCCGCCGGGTCGTCTCTACGTCTCTCGTTGGGCGTAGGGGAGCATTCTCCCTCAGCGTACCCCGCCCGTCATCCGCGCAATCAGGCCTGCGGCGATGATCTGGACCAACACATTCACGAACAGTATGATGAGCGCCTTGCCCAGGGTCGTGCGGAACACGACGCAAAGCAGCTTGACCACCAGAGCCATGCCGCCAAGGAAGGCGATAGCGCCGCCTGCGCCGCCCAGCGCGCCCGTGGCATACACACTCACCCAGGTCACTGTCGACGCCATCAGAGTGGCCATGCAGGCTTGGCCGAAGGTGGCGCCGCGGACTTCGGCGATGCGCGCGGCGGCGAGCATCACCACTGAAAAGAGCAGAAGCCCGAAGAAGGCGATGCCGACCAGTGAGGCGGCGTCGGTTGGGAGGCCGGGAATTGGCAAGAGACCGTCAACCTGCGGCAGTGATATGACGACGAGAGAACGCGTGGGTATATTAGCCCATCGGCCCGGCGGACGACAAGGAGGAGGAACGCGGAACGCTAAACGCTAAACGCGGAATCAACGGCAAGAACGGCAAAGACGGCAAGGGCGCTGCCGTTCCCGCCGTTCCCGCCGTTCCCGCCGTTCCTGCCGTCCCTGCCGTTCCTGCCGTTCCTGCCGTTCCTGCCGTCCCTGCCGTCCCTGCCGTCCCTGCCGTTCCTGCCGTTCCTGCGTTCAGTGGCTAGAAGCGCGAGATAATCATGTAGGAGATCGCGGCCATGAGGGCGGCGAGGGGCAAGGTGAGACACCAGGCGAGGATAATATTGCCGGCGACCTTCCACTTGACGTCCCTGATCCGCCGGGAGATGCCCACGCCCATGATGGACGAGGAGATCACGTGCGTGGTGCTGACCGGCGCGCCGACCCGAGTGCAGAACTGAATCACGAGAGCGCCGGCGGTTTCGGCTGCAAAGCCGTGGAGGGGCTTGAGCTCCATCAGGTTGCGACCAATCGTCTTGATGATCCGCCAGCCGCCCAGAGCGGTGCCGAGAGCCATCGAAGCGGCGCAGGCGATCTTCACCCACAGGGGCACATGGAAGTCCGGGAGGAAGCGACCTGCAACGAGAGCCATCGTGATGATGCCCATCGACTTCTGGGCATCGTTCCCGCCGTGGCTGAAGGCCATCGCTGCGGCGGAGAAGATCTGCGCGAAGCGGAAGCCGCGGTTGATCCGGCCTGCGGGCCACTTGCCGAATATCCGAAGCAGCAATGCGGTGAACAGGAACCCTGCGACGATCCCCACGATGGGAGAGAGGATAAGCGCAAGGATGACCTTGCGCAGGCCATCGAGCTGGAACATGCCGAAGGCCCACTGCCAGTGGGCGGCGCCATCGGCGATGTAGACGCGCGTGTTGGCGATACTCACTGCCCCGACCAGGCCGCCGATGAGGGCGTGGGACGAGCTGCTGGGCAGGCCCAATCGCCAGGTGATGATATTCCAGATGATCGCGCCCATGAGCGCGGCGACGACGATCTGCAGTGTCATGGCGCTCGGGTCGACGATGTCCTTGCCGACTGTGGCCGCCACCTGCTCGTTCCACAAAGCCCCGGCGAAATTGAGAACTGCGGCCATGATGATGGCGTGGGGGATGCGCAGGGCGCGTGTCAGAACTGTGGTGGCAATGGCGTTCGCGGTATCGTGAAAGCCATTGATGAAGTCGAAGAGCAGAGCGCCGAGGACGACGGCGATGATGAGTGCTTCAGGCATTCTTGACCACCACAGACACGATCAAGTTCGCCGCGGCCTCGCAGCTATCCAGCGCTTCCTCGATGTACTCGTAGATTTCTTTCCATCGGATAACGTCGAGGGGGTCGCCGCCGGGGGTGAAGAGCGTCCCGAGGGCATTGCGCAGAACGTTGTCTCCCTCGTTCTCGAGGGTGTTGATCCGCTCACACTCGGCGAGTTTGCCGTTTTGGAGGCCGTCGAAGTGGTGGGTGACGTCGTGCAAGGTCTGGGCGCACTCCAGAAGCAAGCGTGCCTGCTCGCGGACGAAATCGGTGGGCTCGACGACGCGGAAGATTCGGAAGCGGTCGATCCCGCCCTTGATCTGGTCCGTGATGTCGTCGATGCGTTCGGTGAGGCGGTAGATGTCCTCGCGGTCAAGGAGAATCGGGGTCACGAACGTGTCGTTGAGGTGATCGATGATGCCGTGGGCGATATCGTCCGCATCGTGCTCGATCTGATGGATTTGGTCAATCGCGGAGTCGAGCCGCGAGTAGTCTTTCATGAGGCCGTCAAGGCATTGCGCCGCGAGAAGCGTCTGGGCGCTTTGTTTCTGGAACCGGATGAAGAAGTCTTCTTCCTGCGGAACGAATACCCGCAGGACTTTCTGCAGACCGCGAAGGATGGCGCTCGCCATTTCAGTGCTCTCCCGTCGCCCGTCGCACAAGGCATTCGTGCACCGGGCGTCGAATCCCATCGTCAAGCAACGGGCCTGCGCCACGTCCGTGGTAGGCGACGCGGCCCGCGAGGGAGTTTCTTACATTGAGAACAAACCGCATGAACGACCTTAGTCCCAAAGAGTGGATCAAATTCCAGAAAAGCTGGTTCATCCACAACCCTCCGCCGCGGGAGAAAGGCGTCCTCGTACACCCGGCCAAGTTCCCCGAGGACCTCGTCCAGCAGTTCATCGAGTTCTTCACGAAGGCCGGGCAGACCGTCCTCGACCCGATGGCCGGAACCGGCAGCAGCCTCATCGCAGCGCTGGCCAGCGGGCGAAACGCGGTCGGCGTGGAATTGTCGCAGAAATACGCCGGTATTGCAAGGCAGCGTCTGGAGGCGGCTGCCCCCGAATCGCCGCTTGGGCGCGAGGAGGCCGCTCCCGTCCACTGGGTCCTGCACAATGCCGATGCCCGGGAGATCGGCGCGCTGGGCATCGGGCAGGTGGACTACTGCATCACCTCGCCGCCGTACTGGGACATGCTACGCAGGGCCGGCTATGAGACCCAGAAGAAGCGCCGCGATGCCGAGGACCTCGACATGTATTACTCCGACGACGGGCGCGACCTGGGCAACGAGGAGGACTACGGACGGTTCCTGGACGGCCTGTGCGCGATCTACCGCAGCGTCGCCGATGTCTTGCGCCCCCGCGCCTACCTGACCGTCATCGTGAAGAACGTCAAGAAAGGCGGCAGAATCTACCCGCTCGCGTGGGACCTCGGCAAGCGCATCGGCGAGTTCCTCGAGTTGAAGGACGAGAAGATCTGGTGCCAGGACAACCAGAGGTTGGCGCCGTACGGAATGTTCAACGCCTGGGTGTCGAACACGATGCACCACTACTGTTTGAACTTCAGGAAGGCGGAGGAACAACAGAGGTGAGAATGGGGACGGCCGGGCTGGCGATCGTCCTGCCGCCCGTTGTGCCCCTATTTGCCCGGTTACCAGGTTCCCTCGGCGTTCAGCCCTGCAATTCTCGCCAGAATCCTGCGATTTGCGCGAAAGTGCCCTCCAGGTTGCCGTCCGGCAGGAACGCCTCGTGCATCAGAGGACCGTCGTAGCCGATCTTGTCCAGCGCGCGGATGAAGGCCGGCCAGTCGACCATGCCTCGGCCCGGCAGCCAGTGACGCTCCTGGCCGTCGTGGTCGGAGATGTGCGTGGTGATGAGGTGTGAGCCGAGGGTCGTCACGCTCCAGGGGACATCCTCGTACAGCCCGGCGTGGTTGATGTCATAGCAGACCCCGATCCTCCCGCCCAGAGTCTCCAGCATGTGCAGCATCTCGGCCACCCGGTTCGGGATGCACGTGCGCGGAAGCATCTCCAGCGCGATCCGCACGCCTCGGACATCGGCGCGAGGGGCCAGAGTGTCGAGGCTCTTGAGGGCCTGATTTGTGAGCAGCCCGCGATCGGCCTCCTCGGGCGGCTCCGTGCCAGCATGGACGACGACGATTCCGGCTCCGAGGTCGCGAGCCAGGGCGAACACATCGGTTACCGTTTCGACGGACGCTCGGCGCACGGCCTCGTCGACGCTGGAGAGGTCCGTTGCGCCGAACGGGGCGTGGCAACTGGGCAGCCGCAGGCCGAGTCGCCCGGCTGCCGCAACCAGTCTCGCAGGGAACCCGGATTCGCGCCACTGCGCGTCCGTTGCATCGGTGCAGAACAGCTCAATGCAGTCGATGCCGGTGCCTGCGAGAGCTTCGAGATGGGGGATCAAGTCTCCGCCTGGGAAGCCTGCTGTCGTCGTGCCAAGTGACCTGTGTGTGGACATCAAAGCAACCTTTTCTGTATAGTATCATTGCTTGTGCTTGACGGGACCGTGCCGTGCGCAAAGCCGACGGCGCTACCGGCAGGCTGCACGCTGCAGTATTCGCGGGGCATTGAACCGATACCTTGAGGCACCCCTTATGACGACGCCTCCGGCGCGTCTCAGCGTCCTTCTGGCACTCCTCGCGGCGCTTCCCATTCAGGCGCAGACGGTCGATATGCACGGCGGCTCGGTCGCCGAGGCATTGAGCCGCGAGTTCGCGACCGTTGCCCGCTCGGCCACGCCTTCGGTGGTGAACATCTCGACGACCTCCGTCGTGCCGGGACGGCGCGCCCGGATACCCTCGTTCTTCGACAACCTTTTCGGCGGCGAGCTTGGCGACATCTTCGGAGAGCCGGCGCGACAGGTGACCAGCCTGGGATCGGGCGTCATCTTCAGCGCGGACGGCTATATCGTCACCAACAACCATGTGGTGGCCGGCGGCACGCAGATTGCGGTAAAGCTGTCGAACGACACAAACTACACCGGTCAGCTCGTCGGGACTGACGCGCTGTCCGACCTTGCTGTCGTCCGCATCATTCAGGGGGGCTTGCCGGCCATCCACTGGGGCGACTCCGACGCTCTGGAGGTGGGCGAGTGGGTGATCGCCATCGGGTCGCCGCTGGGCCTGGCCCAGACCGTGACGGCCGGCATCATCAGCGCCAAGGGCCGCCACGACATCGGCCTGTCCAGTTACGAGGACTTCATCCAGACGGACGCGGCCATCAACCCCGGAAACAGCGGGGGCGCCCTCGTGAACATGAAGGGCGAACTGGTGGGGGTCAATACGGCGATTGCGTCGCAGAGCGGCGGCTATGAGGGTATCGGTTTCGCGATTCCCTCAAACGTGGCGCTGAAGATTGCCCAGCAGCTCGTCGCGAAAGGTCGTATCGTGAGGGGGTGGATCGGCATCATCCCGCGAGGCCTCACGACCGAGGAAGCCGGAGCCATGCCGGGCAGATCGGGCGTCGCGATCTCGCAGATGTACAAGGATCAGCCGGCACATAGGGCCGGCCTTCTTCCCGGAGACATCATCACCGGCTGGGGGGAGCAAGCCGTGAAGTCTCAAGGCGACCTGGGCCGACTTGTGGCCGACGCGCGCATCGGATCCACGATACAGGTTCGCTATCTGAGAGACGGCAAAGAGCAAGTCGCGCCGGTGCAAATGGGCAAACGCCCGCGAGACGTGCGGGGACGCGCCATGCCGGGAGTGTGACGGGGTCCGGGTTCCGGCGGCCTCACCCTGACCCGCCTATGGCGGGGAAGCCCCTCCGCAAGCGGAGGTGTGTGTAGCGACACGTTCTCCAGACCCTGTGGCAGCGCGATTCATCGCGCGGATCACGTCGTATAGCTACCAACACTTCTGCTTCGAAAATGGAGTGGGCGCGACAATCCTGTCGCGCGTGGGGCGGGCGTCTCGCCCGCCATCGCCGTCATTCGCATCATTTTAGAGTGCCGGAACCCGGCATGAGAGCTGCCTCGGAAATCCCGTTTGCCGGGCGAACGGCGACCTCACCCCCTCGGCCGCCCACGGCGGC
>CAYWBK010000278.1:0-8416 GCA_964455745.1 uncultured Armatimonadia bacterium
CCCCGGCTGCGAGGGCGGAAATCGCGGGCGACGCGGTGCCGGTGAAGGTGAAAGCCGACTGGTCCGTGGCTCCGCCGGTGGCCGGCGGATTGGTGATGGTAACCGTCGGCAGCGGGGCGTAGACGAAGGTCACCGGAGCAGAAGCGGGGCTATAGAGGTTGCTAGGCGTCGCCTTGATAACCGACCGCGCCGTGACCGTGTACGTGCCCGGGACAGCAGCCAAATTGTAACTCCACGTGGAGGTGCCTGACGCAGTGACCGGAGTGCCATTGTTGATCGTCAGTTGAACGGAGCTGATGCTCTGGCCGCCCGTGCTCTTCCCGGAAGTTCCCTTGATTGCCACGGTGCTGGAGGCCGATACGATCGCGCCGTTCGCCGGCGAAGTGATGACTGGCGCGGGGGCGGGCGGAGTATAGGTGATGGATCGAGTGACGACGCTGCTCGACGTCGTGCCGCTGACCGCCTTCACAGAGATCGTGTTCGAGCCGGCAACGAGCGTCACCGCGACATGCCAGGCGGTCCAAGCTCCCCCTGAATCGTCTGTTACGGGGTTGTAGACCGTTGACGAGTTGAGTTTGAACTGCACGCTGGTCAATGCCGGTCCACCCCCGGAGCCAGGCGCAGCAGTACCCGATATCGTATAACTGGACGAGTCGACCACCCAGCCATTGGCTGACGGTGCCGTGATGACCACCGTCGGCGAGCCGACAGCCGCGGGTGCAACCGCCAGAGGTGCCGCCCACCTTCCGCCGGAGGCACTCATCGAACCGGCGGCCCCGCTGCCGTCCGAGATGGCAAACGTCGTGGCAAGGCAAAGCGCGAGCAAGGATGTGAGGAGGATCACGGTGAGACGTTTGGTGGACATAGACCGGCCTCCGTTAGGAGAACTTTGCATGTTGCCGAGAATAGTTGACGGTTCCCGCTGGGTGGAAGCGTCTAGCGCCCTGGGGAACGGGGGTGCGGCAAGCGATCCCACGCGGCGGCTTAGCGCATACCCCTCCCCGGCTTCTCGCACCACCCCTACCTGATTTGCATCGAGACAATGCGATTGCTCGCGGTCCCGTCCCCTGCCTTGCAGCCGACCTGCAACAGGTAGTTCCCCGCCGGGACCTTGCTCCCGTTCGTGTTGAGGCCCGACCAGAGGGTGGTGTGCGTGCCCGCCTCGCAGTATCCGATGGGGATGCTCGCCACGGTCCGTCCGGCGATGTTGAACACTTGTAGCTGCACATCGGCGGCCGCCGACAGCGTATAGACTACCTGCGCTTTGCCCGCCACGGACTGCGTGCTGACCGAGGTCAGTGTTGCCGCCTGCGCCTGTTGCGGCTTAACCTCGATCTGCAGATGCCGCAACACTCCGCTCGACCCTGAGGTGAAGCTGTAGCAGCACGCGGTGCGCATGTTCACTGTCCGCCCGGCATCCATGTCGCGCAAAGTGACTGAGAGGCCGTTCGGCACCCCCGACAGGTCTGGGAATGTGATCGTGACCGGGACATTGGGCAGGTCGGTCTGGGCGACCATATTCCACATCGTCTTGCCCCCGGCCGCCACCAGATCGACCCCATTCCTTTCGCCATTGCTGCCGACTGAGTATAGGTCTACGAAGCCCGAACCAGGTACCGGCGGATCGGCGGCGCTGATTGCGGTCGCCGTCGTCATCAACCCGATGACATGGCCGTTCGCCGTCGCCCCGCCGGCAGCGGCGCTCAGGCGGATCGCCCAGGCAACGGGCAGCGTAGCCGCTGGCTTCGCCGCCGCCGACCCGGCTCCGGACCCAAGTGTCACGTTGCAGTTGGCATTGGCCAACAACCAGAAGCCCTCCCAGGGGTTCACGACGTCGGAACCGCCGAGCGTGCCGGCATTGGAAGACAGGAGCACGTACCCTCCGCCGGAGGAATCCCACTTCCACCCGAAGGCGCCGATGCTGCCATCCGCCGTGATCGTCGTCCAGTTCAAAGCCGTGGTAGTTGGATCGGCCAGTAGGTTCCAGCCCTTCAGCACCGGGCGCGTTACCGAGCCGGTGACCGGCGTCCCGACGAAGCTGATGATGGTGGGCGCTGCATAGCTCACCCAGCAGCCCATGCCAGGGCTGAGACTGAAAGCCGTGGTGGTGAAGAGCTGATAGGTCTGCGCGCTCGCGTCAAAGGCTGCTACTGACGTAGTGCCCAGCACCTGATCGGCTCGCGATGCAGCCGGCGTGGCCGGGACGCCGATGAGATGCGCGCCCGCCGTCGCGTTCATCGTGAATGGCGGCAGCACAGTCGTGAACCCCCACGAGTAGGCGGCGCCAAGGTTCGTCCCGTACTGGTCCGTCGCCGCGGTCGAAACCGTCACTGTGTAGGCCGTGTTGTTGGTCAGCGAAGCGGTGGGTGTGAAAGTAAGCGTCTTGCCGTCGCTCGACCAACTGAAGGCCCCGCCGACGTTAGGCGAGATGCTGAAAGCGCCCTGCGTGACGGTTTGGCTCATCGAGTTGCTGAAGCTCACGGTGGCGACCGATGCCACCGCCACGTTCGTCCCTGTTGGGGAGTTGCTGACCACGGTCAAGACAGGGGCGGTCGTGAACGACCACTGGTAGGCGGCGCCAAGAGTCCTCCCGTCCGCCTCTGTCGCCGCGGTCGAGACCGTCACCGTATAGGCCGTGTTGTTGGTCAGCGAAGTGGTGGGGGTGAAGGTAAGCGTCTTGCTGTCAGTCGACCAACCGAAGGTCCCGCTCACCTTGGGCGAGATGCTGAGGGCGCCCTGCGTAGCGGTCTGGCTCATCGGATTGTTGAAGCTCACGGCGATGGTCGATGCCACCGACACGCTCGTCCCGGTGGGAGAGCAACTGACCACGCTCAAGGCGGCGGTGGTCGTGAACGACCACGAGTAGACACCGCCAAGCTTGTTCCCGTATTGGTCCATCGCCGCGGCCGAAACCGTTACCGTATAGGCCGTGTTGGTGGCCAGCGGTGTGGTGGGGGCGAACGTGAGCGTCCTGTCGTCAGCCGACCAACTGAAAGCCCCCTCGACGTTGGGCAAGATGCGGAAGGCGCCCTCCGTGACGAGTTGGCTCATCGGATTGCTGAAGCTCACTGCGACGCCCGATGCCACCGGCGCACTCGTCCCCGCGGGAGAACTGCTGAGCACGCTCAGGGCAGGGGCGGTCGTGAACGACCACGAGTAGGCAGTGCCGAGAGCCCCGCCATACGCATTTGTCGCCCCGCCCGAGATCTTCACCGTGTAGGTCTGGGCATAGTCTAGCGGCGAAGTGGGCGTGAAGATAAGCATCTTGCCGTCAGTCGACCAACTGAAGGTCCCGTCGACTTTAGGCGAGATGCTGAAGGCGCTGTCCGTGGCGGACTGGTTCATTGGGTTGCTGAAGCCCACGCGCATGGCCACAGCCACGGCCACGCTCGGCCCGAGGGGGAAAGTGCTGACCACGGTCGGGGTGGAGCCGTGTACTATGGCGTTGGCTATAGGAGTCCCTATTCCTGTAACCATATCGTAGCCGGTGCGGGCAGGATTGCCAGGCGCGCCACTGCTGGACCCCACCGTGATGTCCCGAAAGTACGCAGTAAAAGTGGCGGGACTGCCCAGCGTATACAAGTAGGCATCGGCTGAGGACGGCGCGGAGGCGCTCGCGGCATTGGCCAGTGCCCAAAGGGCGGCCCATTGCGGCGACGCGGCGCTGGTCCCGCCTACCTGCATCCAGGTGAGGGTGCCGCCCATGGTGATGGCCACCGGAACGCCGGTGTTGGGGTCGGCGTCGTAGCTCACATCCGGCACCTCGCGCGAGGCGGAAGTCTGCCATTCGGTCTGGAAGGCAGGGACGGCCTCGTAGGCGCTGACTCCTCCGCCGCTGCCAGACCAGGCCGTCTCAGAGATCACGTCCCCGCCTGGAGTCAGATTCAGCGTGGTGCCGCCGACGCCGGTCACATACGGACTCGCAGCCGGGTATTGGACGCCAGCCCCATCGTCGCCGGATGAGGCAAAAAAGGCAACCCCGGGAATGTTGAAGATCGTATCATACGACGTCTCGCCCGGATACTCCGACCCACCCCAACTCATGGACACCTGGGAAGCATGGGCCCCGGCATACTGCGCTGCAGAGAACAAGGAGGCGCTGGCGTCGGGCGACACAACTAGCAGAATCTGGGCCCCCGGCGCGATGGCGTGCGCCCATTCCACGTCAAGCGAGGTCTCCTCGGCCCAGTCGGTATCCTGCGCTGTAGGCTTCCCCTCGGGGTAGGCGATCTGGAGGGTTGTACTGGGGATGCCGAAGGAGGCGCAGAATGCGTCGAGGTCCTGCTGCATTGTCGGATTGCCATAGGCATCCACAATCGCGATGACCTGGCCTGCGCCATTCCCCGCGACTTGATCGAAGCCGTAAGCATGGCGCATCATGGTTGGGGTGTAACCGTAGCCGCTTATTGCCGCCGTGATGCCGCTGATGATGTGAATGGGCGGGCGCGCTACCCAGCCAGGTGGAAGCGCCGGCACGCCGAGGGGATGAACCTGGCCCGTCAGCAATGCGCCATTGCCCGCGGAAGGCTGGACGACGCGAGGGCTATTGCGGCTCTGTGCGAAGACGAGTGGGGTGAAAGAAGTGAGTGACAGGAAGACGGCAACTAGCAACAACACGGAGCACCGAGTGTGGATATGCATGGACCCGCTCTCCCCTGAACAACTGAGCTGGTGCTACCCATATACAACCGTGTGTCGTTTCTTCGTAGGCAGGACATCCGCCCGTTTGTGGTAAGAATTCGCCAATAGACCGGGATTTCCTTTTTTCCAGATCGCGAAATCCTGAATCTCCCGGTTCTGCTGGTACTCGGGCACTTTGGAGGGTCTGAAGCTGCCCGAACGCTCGCATCCAGACACGGTCACAGCCAAGGGCCGGAGAACCGCCTGGCGTCGCTGCCAACGGATGGCTTGCCACCGGGCCGCCCGTTCCCGCTGTTTCGGCACTGGTGCTCCCCCCGCCCGTGCCTCCCGAGTACCAGCGCCTCTCCGGCCCTCGCTCGCCGCGCCCCCGTTCCCCTGTGCATTAGACGCTCTCGCCCGGCGGAAACCGTCAACTATTTTCGGCGAAATACAAGGTTCTTTGAAGAGGCCCTGGATGGTCTCGGAATAGAGAAGTTGTCACCGGGAGAGGCGTAAGCAGCCGCCGCACAGAGGCAGCGAACGCCGCTGAGGATCGCCTCCAACGCAGGGCGAAGCCCACGGGCGAGGTGTATATAGTGCCAGCCTTCGGCGCGGCGAATCTACTCGCGGGCCGTCCCGGCGGCGATGCTCTCCAGGCCTCGCCGGTGGCGCAGGCATCCGGTTCCCCCCAGTCGGACATGCCCCTCCTCGCGTTTGACGCACATCCCGGCTGGACGTGGCACTGACTGGGGCGGCCCTGACAACCTGACGGCGCCACACAGGAGCGTCCTTCGGGGCGCTCGTGGCGGTTCTGCTGGCTCCCGTGTGAGGGCGGACTGCGCACCGGGATACTCTTCGGCGAAATCCCGAAGTTTCAATCCACGCCCCCGCGTGGGGGGCGACGAGAGTAGGACGCAGTGACGGTCAGTGCCGAGTCCGTTTCAATCCACGCCCCCGCGTGGGGGGCGACCGTTGGTAGCGGCCATCGACTTCGCGGCGACAGGTTTCAATCCACGCCCCCGCGTGGGGGGCGACGTTCGTCTTGGGCGACAGGTCGGCGAGCGTGAATGTGTTTCAATCCACGCCCCCGCGTGGGGGGCGACGTGCGGGTGCTCCCAGTCCTCGTCCTCCCACGCATAGTTTCAATCCACGCCCCCGCGTGGGGGGCGACCAGCGTGACATGGTTACTGCCGTCGATGTACAGATGTTTCAATCCACGCCCCCGCGTGGGGGGCGACTGCTACAGCGGTGAGTAGCAACTGCAGGCCGTGTTGTTTCAATCCACGCCCCCGCGTGGGGGGCGACCAGCTACCGACCGCGCCACAAAGCTGCAACCCGAAGTTTCAATCCACGCCCCCGCGTGGGGGGCGACTTGTCGCTATCGTCTTGCACCATGAGCGTGATGTGGTTTCAATCCACGCCCCCGCGTGGGGGGCGACTACAACATCCTGCGCAAGCTGGGGCTGCGCCAGAAGGTTTCAATCCACGCCCCCGCGTGGGGGGCGACGCCTCCTCCGAGGAATTGCCCATCGGGATGGACTGTTTCAATCCACGCCCCCGCGTGGGGGGCGACACCAGATCGCGCCCGTTCAAGATCGCGTCCAACAGCGTTTCAATCCACGCCCCCGCGTGGGGGGCGACGCGCGCCGGGGGTCTCACGAAGGCAGCCGAGCATTGTTTCAATCCACGCCCCCGCGTGGGGGGCGACGCGCGAGGCGGGCACCAGCCAGCCGGGACTCCTCGTTTCAATCCACGCCCCCGCGTGGGGGGCGACCGATTGCCGCCCACGGCAGACAGGCGGCCTCGGAGTTTCAATCCACGCCCCCGCGTGGGGGGCGACCCCCTACCCGGATTCGCAGGTCTGTCGTCCCAAACGTTTCAATCCACGCCCCCGCGTGGGGGGCGACTCGGCGGGACCACACAGGCCGTGGTCTGCCCGACGTTTCAATCCACGCCCCCGCGTGGGGGGCGACCGACGCCGGCGGAGAGATCAGACACCTTGCCGAGAGTTTCAATCCACGCCCCCGCGTGGGGGGCGACGACGACACCCGGCGAGAGGCGTTCCTGCAGTTGGCGTTTCAATCCACGCCCCCGCGTGGGGGGCGACCATTCCTCGCTCGCACAGGGTGTGGATATACATCTCGTTTCAATCCACGCCCCCGCGTGGGGGGCGACGACGTTGTACTGCAGAGCAGTACGCCCGTCAAACGTTTCAATCCACGCCCCCGCGTGGGGGGCGACGATGCTCACCGTAGGGGCGGGCATCGGCCACTGCGTGTTTCAATCCACGCCCCCGCGTGGGGGGCGACCCTATCCAGGATGGATACCCCCGAGCACACTGATCGTTTCAATCCACGCCCCCGCGTGGGGGGCGACCCTGGCACCACAGCAAGCCCGGAGCATATCCGCCGGTTTCAATCCACGCCCCCGCGTGGGGGGCGACGACGTACAGGCGACGCGACTGTGGGGCGCGAACTGGTTTCAATCCACGCCCCCGCGTGGGGGGCGACGACCGCCTTAACCATGACGCCGGAGTTGATGGCGTGTTTCAATCCACGCCCCCGCGTGGGGGGCGACTGCTCGGCGACCTATTGGACTTGCAGAGGTGCGATGTTTCAATCCACGCCCCCGCGTGGGGGGCGACTCATATCTGCGCTCCGGCACCCTCTCCTCCCGGAGTTTCAATCCACGCCCCCGCGTGGGGGGCGACGCGCTGGACGATGATCGAGTTAACGCCATTCAACGTTTCAATCCACGCCCCCGCGTGGGGGGCGACCGCGCCGCTCTTCTCAATGCCCTTCGTGAGCGCAGTTTCAATCCACGCCCCCGCGTGGGGGGCGACCTTTCTGCCTTTTTCGCGATACGAGGTTTTCAAGAGTTTCAGTCCACGCCCCCGCGTGGGGGGCGACGGCTGATGAGGTCCTGCAGCTCCCCGACAGCGTAGTTTCAATCCACGCCCCCGCGTGGGGGGCGACGCGCAGTGCCGCTGTCCGGGCACAGGTCGAAGGTGTTTCAATCCACGCCCCCGCGTGGGGGGCGACCATCGAGGGCATGGGCATCGACGGCGACGGCAACGTGTTTCAATCCACGCCCCCGCGTGGGGGGCGACCGAGGTGTTGGGCCATCGCAAGGGCCTCTACACGGTTTCAATCCACGCCCCCGCGTGGGGGGCGACTTCGATCAGGCCGCAGTCATCGCAGGTATACACGTAGTTTCAATCCACGCCCCCGCGTGGGGGGCGACTCGCCCCTTCTGAGTTCGCTCAGACCAACAAGATGTTTCAATCCACGCCCCCGCGTGGGGGCGACTTTTTCGACTGACGGCAGCTTGCGTTCGCTCATTGGACGTTTCAATCCACGCCCCCGCGTGGGGGGCGACACCGCGCGTCTCCGGATGCGTGATGTCGCTATCCGGGTTTCAATCCACGCCCCCGCGTGGGGGGCGACGCTGTCGCCACATCGGGACGCACGCGGTAAGGCGTTTCAATCCACGCCCCCGCGTGGGGGGCGACCAGCTTGCTCACGATCAGGGAGCCCAAAAGGCTAATGTTTCAATCCACGCCCCCGCGTGGGGGGCGACGCCGCTCCCGGCGATGCTAACGATTACGGCGACCACGTTTCAATCCACGCCCCCGCGTGGGGGGCGACTATGCGTCGGCGTTGGGGCTATCGGGTGTCTCCGAGTTTCAATCCACGCCCCCGCGTGGGGGGCGACCAGTGAAAGTCAACCCCCCGGCGGGTAGGGGTGCGTTCGCCAGTTGTAGGTAGAGACGAAAAGAGCTACCCTCCAGGTATCA
>CAYWBK010000279.1:0-8398 GCA_964455745.1 uncultured Armatimonadia bacterium
GGGTCGTTTCCGTCCGCAGGACGGGTGGCGGCGCAGCCGCCCAAGCCGTCGATGATGCGGGCCATAGGGCCTTCGGCCACCCGTCCTGCGGACGGGTGGGTTTTGGTGCGGCGCGGTGTCCCGGACGCTGAAGCATCCGGCTGAGGGTCCCCGCCTGCGGCGGGGCCGGGCGTCCTGCGGACGCAACGGCACGAATAACGACCATGCCTGATGTGGTCTGTTCAGCCACTGTCAAGCACCCTGCACATTGAAGAAGAGCCCGGCCCAGCAGCAGGTACACTACTCGCCCAAGCGGAAAACAACAGCCGGGGATAACTCGGAGGGAGGGTAACCGAGATGGACGTACTCTGCGTTGGCATAGCGGTGGCGGATGTGATGGCCAAGCCGGTGGATGACGTTCCCGAATGGGATCATCTCAGCACTTTCGGGCACATCGAACATCACATTGGCGGCTGCGCCGTCAACACCGCCGTGGACCTGGTTCGCTTGGGGATGCGGGCTGGTGTCAGCGCCCGCATAGGGAACGATGGCGCCGGTGCGTTCGTGCGCAGTTCGCTCGTGGATGCAGGGGTCGAGATCGCCGGGCTTCTCGCGACCCCCTCTGTCGCCACCTCGTACACTTTCGTCATGATCGGGTCGGATGGCCGGCGACGTTACCTGCATCACGTCGGGGCCAACGCGCATCTCAGCGACGGTGACGTGCCGCTGACTCTTGTCGGTGCGGCGCGCGTACTGCACATCGGTGGCGCCCTCCTGATGCCGGCGATGGATGGTGCGCCCACGGCGCGGCTTCTCGCACAAGCGCGCGAGTTGGGTGTCACCACGTCCATGGACACGGCGTACAACCCGGCTGTAGATAGCCGAGCCCTGATCGAGCCATGCCTGCCCTATCTGGACATCTTCGTGCCGAGCGTTGAGGAAGCGCAGGCGATCACCGGCAAGACAGAGCCGGGCCTGATGCTGGATTGGTTCGCGGAACACGAGATCCCGCTCCTCGGTGTAAAGCTCGGCCCGGAGGGCTGCATCATCCGCGCGGACGGCGAGACGCGGCATTATCCGGCCTATGAGGTCAGCGTAACAGACAGCTCTGGGGCGGGCGATGCCTTCATGGCCGGTCTGCTGTATGGCCGCCTGCAAGGGTGGGACGTGACGCCGACAGCTCGGTTCGCGAACGCCACCGCGGCCCATTGTGTGCAGGCCATCGGTTGCAGCGCGGGAGTACCGGATGCAGGGCAGGTCATCCGCTTCCTCGAGAGCGGGCCGCGCCTGCGGTCGGCCTAAGCCCCGACGCCGGGCGCGGCATCGAGACACAGACCCACAACAAGGAGATGCAGGGCATGCAGCCAGCAGCCGCAACGATGCTACGAATGTACACCCAGATGCAGCGCATCCGTCAGTTCGAGGAGCGCGTGAACCAGCTCTTTCTTGAGGGCCGGATGCCAGGGACCCTGCATCTGTACGTCGGGCAGGAGGCCTGTGCCGTAGGTGTCTGCGAGGCCCTTCGCCCCGACGACTGGGTGGCGGGCACCCACCGGCCTCACGGACACGCCATCGCCAAGGGCGTATCACTCGACGCGATGATGGCCGAGTTGTTCGGTCGCACCACCGGCTGTGCCGGCGGATATGGCGGGTCGATGCACACCGGCGATCCCGCCATCGGCGCACTGACGGCGATTGCCATCGTGGGCGGTAACATCCCCGTCGCCACCGGGATGGCCTTAAGCTTTAAGATGCGCCGAACCGGGCAGGTCATCTGCTGCTTCATGGGTGACGGTGCGGTGAACGAGGGAGCCTTCCACGAGGGCGTCAACATGGCTGCTATCTGGGATTTGCCGGTCGTCTTCGTGTGCGAGAACAACCAGTACGGCGCCTCGACGCCGGTGGGGCAGGTTGTGAAGCTGGAACGGCTCGCTGATCGTGCCGGTGGGTATGGCATCCCCGGCGTTGCCGCCGATGGGATGGACGTACTGGCCGTGCACGCGGCCGTCGCGCCGGCCGTGGAGAGGGCGCGCAGAGGAGAAGGCCCAACCTTTGTCGAGTGCCAGACGTACCGCTTCGTCGGACACTCCCGCAGCGACACGCGCAGCTACCGCACGCGCGAAGAGGAGGAAGCGTGGAAGCGGCGCGACCCTATCCCCCGACTGGCGGAGCAGCTACAGGCGGCAGGCCATGCCACACAAGCCGATCTGGACGGCATCGCGGCGGGGGTCGCGGCGGAACTCGACCACGCCGTAGAGTTCGCCGAGAGCAGCCCATCGCCCACGCCTGAGGATTGCCTGCGTCATGTCTTCACCGAGGAGGTGGCGCTGTGACACAGGATTCGCCGCGCGAGAGCAGGACCATGACCATCGCGGAGGCCCTGCGAGAGGCGATCCGCGAGGAGATGCGCCGTGACGAGAGCGTCTTCTGCATCGGCGAGGACATCGGCATCCCCGGGGGCTTCGGCGGCGCCTTCACCGTGACGCTGGGCCTGTCAGACGAATTCGGCCACGAGCGGATCCTCGACACGCCGATCTCCGAAGCAGGGATTGCGGGCGTGGCCGTAGGCGCGGCGCTGGCAGGTATGCGCCCTGTGGCCGATGTGCAGTACGGCGACTTTCTGTTCTGCGCGATGGACCAACTCGTGAACGAGGCCGCCAAGATGCGCTATATGTCCGGCGGCCGGCTATCGGTGCCGATCGTGATGCGCGCTCCCGTGGGGGCCACCACCCGGGCGGCACAGCACAGCCAAAGCCCCGAATCGTTCTTCATTCACGTCCCGGGGCTGAAGGTGGCGTGCCCCTCGACCGCCTACGACGCCAAGGGACTGCTGAAGACCGCTATCCGCGACGACAACCCCGTCCTGTTCTTCGAGCACAAGCTCCTTTACGGGAGCAAGGGGATGCGGTCGGAGAAGGGGGCGCTATCGCCCGTCGGCGAGGTGCCCGTCGACGACTACACCATCCCCTTCGGCCAGGCCGCCATCCGGCGCGAGGGCAGCGATGTGACCATCGTCGCCAAGCTTCTCATGGTCTACAAGGCGCTGGCCGCCGCGGATGCGCTGGCTGCCGAGGGCATCTCGTGCGAGGTAATCGACCCCCGAACACTGGTACCCTTCGACACCGAGACGGTGGTCGCGTCGGTGTGTAAGACCGAGCGTCTGGTGATCGTTGACGAGTGTCCGCGCACCGGCGGCTGGGCTGGCGAGGTGGCCGCTGAGATCCAGGAGAAGGCGTTCGGGCACCTCGACGCGCCCATCAAGCGCGTCACCGCGCCGGACACGCCGGTCCCCTTTGCCCCGCCGATGGAGCGATACTACGTCCCCGATGAGACGGACATCGCCCGCGCTGTCAGGGAGGTGCTCGCATGGCGCTGACACCTCTCTCTCGCCTGTTGCAGGACGCCGGGAAGGGCGGCTATGCCGTGGGCTATTTCGAGGCCTGGGACCCCTACAGCCTCGAGGCAGTAGCCGAGGCTGCCGAGGCCATGCGGTCGCCGGTGGTGCTGGGCTTCGGCGGGATGATGATGGAGCCGGGCTGGCTCGACCGTTTCGGCGTCGAACCCCTCGGGGCTTACGGCCGCAAGGTGGCAGAGCGCCTGACGGTGCCTGCCGCCCTGATCCTCAATGAGGTCTGGGAGTGGGACCACGCCTGTCGCGGCATCGAGGCCGGTTTCAATGTGGTGATGCTCAACACGTCCGATGCCCCCTACGCGCGCAATGTGGCCCTCACGCGGGAACTTGTCGCTCTTGCACATCCGCAGGGAGTCGAGGTGCAGGCCGAACTGGGGCGGCTGCCCAACTTCGGCGACGACAACGCCGGCGAGGTCACCGACCCGGCACAAGTCGCGGAGTTCGTCGCCCTCACGGGAGTGGACTTCCTGGCCGTGTCAGTGGGGAACATGCACCTGCGCACGGAGGGCTCCGGGGGCGTGGACCTGGATCGGCTAGCGGCCATTCGCGCCCGAGTAGACGTGCCCTTAGTCATCCACGGCGGAAGCGGCTTGTCAGCCGATTCCGTCAGGCAACTCATCGCAACAGGCGTGTCCTTGCTCCATGTGGGGACTGTGATGAAGCAACGATTCCTCGATGCAACCAAAGCTGCGTTGGCGGCCGCGGGCGAGGCGCTCGACTATCAGGCCGTGGTCGGCTCACGGAAGGCGGCGGACTTCCTCTCGCCGGGCAAAGCCGCTGTCGCGGAGACAGTGCGCGGCCTCATGCGGCTCTACGGCTCAGAGGGGAAGGCGGCCTGACATGGCGACGCGCATCGTGGCGCCCGACGCTGCACAGACTACGGATGAGATGCTGCTGGTGAGGTGGTATGTAGCCGAGGGAGACCAGGTCGAGGTCGGCGATATCCTGGCGGATGTTGAGACGGACAAGGCCCTCGTGGAGATCGAAGCCTACGTGGCGGGGCAGGTGTTGCGGCTGCTTGCGGAGGAAGGCGACACAGTCACTGTCGGCCAGGCGCTCCTGTGGATAGGCGCACCGGGGGAAGCGGTCCCCGAGGAGCCCGAAGGCGGCGAGGACCAAGCCCTCAGCCGGGCTTCCGTATCGGTCGAAGCCCCGCTGCCACCGCCGGCGCCCGCCGGCACTGTGGCAACCCCCGCCGCCCGCACGGTGGCCCGGGCGCGAGGCCTCGACATCGCCAGCATCGGCGGCAGCGGCCCAGGCGGCGCTGTCGTCAGGCGAGACGTGCTATCCGCCAGCGACGTAAGTGTCGACACCACGGAGCCCCTCAGTCCGATGCGCCGCGCAATGGCCGCGCGGCTTCAGCAAAGCTTCCGTGATGTCCCGCACTTCTATGTTGCCATGGACGTTGACATGACCCGCGCCCTCGCAGCCCGCGAATCCTCGCCGGCGCATGTGAGCGTCAACGACGTGATCGTGAAAGCGGTAGCCGATGCCCTGGCCGAGTTCCCGGCGCTCAACTGCATCCTGGAGGGCGCGGCGCTGCGCAGGCTTGAGGATGTGAACATCGGCATCGCCGTCGGGCTGGAGGATGGCGTCGTGGTTCCCGTCCTGGCGCGGGCGAACACGCTGAGCCTCGAGCAGGTGGCCGAGCGCACGCGGTCGCTGATCGCTGATGCACGGGCGGGGAGGGTACGCGCCGGTGCGCGATGCGCGCTCACCGTGTCCAACCTGGGCATGTACGGCGTGAAGTGGTTCAGCGCGATCATCACCCCTCCCGAGGTCGCGATCCTCGCCGTCGGCGCGATTGCCGACACGCTCGCGCTGAGCGCCGAGAGAGTCATCGCCGTCCCGCTCCTGACCCTAACCTTGTCCTCCGACCATCGTGTGATAGATGGCCGCCTCGCCGCGCGCTTCCTCGGAGCCGTCAAGGACCTCCTGGAGGCGACTGGGCTGTCACGAGCCTGACGGCTCGACAGGAAGCCACTCTCAGAGCCTGTCTCTCTCGACAGCTCTCCATGCGCGTTGAACCCCCGCGCGGCTCCGCAGGGCGAGTGCCTCAGGCTGCACTGAGAGGCGGCCGCTGAAGGGGGCAGCGGTCATGCCGGGTTCCGGCGCTTTGAGACGATGGAAGGGCGACGGCCCTACCCCGCCCGCCCGCTACGCGGGCACCCCTCCCGTACCGGGAGGGGAGAGGCAAACGGCGATCTCCGAAGCAGCGCGCAAGCCGGGAGCAATGCGGCCATCACAACGGAACAGAAGGGCACGAGTATGACTGCCTACAGCACATGGAGCTACACGGAGCGCCTGGGCGCTCTGCGGGAGGCCAAGCTCAGACACACCCGGGAGAAGCAGGAACTCATCGGTGCAATGGACCACGACGACTGGGCGCTGATCCTGCCGCCGCCGGAGGCCAGGGAGATCGTGCAGACGATCAGCGGGTCGGGCATGCCGATCACTGACGTGCTCATCAAGGGATTCCAACCAGAGGCCAACCACCCTTCCGGCGGCTTCTTTGGCCCGCTCCTGTGCGGTCGCAACTTCCGGAGGCTGCTGGAGGCACACCCGCCTCATATAGAGCCGGTCAGCTCCCTGCTGGGAGGATACTGCGTCAACTTCCTTTCTTACCGCAAGGTCGGCTGGAAGCCGGAGCTGGCCATCTCGCACCTGGAACCGGAACAGCGCAAGTACGGGCTCGCGACGGGGATCGGCGCGGCGCAGCACTTCTGTCAAGATCTGGCGATCGGCCTGGAACTCGGATACGGTGGACTGCTCGCCAAGATCCAACGGCACCGCAAGTCGAACGGGGCTGAACATGTGGAGTTCTACGACGGGCTGGAGCATGTGGTGTTGGGCATCCAGGCGTGGATCGGAAACAACATCGCCGAGGCTCGCAGGTTGGCCGAACACGAGACTGACCCGCACGTTCGGCAGAACCTTGTCGAGGTGGCGGAGACGAATGAGCGGCTGATCTCGGAGCCCACACACACCTTTCGCGAGGCGTGCCAGTGGATCGGCTGGTACGACATGGCGGCTCGCATGTACAACGGGAGCGGCTCCCTGGGACGCCTGGACGCGCTGCTGTTGCCCTACTACGAACGCGATCTGGCTGCCGGCACGCTCACTGACGACGAAGCGATCTTCCACCTCGCGTGCCTCCTGGCAATGGACACCGCGTACATCCAGCTCGGGGGCTACCGCCCTGATGGCAGCGATGGCGCCAACGCGGTGTCGTATCTGGTTCTGGAAGCGGCCAACCGGCTCCGGATCCCCGCGAATGTGGCGGTATGCGTTGGCCGTGGGCTGGACCCGGACCTGCTGCGGCGCGGAGCAGACGTGCTGCTGGATGGGCGGGCCGGCATGCCCAAGTTCCTCGGCGCGGACGGCCTCGTCGAGGGCTTCGCGCGGAATGGCTATCCCGTGGAGCTGGCCCGGCAGCGGGCGTACTCGGGCTGCCACTGGAGCGCCTTGCCGGGCCGAGAGTACACCGTGAACGATTGCGTCAAGGTGAACTTGGTCGCGGTGTTCATTGCGGCGTGGGACGAGATGCTGGCCGGGGGAGCGGCTCCAAGCGTTGCGCGCCTATGGGCGCTGTTCGAGAAGCACTTGCGGCGGGCCATCGAGGTGCTGGCTGAGGGGCTGGACTTCCACATGGCGCACATGCACGAAGTGATGCCGGAGCTGGTCATCGACCTGTTGTGTCATGACACTATCGAGCGCGGCCTGGACGCCTCGCACGGCGGAGTGGAGTATGTGAACCTGGGCGTCGATGGATCGGGGCTGGCGACGGTAGCGGACTCGTTCGGCGCCCTGCGACAGCGAGTGGAGGTCGAGGGCGCCGTCGGCTGGCAGGATGTCGCGGCTTGCTTGGAGGCTAACTGGGCCGGCATGGACGGCGAACGAACGAGGTTGGCAATGCGCACCGCTCAACGCTACGGGAGCGGGGGCTCCGAGGCGGATACATACGCGATCCGTACCGCGCAGCTTTTCGCGCAAGTCGTGAAGGAGCGCCCGACGCCCGACGGCCACAGTATGATCCCTGGCCTGTTCTCCTGGGCAGCGCAGATGGCGATGGGGGCAGACCTCAAGGCAACCCCGAACGGACGCCGGGCAGGCGAGGCCATCTCTCACGGCGCGAACCCCGACCCTGGCTTCCGCAAGGATGCGGCTCCCACTGCGCTGGCGGCTGCCGTCGCGGCTGTGCAGCCTGACTGGGGCAACTCGGCCCCAATGCAGATTGATCTGGACCCAGGCCTGTGCCACGAGGCGGAGGCTGCAGATAGGGTCTCGGACCTGATCCGCACTCACATGGAGCTGGGCGGCACGCAGGTCAACATCAACGTCCTGGACCGGGCGCAACTGCTCGAAGCCAACGCCGATCCCAGCAGGTATCCCGATCTCATCGTGCGGCTGACCGGGTTCAGTGTGTACTTCGCCAGCCTGTCCCCTGAGTTCCGCCAGATGGTCGTGGACCGTCTGCTGGCCGATGAACGCACTTGACGATGCTGCTGGCCTGCCCTGCAGTTGCCACGGCGAACCCGCGGGTGATGACCTGAACCCGCACGTCCGGCCGCTATGCCGGAATGGCGACGGCTGGAGCCCGGCGGGAGCAAATCGCTGGCCGCGCTGCGCAGGCGCCCCAAACCGGGCCGGCAGGTCCCGGAACTCATCTGCGGCGGTGGGAGGCACCCGGTATCCCCCGCCGCTGCCCACAGGCGACGGCAGCCTGTGCTGGCGTTCGTTCGGCTCGCGCAGGGGCCAGTGGGGTCTCGGAGTTGGTCTACAGCTTCACCAAGCGCTGTCTGCAGCGGATCGACCTGCCAGCCAAGCGCCCCGCCCTGCACGTGGCCCACTTGTGCCTTGCGGAGCTGTACGACGGGGCAGGGACAATGACGAAGCGGCCAAGGAGTTCGAGGCGTACCTGAAGGGCGAGCCGACCGGGCAGTGTGCGGAGGAAGGCTCTTCCTCAATGTGTGTGGGTAGATGCCAGGAACTGGTCTTGGCGAGGGG
>CAYWBK010000280.1:0-8351 GCA_964455745.1 uncultured Armatimonadia bacterium
CGCCGGGAAAAATGTTGCCCCTACATCTGAAAAGATGTGGGGAAAGCATAGCCACTTGTGGAGAGGGGCCGGGGGTGAGGTTGCCGTTAGCCTCTCCCCTCCATACCCGCCTGTGGCGGGTCCACGGGAGGGGTGCCCGCGAAGCGGGCGGGGTAGGAAGCCGTCGCTGTGCGGGGTACGAAACCCCACCATCACTCAGGAGCCCAACTATGTTAGCCCGCATTTTCGCCATCGCCCTTCTCGCCTTGGCCGTCCCTTCCTTCGCCCAGATCGTCGGCGGCTCGCCGCTCCAGCCGTTCACGCCCGATGAACACACGCTGTTGCTCTACCATTTCGACGAAGGCCAGGGCGCCATCGCCCACGACGCCAGCGGCCACGGCTACGACGGCGAAGTGCGCAATGCCGTCTGGGACAAGGGCCGCTTCGGCGGCGGGCTGCAGTTCAATGGCGTCGACAGCAGCGTCTACCGGCGGATGACCGAGGCCATCGTGGGCCTCAAGCAGTTCACCATCGAGTGCTGGTATCGCCAGGACGACCAGTCGGGGCGACAATTCCTTTTCGGCAAAGATGTCACGTTCCACTTCGACCTCAGCGACGGGCAGTGGACCTCGGTGTCCCTGTACAACAAGGGCGGCGCTGAGAAGAACGCCGAGGGTCTGCCGCACAGGCAGATCGGCGCGCAGCTTGGCGCATCCCGCCCCGGCAAATGGAACCACAACGCCATTTGCTACGACGGCAAGAGCGTCAGCTTCTTCTTCAACGGTGTGCTGATCTCACGCCAACCCGCCCCGAAGGACTTCAGCATCGGCACGAACAGCCGGGGCCTTTGGATCGGCTGCTACATCGGCACAGACTTCTGGTTCAACGGGGCCATCGACGAAGTGCGCATTTCCGATTGCATCCGCTACGACCCCGAGCAGAAGCTCGCGCAGGGAGGCAAGGTCTTCGACATGCCAGGCATCCAGAGGGCAGCCAAGGCGGTCCGCACGCCCGCGAAGACGGGCCTTGCGAAGCTCAACATGACGCTGACGAAGCTGTACGGCTCCAACGCCTCCGGCTGGGTATATCTCAAGCCTCGCGACAAGAAATCATCGATTGTCGGCCAGTACGAGATGAAAGGCCTGAAGGACGGCGAGACGCAGAAGCTGGAACTGGACGTCTCGGATGAAGTGCAAGGAGACGGCACGTACATCCTCGGCCTGGAGCCTACCGATAACGGGGCATACTTCGAGGTCACGAACGCCGCCTTGTCTGCGGGGGAGAAGACCCTCGGTACCTGGTCGGGGCACGCGAAGTCGCGACGCACCTTCCAGCCGCCGGTCCTCGTGCCACTGCAGGTGGGCAAGCCGACGGCAGGCGTGGGGCAGGCGTCTCACCTGCCAGGCAGTATCATCCTCTCCCCCGCCGCCGTAGACCGCCTGTGGGGCGATATCGACGCTGACACCGACGACGCGGGCGGCCCGCCGCGCTTGACGGGAAATGGCTATGCCGAATGGTGGTTTGATGTGCCGGCACGCTCGGCGTATCGGGTCAACCTCAAGTACGCCTCGGGCGGCCACAGGCCGTGCGACATCGTCATCGACGGCGACGACCTCAATGATTACAACATGTGCGCCCGGAACGCCACCGGCAGCGCGCGGGCGAAGGACGCCTTCTGGGAGTACCAGGGCACGACGACGCTGCAGGCGGGCCTGCACTGGATCCGCATCCAGGATGTGCCGCCCGACATCTACGGCCTGCGGCTGGAGCCGGTTGCCTCGGCTCCGGCGCGAAAGGTGCCGCTAACCCGCTGCCCTGTTCCCGCACCCACGTTCCTCGCCGCGCCGGGGCAGTGGCAGGTCGCCCCTGGGGTCGGCAAGGCTACTGCAGGGCCCGACACATCCGAACTCGCCTTTTCCGCCACTTTCGCGAAGACCGATCCTGCCGACCTCGACGCAAGGGACGTGGTGCGCTTCACCCGCAAGGTGAACTGCGATCTGGAGCCCTACGGTCGGCTGCGGTTCCGCTTCGAGGGGGACGAGACAGGCCACGTCGTGGCGCTTCGGCTGGTCGATGCCAAGGGCGACGAGAAGCTCTTGTGGCGTCTGCGAGACACGAAGAAGGGACCGCAGGACATCTCGATCCCCGTCTCTTTCGAGGGCAACGATGTCTTCGACCCCGCGCACGTGACGGCTGTCTGCTTCGATCTGGATGAAGGCAACACCCAGGCAGACAAGGTGAACGCCTTCACCGGCCGCATGACCAACCCCGTCTTCGACCGCCGCGATGTCATCGTCCTGCCCAAGGACGCCGACGCCGCGCTGGATGCCGCGCGCGAGCAGATGACTGCGACCGAGAAGCGCCTCGCGGCGAAAGCGCCGGCGCTTGTCGCCCCGGCGTTCGCCCCCTGGGTGAAGCCGGTCGTCCCCGAGGAGCATCCCCTCTATGCGACCACCGAGCCGAAGCCGGTCACGCGGGCGACAATGGGCTATCAACTGCACACCACAGGCTCGCGAGATGTCAGCGCCTCATCACTCGACGAGTTCCACAAGTTCTACAACTTCGGCGATGTCTGCTGGCCGCACATCGGGATCTGCCCGCAGCGACGCGATTACCGCAGCGATGAGGACTGGCACAAGGCGCTGCAGGACATGGAGATCCGCCTCAAGGACGTGCATGACCGGGGGCTTTACCTGTTCGACATCTGGGGCTATGTGCCCAACGGCGAGGCCGGCCCGACACCGCGAGTGACGCCCGAGCACCAGGAGATCCTCACCCGCGTCTTCGGCGACAAGTTCCTCGGCTACGATGACGGCGAGCAGGACGGCCGATACATCGGCTCATACGCGGATCGCGGCACGTTCACCGATCGGCGCGGCGGCTGGGACGACTTCGTGAAGTGGGACAAGGGTATCTGCGATGACAGCATGAACTATATGGACGCCACCGGGTCGCTGAACTTCTCCCATTACTACGGCGAGCGCGGCTGCCGGATGCTCGGCCTCGAGACCGCCCAGGGACTGCCCAGCGACACGCTCATGTTCTCCTTCCTGCGCGGCGCGGCGAAGCAGTACGGACGGCTGACCACACAGGCGACCTCGATCTGGAACCGCTTCGGTTATAACATGTACCAGGATCGCAAGACCGACGGCGGCGACGGCTACGGTTTCGGGCCGCACAAGGGCTGCTCCCTGAGCCTGCACGGGCGGCTGTTCTTTTGCAGCTACACCGGCGGAGACAGCATCTGCGGCAGCGAGACCTCGCAATTCACCGCCGATCAACTCCCGAACGGCGCGCCGGAACTCAGCCCCCTCGGCAAGCAGCACCTCGACATCGCGAACTGGGCCAGAGAGCACCCGGACCGGGGCGCCCTATGCACCCCTGTCGCCTTCATGCTCGACTTCTACAATGGATGGAACATGCCGCGACATCTATACCGGGGCGACAAGTACAAGATCTGGGGCAAGCTGCCGTATGAGAAGGGCGATTACCTGATCGACGGCATGTTCCGCATGATCTGGCCCGGCTACGAGGACGCCAGCTACCTGCGCAACGAGCGCGGATTCCTCTGCCCTACCCCCTATGGCGACATCTTCGATGTGCTGACCAACCGCTGCCACCCGGACATTCTCAAGCAATATGCGGCCATCATGCTGCTGGGCGATGTCGAGATGAACCCGGAGGTGGTGCGCAATCTCACAGCTTACGTCGAAGCCGGCGGCGATCTGATCCTCGACGCGAAGCGCGCAGCGGCGTTCCCGGAGGCCCTCACCGGCGTCACCGTCGGCGCGGACGGTATGAAGGGGCGAATGAGCCGCCTGCTGTCCTCCGACAAGACGTTCACGGAACTGCCCTATACTTACGCCAAGCTCTCCACCGGCGCGGCGCAGGCGCTCCTCGTGAGCGAAACGGGCGATCCGCTCATCACGGTCAACACGGCAGGCAAGGGCCGGGTCATCGTCGGCGCGGCGGACTTTTGGATGACCGACAAGCTCACCTACCAGGTGCCCGACCTCGTGAATATGGAGCCGCCGTATCTCCTGCTCAATGGCGTGAAGGCCGCCCTGGCGGGCTATTTCGGCACTTTCAGCCCCGTCTCCGTCAGCCCGCGGGGGCTCACCGTGCGGACCTGCCTGTACGAGAGCGACCCGAAGAAGATGCTCGTGGGCCTGCTCAACAACGACCTGTTCGCGGACTGGAAGGGCACCGTCACCGTGCGCAAGGGGGCAATTGCCTCGGCCACGGACTTGTGGAGCGGTAAGAAGCTGACGGCTGCGGAGAGCATCCCGGTGTCAATTGCGGCGGGCGACGTGGCAATGGTCGAGGTGAGGCTGAGGTAAACAGAGGGGGCCATAAACATATAACTGGGCTTCACAGCATCCGCGCCCGGCAGGAGCAACACACGCTCCGGCCGGGCGTGTTCACATTGGACGAGGCGCGTCCACCGCCACGTCGCACCGGTGCCACATGCTCCGTCGGGCTACAGACAGGTCTGTATATATATAGCGCTTTATCGTATACAATCAGTAACAAAGGTATTGACAAGCATCCGATTACTCGCTAAACTACAATAAGAGCGGGAAACCGGGATCGGAGGCCCCGTGGACAGTTGCTTCACTTAGTCGGAGGTGGATGTTCATGGCAGTGAAGAAGGCAGCACCTGCGAAGTCCACAGAGAAGGCAGCACCAGCAAAGGCCGCACCAGCGAAGGCAGCGCCGGCCAAGGCTGCTCCGGCGAAAGCCGTAGCCAAGGCCGCACCTGCAAAGGCTGCTCCGGCCAAGAAGGAGGCTCCCGCGAAGGCCGCGCCCGCAAAGGCTGCCCCCGCCAAGAAGGCCGCTCCGGCTAAGGCCGCACCTGCAAAGGCTGCACCGGCCAAGAAGGCTGCTCCGGCGAAGGCTGCACCGGCCAAGAAGGCTGCTCCGGCGAAGGCTGCCCCCGCCAAGAAGGCTGCTCCGGCGAAGGCTGCCCCCGCCAAGAAGGCGCCGGCGAAGAAGGCCTAGGGTCGTCGACTAATCCACAAGGTCGTACCGAATCTACATCGCATCCGGTTCACATTCCGAAGCCCGGCGGCGCGGTGAGCGTCGCCGGGCTTTCGCTTGTCTGCCCGCGCAGGCGGTTGCCGCGTCACTGCCGAACTGTCCTCCCATGCCGCCCGGTTCGTCCGACGGCGGCGCTGCCCGCATATCAGGAGGGAGCACTATGCGTTACATCCTCTGCGTCGCGCTCATGCTGTCCGTCGCCATCGCAACCGCAGACACCGGCCGCCTGAAGCTCACCGATTTCGAGAAAGGCGAGCCGATCTACACCTCCGGCGAGGGCGTCCAGCCCGGCTCGAAGGTCTCCGTCACCACCGACCAAGCGCACAGCGGCGCCCATGCGGTGGCGATCAAGTACGACTTCATCGCTCAGCCGACCGGCCTGCAATACGTCGGCGTTGGCTTCAGCGGCGAACTCGTGGGGAAGGCGCAGTCCCTCAGCGCCTGGGTCTACGGCGACGGCTCCGGCGAGTGGTTGCGCCTGCGCCTCGCCGACAGCACCAATCAGATCTTCCAGTGGAACATCGCCGAGATCACCTGGCAGGGCTGGAAACAGGTCAGCGTTGACCTCCCGCCCACCGACTCGCACTGGTCCGGCAGCAACGACGGCAAGCTCCACTACCCCCTCCACGTCGACTCGCTGCTCATCGACAGCAATGTGCGGCCGAAACAAGGCGTCCTCTACATCGACGATGTCGAGTACACGACCGAGGCAGCGCCGGCGGACTATCTCGTCACCGAGATCGCCGACGCCCCCTTCGGCGGCGTGATCTGGGGCGGCGCATCGCCGGCCGCGCCCAAGTTGCGCATCCGTAACATGCGCACCGACGCCGGCTTCTCCGGCTCCGTGGCGCTGCAGGTCTCCTGCGCAGGCCAGTCGACTCCAATCCCCCGCAAGGCCCTCGAGATCGCCCCGGAGCAGGCGGCTCTAGTCCCGATCGACCTCCCGCGAGGGACCGAGGGCCTGGTAAGCGTCGAGGCCACGATCTCCGGCGGCGGGGCCGACATCACCCGGAACCTCAGCCTCGCGGTGCTCAACTCCCCCGCCTCTCTCACGCTCGACAGGGGCAGCTTCTTCGGCGCGTGCACGCACTTCGGGCAGGACAAGGGCAATAACCCCGAGACCTTCCGCCTCATGTCGCGCGCCGGGATCAAGTACCTGCGGGACGAGATCCCCTGGGGACAGGTCGAGCGGGAGAAGGGCAAGTACGCCTTCGATGCCTACACAGACGCCTGGATGCAGGGCGCAGTTGCGAACGGGGTATCGCCGCTGATTATCTTCGACTACGGCAACTCGCTGTATGACAACGGGGCGTCGCCGACCTCGCCCGAAGCCCAGCAGGCCTTCGGGGAGTACTGCTACCAGCTCGTCACCCACTACAAGGGGCTGTGCAAGACGTGGGAGGTCTACAACGAGCCGAACATCGGGTTCTGGCTGCCTAAGCCCGACCCCATCGCCTACGCCCGCCTGCTGAAGATCGCCTACGCCGCAGCCAAGCGCGCCGATCCGACCTGCACCGTGCTCGGCGTCTGCACCGCCGGAACCGACCTGGGCTACATCGAGACGGTGCTGAAGCAGGGCACCGCGCAGAGCATGGACGCCCTCTCGATCCACCCGTACCGCTACCCCGGCTCGCCCGAGAAAACCAGCTTCGTGCAGGAGGTCACGCGCGCGCACGACCTGATGACGAAGTATGGCATCGGTGACAAGCCCATCTGGCTGACCGAGATCGGCTGGCCCACTCAGAAGGACCCCGCCGGCGTCACCGAACAGGCCTCGGGCAACTACCTCATCCGCATGTACGTGCAGGCGATGTCGCTGCCGTTCGTGCGCGGGGTCATCTGGTACGACTTCCAGGACGACGGTTCGGACGTGAAGTACAACGAGTGCAACTTCGGCCTCATCCACTGGCAGACTTATGCGCCGAAGGGCAACTACGTCGCTTACAAGATGCTGACCCAGTACACCGCCGGGAAGAAGGTCTCGCGCCGCCTGCTGCCGACGGATGTCAATGACCGGCGCTACTGCTACGAGTTCAGCGATGCCAAGTCTCACGTCCTCGTCGCCTGGTGCGACGGCGGAGCTGCATCGGCAACCATCAAGACGGGGATGCGCTCCGTGAACGTCCGTCTCGCCGACGGGCGCGTGAAGAAAATGCAGACCCTTGGCGGCAACCTCTCGCTTCCGCTTGACGACATGCCGGTGTTCATCGACCTGGGGGCCCAGCGCGGCGAACTGGCGCAATCGATGCTCGACTTCGCCGGCGTCGCCGAGGCCGCGATGCCCGGCGAGAAGCTCCCCGTGCAGGTGATCCTCCACAGCCCCGCCGGAGCGCCGTTGCGCGGGCGGCTCTCAGTGACCGTCCCTGACGGCTGGTCGGCCACCTGGGGCACAGGCGAGGCCACCGGGCCAGAAGATGTGTCCCTCAAGCCCGACGGCACGGACACTCGCGCGCTGACAGTCGCGGTCCCGGTCGATGCCAAGGAGGGCGGCTACGGCCTCTCGGCGGCCCTGCAAAGTGTGCACGATCAGCCGCTGGTGGTCGGAGGGGCGACGATTACGGTGGCGCAGCCGGTGGAGATCACGCGGACTGCGCCCGCCACGAACGCGCCGGGTACCGTGGTTCAGGAAGTGGTCATCCGCAACCTGCGCTCGAGGCCCCTGACCGGCGTCAAGGCGACCCTGGATTTCGCATCGCAGACGAGCATCCCCCAGCCCATTCGCCTGCCGCCAACGACGATCCCGCCTCATCGGTGGCTGAGTGTCCCGCTCAGCTATGGCGCGGCAAGCGTCCCCTTCGGCAGGCCGAACTACTGCACGCTCACCGTCAGCTTCCCCGGCGGCGCCGAGGTCCGCTACCCGTTCACTTTGGGGGCATCGGCCCTTCCACGTGCCGCCGAACCGCCGGTGATGGACTGCGACGTCGCAAAATGGCAGAACGTTCCCGTGGCGCACCTCGGCTCCGACCCGAAGGACTTCTTCATTCTGCGCGAGGCCTCGACGCTGAAGCAGAAGTCGGCGGACATCCGCCTGCAGTACGATGACAAAGCCCTGTATCTGCTGGCGGTAGTCAACGATGACAAGCACGTACAGCCCTATCACGGGGAGGACGTCTGGCAGGGGGACAACATTCAACTGGCGGTGGATGCGCGGCACTCCGCCTGGCAAGCGCTCGATGATGGCAAGACCCCGACCTACGCTGAGATCGGCCTGTCGCGAACGACCACCGGCGACGAGGCGTACCGATGGCTGTGGAGGCCGGGCCTGTGCAAGGGGATTGCGTTCGTGTCGAAACGCGAGGGCAACACGACGATCTACGAGGCCGCGATGCCGT
>CAYWBK010000281.1:0-8307 GCA_964455745.1 uncultured Armatimonadia bacterium
TGGCGCTTGCGCCAGCACGGCTAACGTCCGGCACCCCTTCGGGGTGCAAAGGCGAAACGGTCAGACCGTCTCGACTCCTCCCCACCAAGATGTGAGTAATGGATAGCAGGGGGTGAGGTCGCCGGTCGCCCGCCCCAGCATTACTACGCCGCTTTGACAACCGGCGAACGAAGCGCTCGGAATCTTGTCAGAAGCTGACCGTATCCCAAGATGAAGCGCGAACGGCATTGAACCACGGAGACAGAAAGGGCACAGAGAACGACTGGAAAACGGCCCGTCTGCCCCATGATAGACGCTCAAGGACGGCGCCGTTCACTGTGTCCCCTGTGTCTCTGTGGTCAATCGCCGTCCATTTCTACGCAGGGCATCTCAGTGCCGAGCAGGGCCGCACAACCGGCGTAGTAATACTGAACGAGCCTTTCGACGTGCGCTTCCCTACTTCCCGATCACGGTCACCTTCGGCGGGTAGAGGTAGTCGAGGTACTTCTGGGCCACCTTCGCCTGGTCGGTGTCGCCCTCGTGGATGTACACGCGGTAGCGGAAGTTGAGTTCTTCGCCCCCCGACAGCGTGTAGTCCCCGCGCTTGCTATGATCGCCGGTGAAGTCGTGGATGCCCCAGCAGTTCGCCGTGAACAGGCCATACCCGCGCACATGCCAGTAGGTCGGGTAACGCAGGTTCCCGGGGGTGTCCATGATGGTGATGCCGGCGACGCCGGATGACACCGGGCCGTAGTAGTCCACCCATTCCGCCTGCTTGCCCCAGTTCTCGTCGTCGTTGATGCCGCCATAGCTGTTGCGGATCGTGCCGCCATTGGGCACTTCCATGCTCGCCGCGACGCGCACCGACAGCGTGCCGGCCTCCTTGGTGTCGCCGAAGTGGATGCCCTGATAGCTGGCGGCGAGCGTGATGTCCCAATCCATGATCCGGCCGCTGTCGGGCAGGTTGTACACGGTGATGCTGGTGTATTCCTCAAGCAATTCCTCGCCGGAGGCGCTAACCCAGTCGCTGATGGCGAAGATCTCGCCATACACCGGGCCCTGGCCCAGCACGAGCAACTCCTGGTTCACGGTGGAAGCGTGTCCGGGCATCTCGCTCCAGTTGTCCTGATCGTTGACGGAGCCTTGGGCGACGTACATCGACTTGTGATGCGGATGGTCCTTCGGGGCGAAGTTCGTGACTTCCGCGCCGCCGGGACCGTAGATGGGATAGCAGTACGGCCGCGCGATCCCCTCTTTGACGACGTAGCTGGTGAAGAGCTTGCCGCCGACCACGATGTCCGCGCGCTCCCCATCCAGCAGGTTCACATGCACGTGCTCCGCCTCGGCTCCGCAGGCCTCTCCCTCGCAGGCTTCCTCGCCCGGCGCGACGGCGAAGAACTTCCTCTCACCGGCCTTGATCGAGGGAACGATCCACGTGATCTGCGAGCAGCCCTCCTCATCGCAGCCACAGTCTTCATCCTCGTGACCGCAGCTCGCCGGCTCGCACTGACAGGGGACCGGAGCCCCGATCTTCCCCGACTCGTCCGCTTCATACAGCGAATGCCCGGTATCGCAGCCACCGCCGCCGCCACACTCAGACCGGACGATCACGTTCTCCCGGTCGTGGGGGCCGCCCTCGACCATGAGAAGCGTGCCTTTCTTCAGGCTTTTCGACATTATGATAACCTCCTGGATGAGTTGATCCGCTTTGTTGTCTCCCCCGGGTGCGCCGAGCGCGTCGAGGGTATTCGCCTGTATCCCGCCAAAACCTCCACCCGCCCTCATCGGCGGGCCATCACCGCGGTGCGTCCACGAGGCCCAGAATGTTATCGCAGGTGATCCTCTGAAACGCTTCGTCATCCAGTCGCAGCGCCCGCAGCTTCGCCAGCTCGATGGCCGGATGGACGAGCGGGCCGCCCGAACCCCACACGATCTTGTCGCTGCCCAATGCCTGGAGTGCGGATGCCAGCTTCCACGGAACCGCCGAACCCGAGGTTTCCAGGTACAAGCTGGCGTGTTCATAGGCGAGGGCGATGGTCTTGTCTACGAGCGTCTCGTCCGTCGTCGAGCCAAGATGAGCGATGATCGTGTTGCAGTCGGGCGTCTCGGTGGCCAACAGCGCCACGATGTCCAGCCGGCCGGCGATGTCGATCATCAGCGGCACGCGGGCCTCGGCGCAGCGACGCGAGACCGCCAGTATCTGTTCGTGGACGATCTCATCCAACTCCCCGAGGTGGACCTTGACGCCCCGGCACTGAAGCTGAGACAGCGCCCGCGTAAGCTCCAGCGACGCCAGGATGCCCTCCGTCGGCACGACGTGCGCGAAGGGGATGAAGCGATCCGTAGCCGCTACACACACCTGGTACATCAGATCATTCGACTCGCGACTAGGGAGGCATTCGGCGATGAGCGCGGCCCGGTCCACGCCGGCTTCGTCCATGGAACGCAGTATCTGCTCTGCGGAGAACTCCCGGCGGTACGGATCGTTGCCCTTCACAGTGACATGACAATCGACGATCATCTGGTCATCTCCCATGCAGCACCTGGCGCGAGTTCTGCGGTGCAGATGACCGCTCCTAACCCCGGCTGGCAACACTCGCGCTGATGTGCTATTATTCCTCGCCCCGTGGCGCAGGCCTTCCGCGTTGGTGGGATCGGCGCGCTATGGCGACGCCGACGGGGCCGCTGGCCCGCGCGCTGTCAAAGGGAGGTGCTCCCGAGGCATCCGGCGAATTCCTCCTGCGTTACCGCGAACCCCGGTGCGGTGTGAACGCACCGCCTTCTGTGCTGGCCGCGATTTCGGCGACTGTAAGGGTATCCTTCATGTCGTCCAACCCCGGAGTGTATGATCGATGGACATTAAGGCCTGTCGTGCCGCAACCATCAGCGCCACCAAGTGGCTGCTGACCCAGCAGGACCCGGACGGCTCCTTCCGACCGGTGGAGAGGGGCGTTGCCTCCTATCACAAGGTGCCCTATGCACTCGCTCTGATGGGTCAGGGAGAGCGCGTCGCCAAGCTGTGCAGTTGGATCAGCGCCAACGCGATGGATGAGGACGGCGACCTCACGCTGCTGTATCCCCGCCAGGGCCTGCACAGCCAATTCTACCCCATCGCGAACGCATGGGTCCTCATCGGTGCGCAGGTGAGCGGCCAGTTCCGCGTGTCGGTGCCCGCCGCCGGGTTCCTCACCTCCCTGCAACACCCGCAGACCGGCGGCTTCCTGCAAGGCGGGCCCGAGGCCGCCCTTGACTCCGAGCAGGACGCGATGACCACGGCTACCGCCGGCCTCGCGTGCCTGTACGCCGGCCAGTTCGAGGCCGCGGAGAAGGCGGGCGATTACCTCGTGCATCTTCTCGAGGCCCAGCCCGCCAGCGCCCCGCGCCTGTTCTTCGTGACCCGCAACGGTCTCGACCTGGTGCGGGAGTACCCTGAGGAAGAGGCCGCCGCTTACGCCATCGCCGTCGGCAAGGAGCAGCAGTGGTATCATGTCGCCGGGCTTGCGGCGGGCTTCCTCGCGCGTCTGTCCGAGGCCACCGGCGATGAGAACTTCCTGTCCATCGCCGGCCAGTACCTCAACGCCGCGGACTCGTGCGGCAGCGACCGCTACACTGCCGAGACCAGCGCGTTCTTCGGCTGGGGAGCCGCCGTGCTCCACGCCGTGACGGGCATCGCCAACTTCCGCCGCATCGCAGTGGCCGTCGCTGACGGCTTGCTCGAGGTGCAGCTTGCGAACGGGTCGTGGCTGAAGGCATCCTTCGGCGAAGATGAGGAATCCGATGTGGTCGACGCGACCGCGGAGGGCATCATCGCCATGACCGCGATCCTGCAGGCTTTGGCGACTGGGGAGTAGCGCTCTCGTGTCCACGCGACTCCGGCATGGCTGGAACCAAAGGAGGGGTTGACCACGAAGACACCTGGGCACGAAACGGCCAAGCCACTCCTGTCTGGCCTTTGTTGTCGTTTCGTGTTTTCGAATCTTCGTGGTTGAAGCCGTTGGTCCGTTCCGCAATCCCGCACGTGTTGAACGCAAGTCGAGTTACGAGACACCATAGGACCTCCTATCGCAACCGCCGATTACAAGGGAGAGTTTGGACATGAGCAATTCCGATTCCATTGGCTGGGGCGTCATCGGGTGCGGCAACATCGGTCCGTGGCATGCTGAGGCCGTCAGCCTCGCGTCCGGCGCCGAATTGGTGGCGATCTGCGACCTCATCCCCGAGCGCGCGCAAGCCCTCGCCGACAGGTTCGGCGTCAAGGATGTCTACACGAGCATCGACGAGATGCTGAAACAGGAAAGCGTCCAGGCCGTCAGCATCTGCACCCCCTCGGGGATGCACGCCGAGCACGGCATCCAGGCCGCCTGCGCGGGCAAGCATATCCTCAGCGAGAAGCCGATGGACATCGAGCTGGCGAAGATCGACGCCCTGATTGCGGCTGCGGCTGAGAACGACGTCAAGCTTGCCGGGGTCTTCCAGCGCCGCACGTATGAGGCCAGCCAGCAGGTGCGCGAGGCCGTCCAGACCGGGAAACTCGGCAAGCTGGTCCTCGGCGACTGCTATCAGAAATACTTCCGCTCGCACGAGTATTACGCCAGCGGCGCCTGGCGGGCGACCTGGGACCTCGACGGCGGCGGCGCGCTTATGAACCAGGGCGTGCACGGCATCGACCTGCTCTTGTACATCATGGGCAACGTCAAGCGCCTGTCGGCATACGCCCGGCGCATCGTCCGCAATATCGCCGTCGAAGACACCGCGGTGGCGATCCTCGAGTTCGTGAACGGCGCGGTAGGCGTCATCGAGGGCACGACCTCCGTCACTCCCGGCTATAATTGCAAGATCGAAGTCTCCGGCGATGACGGCACGATCGTCCTCGATGAATCCACGATCACCCATTGGGACGTTCCGGGCGTCGAGAAGCCTGCCTCCAGCAGCGACGAAACCGCCGCAGGCACAGCCGCCGACCCGCTGGCCGGATTGGCGGTCGCCGGCCACGTGCGGCACGTCGAAGACCTCGTCGACGCGATCAAGAACGACCGCGAGCCGGCGATCGGCGGCAAAGAGGCCCGCCGCGCGGTCGAGGTCATCAAGGCCATCTACAAGTCGAGCCGCGAGGGCGGCAACACAGTAGAGCTACCCCTCAGCTACGAGGACGACGGCCCCGGAATCGAGGCCGAGAGAGTTGTAGAGTGGTAAGCCTGCTGTCTCCCCCTCTCCGCGTTGCCCGTCTATGGCGAGCCCGGAGAGGAGGCATAGGCGCTAAGCTAAGGCCAGACGCCGTTCAAGGAGGGGCCGGACTACGAGAGCGCCAGCCGTTAGGCGCTCGAAGTATCCGGCCCCAGCCGTCCGCGCAGGGGTGAACGGCCGGGCCGGATACTTCGCTGCGCTCGTAGTCCGGCCCCTCCACACGGCCCGCGCCGCCTAACTTAGCGCCTATGCTGGAGAGGGGGCAGGGGGGTGAGGTCGCCGTTCGGCCCCGGTCACCTCGCCGGGGCATCTTTCTTTCCGGGCGGCTGAAGGATTCCTTGCCCCGCAATCGAACTCTCCCCAGTCTTCGACTGCACTGATACCAAGGGAGGGTCCCCCTCATGTCCGACGCACGCCAGGCCCGGCTCGCCTTCATCGGAGCGGGCGGTTTCGCCACCAGTTCCATCTATCCCGCCGTGCCGCAGCTTCCGGTCATCGACCTCGTCGCCATCTGTGACATCGACCGCGCCAAGGCCGAGCGCAATGCCCGCAACTACGGCGCAAAGGCCGTCTACACCGACCTCGACGAGATGCTCGACAAGGAACAGCCCGACGGCGTCTTTTGCATCGGCGCAGCCCCGCAGCAGTACGAACTCGCCCCGCGCGTCCTCAAGCGCGGCATCCCCGTCTACGTCGAGAAGCCCTCGGCCAACACCTCGCCCGAGGCGAAGGAGATGGCGGAGATCGCCGAGGCCCACGGAACCTGGGGCCAGTGCGGGTTCATGAAGCGCTTCGCGTACTGCTACACCATCGCCAAGGAGATACTGGCGAAGCCCGAGTTCGGCGATCTGCACATCGTCAACGCCAAGTTCGGCCAGGGGCCCTATCCGCAGATATGGGGCATCGACTCGGCCAAGCGCGCGTTCCTCATCGGCCAGTGCTGCCACATCTTCGATCTCTGCCGCTTCTTCGCCGGTGATCCCAAGTCCGTCAGCGCATTCATCCGCCAGGTCTCCGACACCCAGTTCACGTATCTCATCAACGTCGAGTACGCGAACGGCAGGATCGGCCACATCAACCTCAGCGCCCTCGAGCACACCGACGGCTTCCGCGACATCTTCGAGCATCTCGAATTGGCCGGCGTCGGCACCAACATCGTCGTGGATGACATGGGCAAGCTGCGCTGGACGCCGAAGGAGGACTGGAGCAAGTCGGTCCCGCAGACCGGGCGCTACGAACACGTCTATGAGCCTTCCTGGACGGGCACCTCGAATAGCCTGCTGAAGAATGGCTATGTCGGCGAGGTGGAGAACTTCGCCCTGAGCTGCATCGGCGAGCGAACCACCGGCCCGGACCTGTGGGATAGCTACTGGTCGCTGAAGTTCGGCGAGGCCGTCTACAAGAGCGCCCACAATGGCGGGGCGAAGGTGGATGTGTGAGCAGAGCATCCCATCCACCGAAAGATCGTGACCGCGACAGTCCTGTTGCGGATGGCACGCAGCGCCGCTCGCGGTACGAGCAGGTCGTGGATGGGTCCCTCGCCGAGGAGGCGGAACGTCGCATCGCCCGAGGAGGACGCCGTATCCCGTTGGCGGAGGTCAGGGCGAGGTTCGGGGCATGAGTCTGCTGTCATCTTCGACGAGGCATTGTGATGCTGTGATACGATCCCGCCTGGGCGGGACGGCGCTGGCGGGCAAGACGCCCGCCCCACGCGACACTCCTGAGGCAGGCCACCCATGAACCTCCAAACCATCGCCATCTTCGGCGCCAGCGGCAAGCTTGGCCGCCACATTCTGCCGCTCCTGGCCGAATGCGGCATTGCCGTTCGCGCGCTCGTCCATAGGACACCCGTGACGGGCGAGAACGTCACTTCCATCGCCGGCGACATCACTGACGCCGCCACCGTGCGCGAGGTGATCGCCGGTGCCGACGCCGTCATCCAGATGGCGACCATGAAGGAGGACGCCGACACCTTCTTCGATGTCAGCCTCAAGGGCACGTTCAACGTTCTGGAGGCTTGCCGCTTCGAGAAGGTGGACCAGTTCATCCTCCTCGGCGGGGACGCGGCCCAGGGCATCTGGTTCTACCCGCAGCCCATTCCCATCGACGAGACCCACGCAGTCACGGCCTACCCCGGCTACTACGCCTTCAGCAAGGCGATGGAAGAACTCATGGCCGGGCAGTACCTGATCCAATATGGCGTGCCGGTCACGATCCTGCGCTCATCGTGGGTGTTCGAGAAGGCCGACCTGCTGAACCACTTTTCCCTACTCAAGAACGTGAACCCCGCCGAGAAGGGCCACGGCTTCGGCGAGCAGTCGCCCGAGGTCAACGCCCTCGTCGCCGCCGGGGAGGAGCGCGTGCCGATTCTGGTCAACGAGGACGGCGTTCCCTACAACCGGCACATTGTCCATATAGACGATGTGCTGCAGGCGCTGCGGCTTATGCTAGGCAATGAGGCGGCCATCGGCGAGTCCTTCAACATCGCCGCCCCCGCCGCGTTCAACTACCGCCCCGCCGCGGAGTACCTGTCCGCCAAGACCGGCGTCCCGACCATCGACCTGCCCTGCCCGGGCTACCACAGCTTCCAAATCAACATCACCAAGGCGCGCTCCATACTAGGCTACGCGCCGGAGAACGACATCTACACGATGATCGACAGAGCCCTCGTCGAGGGCTAGCGCCGTCCAAGACCGGGCACTTCAGTGCCCGGTGCTTAACCTGTGACGCTCCAGTGGAGCGTCAGCGCCAGCGCCGAGTTCACTCGGCGGCCGTGGGCAAGCAGGTCGCCACAAGTCAATCACCTGGGGCTGAAACCCCCAGGTCCCAAAGGAGGCCCCACATGCGCGAGTTCCACCACTACGGTATGCCGACAACCGAGAAGCAGCCGGGAGAAGTCTACGTCGAGGCGACGAAGGTGTGGGTCACCGACCCGCTCGCCCATCCGCTGAAGATCGAGTACCTGCGCTACGAGCCGGATAGCCCCGTCACCGGAATCCTGCACGACATGCCGCACATCGCCTTCAAGACTGACGATTTGAGGCGGGAGATCGAGGGTCTCGAGATCATCGCGCCCCCGTTCAAGCCGATGGCCGACCTGACCGTCGTGTTCGTGATGAAGGACGGGGCGCTGTTCGAGTTCAT
>CAYWBK010000282.1:0-8300 GCA_964455745.1 uncultured Armatimonadia bacterium
GTCCGCAGGACGGGCGGCGCGAAGCGCCCGACAGAAGACCCAGCCTGCCGGCGTCTCCGACGATTCGGGCGGCTGCGCCGCCACCCGTCCTGCGGACGGAAACGGCCCTAACTACCGGCCCTGAACCGGACGCTGAAGCATCCGGCTGAGGTTCCCCGCCTGCGGCGGGGCGAGGCGTCCTGGCGGACGCAACGGCAACGGCTTACCCACAGCAGCCGACTACCACCCTCGCCAGGACCAGTTCCTGGCATCTACCCACACACATTGAGGAAGAGCCCTGCACGGTGTCCTTTGCCGTCTGTCGTTTGCCGCCTGTCCTCTGTCGTTTCCGTTCGCCGTTTGCCGTTTTTCCGGATTCTGCGTTCAGCGTTCAGAGTTGCCTCTCAAACCTCTCCACCATCTCCGCCTGGACCTCCGGGCTGAGGCGCACGAACCGCGCGCTATAACCGGCGATCTTTACGGTGAGATCGGCGTAGTCCTGGGGGTTCGCGATGGCTGCGCGGAGGTCGGCGGCAGTAAGGCCGTTTACCTGCACCTCGAGCCCGCCGCGGTCGAAGTAGGTTTGCAGCAGGGCTGCGAACTTGCGCCGATCATCGGACTGGGAGAGGGATTCGTGCGCCGGGATCGAGATGTCCAGAGCCTGCCCGCCGCCGAGGTCGCGCTGATCGAAGGCGGTCGCCGAGAGCATGACCCCGGTCAGCCCCTGATTCGCACGCCCGAGCATCGGCCCAGCATTCTTGTTCAGCGGCTCTCCGGCGCGCCGGCCGTCGAGACTGGCAGGCAACATCGCCCCGGCCCCGATATGGGCGTTGAGCGTATGATAGGAGGGGAGGTACTGTACGCCGCCCCGGCCGCAGCCCCCAGCCGTTTCCCCTCCCGGTACGGGAGGGGTGCCCTGCGAAGCAGGGCGGGGTGGGGCCGTAGCCGTTCCCCCCTCCCTACAAGGGAGGGGGGCAGGGGGGTAGGGGGCCGTTACCGCCCCCACAAACGCCTCCGTCACCCGCCGCGCCATCTCGTCTGCCTCTGCGTCGGCATTCCCGTACTTCGGGCAGTGCAGGATGTCCTGCTGCAAGTCCTCGAAGCCGTCATAGTTGGCCTTTGCGGCTTCGACCATCTGGGCGAGGGTGTATCGTTTGTCCCTAAACACGAGCCGCCGGATCGCCGTGAGCGCATCCGCCGCGTTCGCCCACCCGAAGCCCTCGATGATGACCGAATGGTAGCGCGCGCCGCCTCCCGCCCGGTCGAGGCCGCGTTGAATGCAGTCCTTCGTCAGCGCCGACAGGAACGGGTTCGGCTGGTTCTCGGCGACCCACGCGGTGGAGAGCGCATTCTGCTCGATGCAGAAGCCCACGATCTCCCCCAGGTAGAGCGCGAACTGCTCGAACAACTCGTCGCAGGTGGCGTAGTCGGTGCGGGCCGGAGTCTTCAGCGGGATGGGCAGTTCGTGCGCGAACGGCTGTCCAGTGTTCAGGGCGAGTTCCAGCGGCAGCAACAGGTTCGCCACCCCGCCCCACATATCGCTGATCTCCTCACCCGGCATCACGATCCCCATGCAACTGTTCAGCGCGAAGCGATGGGCTTCAGCCTCGGGCACGCCGCGCCGGATCATCGCCTCCCGGCAGGCGTCCTCCCCGTAGAAGGTCGGCTGGCCCATCGTCAAGAGCTCAGGGGCGAGGTAGCGGTCGAAAACTGCCGGCGGAAGATCGCGATGGATGCGGGCGGCGAGAAGCGGCGAGGGCAGGTGCATCTCGCCTGTCACGCGCAGGATCAACCCAGACAGCGGGTTGAACAGGTCCCGCCCCTGCCCGTCGACTCCGCCAAGGTTGATAGTACAGGCCGGGTCGCCAAAGCGATTCAACTTCAAAAAGAAGTCGTGCAAGAATCGCTCCAGGTCCGCCTCGGGCACGCCGCGCTCGCGGTCGGCCTGGTAGAGCGGATACAGATATTGGTCCAGCCGCCCGAGCGACAGGGAGGCGTCCGAAAGCTCCGAGATGCCGATGGCGGCATGTACGAACCAGATCGCCTGCAGGGCCTCGTGGAAACTGCGGGCCGGGTGTTCGGGCACGTGGGTGCAGGCGTCGAAGGCCCGCTCCAGATTCCGCCGGGCCTCGGGGTCGGTGGTCGAGCGCAACAGCTTCCTGATGGCCCGACAGTGCGAACTCATCCAGAAAATGACGGCCTGCAGGGCGGTCTCCATGCCTCGGAGGTTGCGCAACTGCTCCTCGGTCGCTGTCGCCTGGCATTCCCGTACCTCGGCCAGGATGCCGGTGATACCCTCCTTCACCACGCGCTCGTAGTCCGGGCAAGTGTGGGCGGCGGTATACGCGCCGAAGCAGTTGAACGTGCCGCGCATCAAGTCTGCCGGAGTTGGTGGCGAAGGCTCGGAGGGTGTGGCCGACTGCGCGGCGATGTCGCTCGCCAGAGACTCGTAGTCCTCGCGCGCCAGGTACTGCGGTCCGAAGTCGCCGGCGAGAGACTCGCGCGGGTCCATGCCTGTCGGCAGATCGAGCAGGGCGTAGGTGAACATCCGCGCCTCGCGTTCAGGGGCCGAAAGCCGCTCCAGCGAGGGGCTAAGCTCCCGCACCCGCCGGCGCCAGTAATGCACGATGTCCCAGATGTCGATATCGGCCATGTGTGTTACCTCTGAAACTTAGGTTTCCTGCTGCTCCAGTATTCCATATCTGCAGGTTCATACCACCCTTATGGTCCATCTCGCGTCAATCGTATGTTCCCTGCTATGGCGAAGCACCTACCGGCGGGCCCATATGCACACGCAAAGAAGGTACACTCCGTCGTGCGGAGACGCGCGGAGCGTGCAGTCGGGCCGCAATTCGTGACACGCGCAGGTCCGTGCGATACGTATCTCCCAATGCGGGGTAGACACCATCACCGCGTGCGGCGTCCGCAGTGATGACTGCGCGCTCATGACGTTTATCGCCATGTACAAAATGCCAATTCATTCCCACGAGTTTTAGACATAAGAAATATCATAAGAAACATCAGATCACTATAATACCGATGCTGATAAGAACCTGCTTGACATCCATTCGATCTGGGTATAGAGTCTAAGTGCGTAGCGTAACATCCTGCACGCACGCGACACGGAATATCGGCAGAACGACGTGCAGCACGCAGACCGTGCCTCAAGTCGAAAGCCAATAGCAGGCAACAATGACATCTGCTTTTGAACATAAGGAAGGGCTGATTTTCGATGCCATTTGAGCGATTTACCGAGTGGGGGAAGCAGTTCAAGGCAGTGGCAACAATCACGTCTACTGGCGTGATCAGCATCAATCAAGGAGCTATCAACCGATTCGGAATGAGCAAATGGACACGTGTGTATTTACTGCACGACAGGGATGATAAGTTGATCGGTATTCAGCAGGCCGATTCCGGCGAAGAAGAGGGATCGTGTCGGCTGCGACACCGGGCAACAGGCGCAGACATCTCGGCACGCACGTTCCTCGAATATTACTCGATCCCATACGGCGAGACGGAACGATTTGAGCCAACCTACGATGACGATGCGAAGGCCGTGGTGATCGACCTGAAGCAGCCGCTCGCCAAGCCACGGAAGCGCGGCACAAGGGGGGGGGACGAGGCTAGCGAGTAGGGGATTGGAAGCGGGGCCCACGCCCACCACGGTACTAGGCCCCGCTTCACGGGCCGAAGCAGGACTTGCCATCCTGCCCCGGACTGCACGCGCATCTATCAGCGCACGGTATGGTTCCACTCGGGCCGCGTGCTCACCTCCCGAGAAGTGGGATACGTGCCGCGCAACAGGAGCTGAAGCAATGAAAGAAGAACCAATGGAGTATGTAATCCCTGACATCCCTGAACTGCATCAGCGCGTGCTCGATCGCCTCTTGGCGGCCAGCGCCGATGGCTCCGAAGGTTTGACCACCGATGAATTGGCAGCCGCAGTCGGGCTACCACCCACCCGTGAGAACGTCGAAATTCGGCGAGTGCTCCGCGAACTCATCGAGTACGGTATCCCTGTCTGCAGCGGCCGGAGAGGCTTCCACATGCCCTCTGATCCCGCGGACGTAGACCGGACGACGACGTCTCTACGCGGTCGTATCCACCAGATCGAACTGCGCGTTCTCAGTCTCGAGCGCGCGAAAGACCAATGGTTCCACAACAACTAAATAGCCGGTAGGAGGCCTCGCAGTAGCGAGGCCTCCTACTGCCCCTCACCTGCGGAACACCAACCCCCCCCGCCGCCCCACCTGCCAGATATGCGCCCCGGTGTCCGTCTGTACCTCACGCTCTCATCCGCCATCCGCCGCACGTTGGTGCCGCGAAGGGGCCGTCGGTCCCGGCGGCATTGGGCGCGGCCAGCAGTCCCATAATAGAACCGCAACCGCATAGAAGACCCGGGCTATGACCGCAGTGTAACACCGTATGGCAAGGGTCAACCTCCACCCATATTGTGCTCCATGTACGCAGAAGAACGCAACGGGGCGCACATTCCGGCGGCGTGTAGGAATCCCTGGTCGCCGTGCCGAAAGGACGCCCTGTCTTCTGCCCGGCTCACAATCCATCTGGAGAGTACCCTCATGCGTCGCCAGACCCTTTGTCCGGCTCTCATCCTGACTGTTCTTCTCGGCGCGGCTGCCGCCGGCTTTGCCGTGGACATGCCTTATGCGCTCGTCACCATCCCAGCGGGCGACGTTGGCCCAGTGCCTGTCTCGATGATCGTGAACTTCACCGAGATCGGCAGGGCTCTCGGTGCGCCTGCATTCGTCGATCCGGCGAAGGTCGTCGCCGCTGAGGAACTGCCCGGCGGGAAGCTGCAGCCGGCGCTCTCCCAGTTCGATCCCGAGGAAGGCTTCGAGGCGCGCAAGAACGCGGTCGGGACGCTGTCTTTGTCGCTCACGCCCAACTCTACCGGGGAGCGCCGCATCCGGGTCTACTTCACCGGGCTTGCGCCGAAGCTGCCTGCCGTCGCGGCCGGATCGCGCGTGGAGGTGAAGCAGGATGCCGGGCGCATCGTCGTCTCCAACGGCGTCTACAGCTTCACCCACGACCCCACGAAGATGGGCGGCCTGCCGTCGCGGATCGAGTGGACCGGCTCGGGCAAGGTCTTCGACACCTTCTCGCTCAACGATCGCGTCTGGGACCCGGCCACTCAGGGCTTCCAGCCGAAAGACGACAAGAACCCCGAGGTGAAGCTCGTCGCCAACGGCCCGGTGCGGGCGGTCGTGCGGGTTCGCGCGCGGTTCATGCGGGACGGTCAGGCTGCCCCGGCGAACGTCGTGGGCACCTACGATTATGCGTACTATGTCGGCTCTCCGGTGGTGCGCGTCGCTGCGCGTTTCGCCCAAGACTCGCTTCGCGTGTGGCCGGAACTACACTTCATCGAGATCAACTTCCCCGACCAGTCGTTCACCCGCTGGGCTTATGGCGATCCCGTGGTCGAGGGCGCGTTCGAGGCCAATAAGAAAGGCTTCGGGGGCGGAAGCTGGAGCGCACTGCGCGATGATGCCGGCAATACCCTCGGCCTGCTCGGCGGGGATGCGCGGTTCTACGACGGGCGCGGCGAGTACGGCACCTACATGCACGGGCCGTGGGTTACATGGGCCGACCGTCAGCAAAGTTTCGTGCGCTGGCTTTGGGTCGGCACAGCCCCGAACCTCGACGGTCTGCGGACCGCCGCGCAATCGGTTCAGGGCGGATCGGAGGCGATCGTGTCTACACAGGTCTTCCAGGACAAACTCGCAGCCGTGCGCGGACGTATCGCGAAGCTGCCGAGCGGGGCCAGGCGCGGCCAGTTCGCCTGGGTCACCGATCAAATCGAAAAGCTTGCCGACAAACGGTGGCAGATCGCGGAAGCCACCGACCTGATCGGCAAGGTAGGCACGGCTTTGGCGGAGGGCAAGCAGGCCTCCGACGCCGTGCCGTGGTTCGGCTTCCCCAAAGCTGCAAGCACGTGGTCGAAACACGGGCTGACCTTGCTGGCGAACGATGAGGTGGGCCTGGGCCTCGAGCGCACCGGCGACGGTGTGGCGCTCGTCAGCCTCTTCAGCTTCGCCGCGGAGCATGAAATGCTGATCGGCAAGAGGCTGGCCTTCTGGTCTGCAGACTGCGAGGCGCCGGGGGCCACCGCAGCGGCGGCGAAGGCCAAGATCGGCCTCGGCAGCCTCAGCGGCTGGGGCGATGTCAGCGTGTCGGGACGAGCGCCCGGCGAGCCGGTCACGCTCACCTTCTCCAATCCTGTCCAGCCCGAGGCCGCCGGAGTGCAGGCGAAGGTGCAGATCGGCTTCGAGGGCGGCCGCACCACCTGGCATCTCGACATCGACAACGGCTCTCCAACGCTCTCTCTGCGTGACATCTACATCCCCACGGTGCAGCTTGGCAAGATGGGCCGCACACCGGCTGATGACTCGCTCGTCTACCCGCAAGGGTCCGGCATCATCACGCACGCGCCGCTCGTGAAAGGCTTCACCGGATACGGCGGACGCTATCCCGACGGCTGGGCTTCCATGCAGTTCATCGCCTATTATGGGCCGGGCTGCGGGGCCTACGTCGCCACTCACGATCCCCTCGCCTCCACCAAGGAACTGCACGTCGAGCGCGCGGAGGACAGCATCGATGTGAAGATGCGCTGGTATGCGGAGGACTGCGGCGTTCCCGGCAACAGCTTCCACCAGTCGGGGACGGCGGCGCTGCAGGTCTTCCGCGGCGACTGGTTCGACGCCACCCAAATCTACAAGGACTGGGTCAGCAAGAACGCCGGGTGGTGGCCGAAGGACCGCGATCGCGGCGACACGCCCAAGTGGATGCGCGACATCCCAATCTGGACGCAGACCGGCGGCACCGCCGCCGAGGTTGTCCCGGCGACGAAGAAGTTTGCCGAGTACATGGGCCTGCCCACCGCGGTGCACTGGTATTCATGGCACCAGATCCCCTTTGATGTCAATTATCCGCATTACTTCCCCGTCAAGCCGGGGTTCAAGGAGGGCGTGGCGGAGTTGCAGAAGGCCGGCGTGCGCGTCATGCCCTACATCAACGGCAGACTGTGGGACAGCGCGCTCGACGACTTCAAGAACGATGCGATTCGCGGCGCGACCAAGGACGAGCAAGGCAAGCCCTACATCGAGGAGTACGGCTCCGGCGCGAAGCTGGCCCCGATGTGCCCGACCCAGGCGATTTGGCGCGACAAGGTCCAGGAGACCGTGATGCGGCTCGTCTCCGAGTACGGCGTCGATGGCGTCTACATCGACCAGGTAGCGGCGGCGGCTCCGGTGTTGTGTTTCGACAAGTCACACGGGCATCCGCTTGGAGGCGGAAACTGGTGGACGGCCGGCGGCTACTGGCCGATGCTGACGGAATTGCGGGCGAAGATCAAGGCCGCGGGCCTGGAGAAGTTCCTCACCACAGAGTGCAACGGCGAAGCGTATATTCATTGCTTCGACGGATACCTGACCTGGCACTTCCAATATCAGAACCAGATCCCCATGTTCGCCTCCGTCTATGCCGGGCGCATCCAGCCGTTCTCGCGCGCTTACGGCGGAGACGAGGTGGCGCAGTGCATGAAGGCCGGCCAGCAGCTCGTGTTCGGGGAGCAGCTAGGGTGGTGCGCCCCGCAGGTCGTCACGGAACGCCCGAAATTCGCCGCCTTCATCCGCCAGTGCGCGCGCATCCGCTATGCGATGCTGGACTGCCTCTCGCGTGGCGACATGGCCCGACCGCCGGTCCTCAAAGGCGACATCCCGACCGTCACCGCGGACTGGCAGTGGGGCGGCAAGTCGTTGGTCACCACGGACGCGCTCCTCGGCGGAGCCTGGAAATCCGAAGGCGGCAAGCTCGCCGTCATCTTCGCGAACGTGACCGAGCAGCCGGTGAAGGCGGACTGGGTATTCGACGCGGCGCAGTACGGCTTCCCGCAGGGCAAGAAGCTGCAGATGGCGCTGCGGACCGAGGGGGGGATCGCCCCGGCGGCGACGGTGGAGTCGCGGTTCACGAAGACGCTGGAGGTTCCGGGGCGGACGGTATGGGCGTTCGAGATCGCGCCATAGTGTCTTGTCAGGCGCAAATCTTTGGCAAGACTGCCGAACGGCCTTAACACCTTGGGGGATTGCATCCCCCAAACCCCCGCGGTGCTTGAGGTCAAAGTCGTTGGAAATACAGGGGTCTAGGGCTAAGATCGCCTAGCGATCTTCCTGCAATCCCCCAGGACGCATAGGCCGTTGATGTACGTGCCTTACAGGCCTCTGCCTAAAGATCCACGACTGACGGCGCACTAGCCGATCTTTGACACTCGCGCCCGTGAGGCCTTGATACACAGGGGCTTAGGA
>CAYWBK010000283.1:0-8298 GCA_964455745.1 uncultured Armatimonadia bacterium
TGCGGCGGGGCCGGGCGTCCTGCGGACGCGACGGCACGGATAACAACCACGTGCCAAGGCGGTCTGTTCAGCCCCTGTCAAGCTCCCCACACTCATTGAGGAAGAGCCCCGCATGAAGGGGAACGCCGGCCACGCGCGAAGAATCCAGGCAGCACGCAGCTTCGGAGGTCGCCATGCACAAGCACTTCATCTGGCTCGCAGTCGGGGCGTTCTTGCTGGCACTGTCACAGGTCGCGGAGGCGGGCAAATCGGCCAGCGTCACCGCCGGTGACGTGGCCCTGAGCTTCGGTCCCGACCGGGGCCTGACCATCAGCTTTCGCGGGGAGCCGATCCTGGAGGGCGCGGCGGTCAACTTCCATGACGGCCAGTGGAAGCGCGTCTATTATAGCCTGCCGCCGCAGGTGGCGGACGTACAGGTGGCGGAGACGGCGGAGGGCAAGACCTTGCGGATGCTGGGAGGCCCCGCGGAGGGCGGCTTACGGGTGGACTACGAGGCCACGGTGCGCACGGACAACTCGGTGCGCATCCTGCTCTCCTATACCCTCGATCGCGAGCAACCCTTCGGCCTGGAATACAACGCGCTGCAACTCGCCGAGGCGGCCATCGTCGGTTGCCCCTTCTCGGGCAAGGGCGGGCCCGGCGCGCGGGAGGGCAAGGTACAACTTGAGGCCACCACACGGGACATCAACGACGCCTCCTGGGTTGTGAACGGGGTGCAGGAGCTGACTATCCAATCGCGGGTCGGCAAGGTCACTTTCGCGACCGACGGCGAGCCGTGGCTGCAGCTCTTTGACGGCCGCCTGCGCTTCTCCGGCAGCCCCACCAACGGCTGGTTCTGGGGCGGGAAGCTCGGGGACACGGCCAAGGTCGGCGAGACGCGCCACCTGGACCTGACCGTGCGCTTCGAAGCTCCGCCGCCGGTCCCGGCCACGACGCTGGACCTCACCGGCAAAGGCGCCCCTGCGACGGAGCTCCCCCACGCCGTGACCCCGGCGGCAACGACCGGCCTGCCGGTGCTGGTGCCCGCGCCCAAGCAGGTCACGGCAGGCGAGGGCGTCTTCGTCCTGCGCGCCGACACGCCGGTGGTGGTCCGCGACGCGCCCACGCCTGAGGATCTGCGCGCTGCCCGCGCACTCCAGCAGGAGGCGAAGGAACGTTTCGACTTCAACCTGCCGCTGCGGAAGGCGCACGAGGTCGGCGGCGCGGACCGCGCCATCCTGCTCGGCGAGGCGGCCGCAAACCCGCTGGTCGCCAAGGCTCTGGCGGGCCTCAACCCAGTAGAGCATGAGGAGGGATATGCGCTCTCGGTCACCCCAGGGGGAATCCTGGTCGCGGGGCGGGACCGGGCTGGGACCTACTGGGGCGTGCAGACGCTCCTGCAGCTTCTGCGGCAGGGTGAGCGCGGGCCGGAAGCGCCAGCGGTGACCATCCGCGACTGGCCCGACTTCAAACTCCGCGCCGCCCACCTGTGTCTGGGCGAGCAACCGCTGGACTTCTGCTACCGGCTCATTGACCGCGTGCTGGCCCGCTACAAGCTCAACGCCGTGGTCCTGGAGATGGAGAGCATCCGGTGGGACAGCCACCCGGAGTGGGCCCCCAAGGGCCCGACGCCGGCCCAGGTGGGCAAGCTCGCCCAGTTCGCCCGCGAGCATTTCATGGAGCCCATCCCGCAGATCCAGTCCGGCGGCCATTGCGACTACTGGCTCTTCAAGGACGGCCTGCACAAGGACCTGGCCGAGAACCCCAACAACCCGTACAACTACTGCCCCTCCAATCCCGCCGTGTACCAGCTTCTGTTCCAGTTGTACGACGAGACGGAGAAGGCTATCCACCCGAAGTACTTCCACATCGGGCACGATGAGATGAACGACGACTACGGCATCTGCCCGCGCTGCAAGGGCAAGTCGCCGGCGGAGCTGCTGGCCGGGGACGTGACGAAGCTGCGGGACTGGTGGGCCCAACGCCACGTGCAGATCATGATGTGGGGTGATCTGTTCCTCGCGCCGGTGGACGTGCCCGGCGGCGGGGATGCCTTCAACGGCGCCGGCAAACTCCAGCTATCCCGCACGGTGCCCCTGCTGCCCAAGGACGTCATCATCTGCGACTGGCACTACGGCGGCGGTTACGAGCGTTTCCCCAGCTTTGACTTTTGGCAGAAGAACAATTTCCAGGTGATTGCCGGGCCGTGGTACGGCACTGAGAACATCTGGAACATCACCCGGGACGCGGCCAAGCACCGCTTCATGGGCGTGATGGGCACCACCTGGTGCGGCGTGGCCAACGAGGAGCAGGCGCTGATGGACAGCACCGGCTGGCTGGCCCCTCTGATCTACACCGCGGACTGCTCCTGGTCCGTGGGCCAGCGGCCGTTCGACAAGCTCCCCTACGACGTGACCGACCTGTTCCTGGACGCGCTCCTGCCGCCAGCCCCGAACCGCGCCGCGAACGGCTATGCCGTGGACCTCTCCGCCGCCGGTACGCGGACCCTCGCCGACCCGGACGGCAGTGGCTGGTTGGGCTACGGTCCGGGCCGCGACCTATCCGCCGTGCCCACAGGCCAGGTGACCCTGGGCGGACAAGCCTTCTCCGTCGCGCCGAAGGCCGTGGCGCTGGCAGGCCGGCTGACGCCGCAGGGCCTGCCCGCCGCCATCAACGGCATTGCCGTGGGCCGGCGCGCCCGGAGCCTCTTGTTCCTGCATACCTGCGGCTGGACCACCGGCGCGCGAGAGCAAGTGGGGCTCTACCGGGTGCACTACGCCGACGGGAGCATCGAGGAAGCCCCGCTGATCTACGGCAAGAACATTGCCGCGCTCTTTGCCCCTCGACCCGCTGCAGCCCGGGTGGCCTGGCGCGGGAAAACTGTGGGCGGCGCGCCGATGTCCCTGGAGGCCTGGGAGTGGCATAATCCGCATCCAGAGAAGGAGATCGCGACTGTGGATGTGGTGTCGGCGGGGGGCCGGGCTGCGCCGGCGCTGCTGGGGGTCACGGCGGTGGCGCCCTAGTAGTACAACCGCACTTCGGCACCGGCGCGCCGGTGTATGGCCCGAAGGGCCAATAGCCGCTAGCCAGGCCCGCAAGGGCCTGGGGTTCTGAGAGCGCTCTGCAGTGAAGCCCTGAAAGGGCGACAGACGCGGTGGCCGGCACGTCTGCGCCCATCGACTGTCGCCCCTTCGGGGCTATGTGGTATATCATCGCTGAGTTCCAGGGCCTCGCGGCCCTGGCTAGCGGCTACTGGCCCTTCGGGCCAGACGGCTGAACCCGGCAGTCACTCCGCCTACGGTTGTACTACTAGACGGCCGTGGGGCGGCAGAGGATCGCCGCCCCACTTTTCGTGAGTCGTTGCCGGTTTCTCAGAGCGAAAGAGAGGATTGACCACAAGGACACCAGGGCACTATACGACTACGTCCCTTCATCTGGTGTGTTGCCGTTTCGTGTCCTGGTGTCTTCGTGGTCCCATTGAGCGCGGCTCAGACCTCAAGCCACTATTCCACGTTCAGCCCCTCCAGGTACGTGTTGATCTGGTTTTTCTGGGCCTTTTCGTCGGCGTTGATCTTCTTGATCTCCCCCTGCAGCTTCTCGAACTCCGTCTCCTGGGCCGTGAGTTTCTCCACGTAGGTCTTGTACAGCTCGTTCGTGCGATCGAGTTGCGCCATGTTCTTGCGGATGCGGTCCTGCTCGTCGCCGATCTCCTTCAATCGCGCCTCGCGTTCAGTGCGCTGTGACTGCAGGTCAGCCAGCTTGCCCCGCATGTCCACGACCTTCGCCAGCGCCGCCTTGACGCTCTCACTGATCCTCGTCGACTTCATGTACAGCCCGATGGAATCCAGATCGCCGTCAACGAGCGCCACCGTCTCGACCTCCGGGTGCTCTTCCACAACAGTCAGTTTCGCGGTATCCTTCGGCGCGATCTCGAGCTTGAACCGGTATGCGTTGCGCGTCGTCTCGTCGGCTTTGGCCGGGGCCACCAGGTCCCAGCCGTCGCGGATCGGGTGCTCGATAAGCAATGTGCGCATTTCGGCGGTGACGTTCTTGGCGGTGTAGGTCACCTCGGTGCGCTGCTTCTTAGTGAGGAGCAGCACGCCGCGCTCGATCTTCAGAGCCGTGATCTCCTCGGTCCCGTCGTCCGCCTTCGGGGCGACTTCGACGCCGAGGTCCACCGCGTAGGTGATGAGCCGCTCGTCGCCGGGCGCGATGTCGGTGATGAGCGCATCGCCGCCGTAGACGCCGCCGTCGAACACCGTGATCGGCCCGCCCATCAGGTGCAGCGCGGTCGAGTTCTTCAGCTTCATGCCGTTGAGCGGGAACTTCGCGTTCACGGCCTGGTTGTAGACCGAGACCTTCGTGCCCTCAATGTCCTTATTGATGATCGGGATCATCGCCGAGCGCTGGCGGGCGATGCTCACCGGCTGGTCGATGGCGTACTGAAACAGCTCGCCGACCTGCTCGCCCTGGGCAGTCACCGCTTCCTGGGCGCCGCGGATCACCAAAGCATTCTGGGGCTCATAGGCGACAGCGTCGCCCGCCGCGACGCCCTCCGGCAGTTCCATCCTCTCGGCTTCATCGCGCCGGGCCGCTCTGGCGGCGGCCTTCGGGAGAGCCCGAGCGCCTGCCCCCGGGGCGGCGGTGGTCGCCATCGGCGGCGTCGGGGCCTGCATGTTGCCCTCGTAGGTCTGCGGCGGCGGCGAGCCGATCACCGACGGGGCCACGACGGGCCGCGGCACGTAGAGCGGCTGGTAGAGGTCTTGGATGAAGCTGATCGGCCGGCCCGAGACCAGCGACAGCTTCACGTTCTGCCAGTCGTCGTCGGTGGTGTTCTCGACGATGGCCCAGCCCTGCAGGAACAGGCCTTTCTCGTCCGCCACCAGCCGATAGCTGGTCTTCCACACCGGGGTCTCCAGCAAATACCCCACGCGCACCCGGCGCTTGCCCTGGCCCGCGAAGGTCAGCGTCACCGGGCGCTTGCCGGAATCGTGGCTGGCGTTGAGCACCCCGAGCGCCTTCATCAGGTCGCCGCCCAGCTTGTCGTCCAGCAGCCGAAGCGACTTGATATGCCAGATCGGCACTTGCTGCAGGCCGGCCTGGGTGAGCACGTTCACCACGTCGAAAGTGACAACGTCTTTGCCGCTGGTCCTCTGCTGCTTCTCAACGCCGACGATTTGCCCCTGCATCTCCCCGTCCGCAACGATGGCGACCTTCGCGCCCCGCAGCGTCCGCAGCAAGTCGGCCAGCGACTTGTCCTCGCTGAGATCGACGCCGAAGGACTGCAGCGTTCGGGTCAGCGGCTCGCGCGGCGCATAGATCACCGGCGCGATCTTGCCGCCGTCGAAGTCCTGCAGCACCAGCGACTTGAGCAGGTCGTTGATCTGCTCCGTCTTGAACGAGAGTTGTATCTGTTGCGTGCCCTCGACCGCTCCTCCGCGCTCGAAGTATCCGACGCCGCTGGAGAACATCACCACGCGGCTGAGGGGCAAATCGGCAGCCAAGGCGGCAACCGTTGAGGCGGCGATCACCGTTATCAACAGCAGAATCAGGGTGGGACACCCGGCTCGTCTCATGTCGATACCTCCTGGATGATGGTGCATGTCAATTTCAGCACGGCCCCCCCACCCCGGCCCTCCCCCAAGCGGCTATGCTTTACCCACATCTTGCGTGCGAATCACGGCCGTTGCCCCAAAAGGCCCGAAGGGCCGAAAGAGTTTAGCCAGGCCCGCAAGAGCCTGGAAAGCAGCCCCTCCTTGGATAAGAACAGCCCCCGAAGGGGGCGGCACAATGGCGCACTGTTGTCGGTTCTGTGTCGCCCCTTCGGGGCTTATCGAGGAAAAACGCTCGAATCCACCAGCTTCCGCTGGTGGCAATCGGCGCACGCCCCCTTCGGGGGCTTGACGGCAACGGCTTGAGACCAGTTCGCGGCCCCCAGGTGCGGAAATGTGGGTAAAGCATAGACCACGCAGGAAGGGGGAATAGCGCAGCCGTTGCCGTTCTCCCCCTCTCCGCTTGCGGAGAGGGGGCCGGGGGGTGAGGTTGTCGTTCTCCTCTCCGCCGCAGACGGCAGAGGGGGGTGAGGTTGCCGTGGAGAGGTCGCCGACGACGAAGCCTACTCCACATTCAGCCCGCTGATGTATGCCGTCAGCTCATCCTGCAGGCCCTTCTGCTGATCGTGGAGCTTCTTCATCTCCGCCTGCAGCTTCTCGTACTCGGTCTCTTGCGCGGTGAACTTCTCGACGTAGCGCTTGTACAGGTCGCTGTTGCGGTCCAGTTGCGCCATGTTGTTGCGGATGCGCTCCTGCTCGCTGGTGATCTCCTTGAGCCGCGCGTCGCGATCGGTCCACTGCGCCGCCACATCCGCGATTGTGGTCTTCATTTCGACGATCTTCTGCAGCGCCGTCTTGACCGCATCGCTGATCTTCGGGGCGCGGATGTAGAGGCCGAAGCTGGTGGCATCGCGGTCGATGAGCGCGACGGTCTCGCTGATCGGATGCTCCTCGACCACCGTCAGTTTTTCGGTGGTCTTCGGCGCGATCTCCAACTTGAACCGGTAGTTGTGGGCCGTCTTCTCGTTCGGTTTGGCGGGCGAGATGAGGTCCCAGCCGTCCTGGATTTGCTGCTCGATCAGGAGCGTGCGCTTCTCGTCGGTTACGTTCTTGGCGGTGTAGCTGTTCTCCCGGTGTTGCTTGCGCGTCAGGAGCAGGACGCCGCGGCTGATCTTCAGGCTGGTGTAATCGGTGGCCGTCTCCTCCACCTTCGGCGCGACCTCGACCCCCAGATCGACCGCGTATGTCACGAGCCGGTCGTCGTCGGGAGCGATGTCGGTCGTGAGGGCGTCACCGGCATAGACGCCGCCGTCGAAGACCGTGATCGGCCCGCCCATCAGTTGCAGGCCTGAGGTATTCTTCAGTCGCAGGCCGTTGAGCGGGTATTTCAGATTCCCGGCCTGATTGTAAATAGAGACCTTCGCGCCTTCGATACCCTTGTTAATGATCGGAATCATCGCCGACTGATGCCGGGCGACGGTCACCGGCTGGTCGATGGCATACTGGAATAGCTCCCCGACCTTCTCCCCCGCAGCCATCGCGTCCACGCCCTCCGATTCGCCTGGCATCGGCGCAAGCATCGCCGCATTGCTGTTGCTTTCTACGATCTGCTGGTTGTACGGAGTGGCCGCCGCTCCCGGCATCCCTGGCATTCCGCCCCTGCGTCCGCCGAAGCCGCCCATTCCGGGTGCGCCCCTTGGCCCCTGCGGGCCTGCCTCCCCCTTGGCGGCGGCCTCCATCGCGCCCTCATACGTCTGCGGGAGGGGCGAGCCGACCACCGACGGCGCCACGACCGGGCGTGACACGTACAGCGGCTGGTACAGGTCCTGGACGAAGCTGATCGGCCGCCCCGAGACCAACGATAGCTTCACTCCCTGCCAGTCATCGTCCGTCGTGTTCTCGACGATGGCCCAGGCCTGTAGGAACAGGCCTTTTTCGTCCACCAGGAGCCGGTAGCTGGTCTTCCACACCGGGGTCTCGAGCAGATACCCGACCCGCACGTGCCGCTTGCCGGCGCCCTCGAAACTGAGCGTCAGCGGACGCTTGCCCGAGTCGTGGCTGGCATTGAGCACCCCTAAAGCCTTGGCCAGATCCCCGCTGAGTTTCTCGTCCAGGAGCTTGATGGACTTGATATGCCAAAGCGGAATCTGCGTGATCCCGGTATCGGTCACCACGTTCACGACGCTGAAGGAGACCACGCCCTTGTCGCTGCTCTTCTGCTGGGTCTCGACGCCGAGGACGCTCCCACGGACGGTTCCGTCGGCGACGATCTCGACTTTCGCCCCGCGCAGCATCGACAGCATCGTCGCGAGCGGGCGGTCCTGGCTGAGGTCGAGGCTGAAGGATTGCAGCGTCCGGGTCAGCGGTTCCTGCGGCGAGTAAACCACCGGGGCGATCCTGCCGCCGTCGAGGTCCTGAAGCACGAGCGACTTGAGCAGGTCATTGATCTGCTCGGTCTTGAAGGAAAGCTCGACCTTTGCATTGCCCTCGACTTGCCCGGCGCGCTCGAAGTATCCGACGCCGCTGGAGAACAGGACGACGCGGCTGAGGGGCAGATCGGCAGATGCGGCATACGCGGAAAGTACGAACAGGAGACCTACAAGGGTCGCTTTGAGAGGGTGTTTCATCGGATATCCCCACCTTCGGCAGAAATGTGGAACAACGTGGCCTTATGATTGGCTATGCGGGGAGATTGTTCCTGCCGATTGTACTGGCTCTTCCTCAATGTGTATGGGTAGCTTGACAGTGGCTGAACAGACCACCTCGG
>CAYWBK010000284.1:0-8283 GCA_964455745.1 uncultured Armatimonadia bacterium
CAACATTGCGCCATTTGTGCCGCCCCCTTCGGGGGCTGTTCTTATCCAAGGAGGGGCTGCTTTCCAGGCTCTTGCGAGCCTGGCTAAACTCTTTCGGCCCTTCGGGCCTTTTGGGGCAACGGCCCGTGATTCGCACGCAAGATGTGGGTAAAGCATAGCCACTCGTGGAGAGGGGCCGGGGGTGAGGTCGCCGTTCCCCCCTCTCCACTCGTGGAGAGGGGCCGGGGGTGAGGTGCCTCTACTTCCCGCCAGTCACAGGCAACTGCATGGGCATCATTCCCCCCATCCCGCCCATGCCGCCGCTCTCCTGCTGCTGCTTCATGAACTCGGCCATCCACTGGTCCTCTGCCTTCACGAGGTCGGCCTGCTTCAACTCCTGGAAGACGGATTTGAGCTGCGTATGGATGGAGTAGTTCTGGAAGTCCATCGAGGACGCCCAGTCCGCCGCGGACTTGTATTGGGCCAGCGCGTCGGTAGTCGCTTGCTGGGCCTCCTGGGTCTTACCGGCGGCCTGCAGGTCCTTGGCGGAGTCTTGCAGCAGCTTCGCGTATGCCATGTGAGCCTGCGCGGAACTGGCGCCTTTCTCATTCTGCGTGAGCGCGGCGAGAAGCTGCATCGCCTTGTCCTTCTCGCCGGCCTTCTGATAGAGCTGGGCCAGTTCCCACTCGGCGGACAGGTTGTTCGGATCCTGGCGCACGGCCTCGTCGAGCAGTGGCGCGGCCTCGGCTTCGTGGCCGGGCTTCTTCATCAAGTCATAAGCCTTGAGCTCGGGATCGAGTATCTCAATCTTGGCCGCCTTCTTCAGGTTCGCCTGGTACTCGGTCCATGCCCGGTTCTTGAGTTCGTCAGTCACCTGCGCGGTGTACTTCTGCTTATCCTTCTCGAAATCGGCGGGGAGGTTCTGTCGGCGGTCCTCCACCTTGATGATGTGGTAGCCGAAATCGGTCTTGATGACCTCGCTGACCTGGCCGGGCTGCAGCGCGAAAGCGGCGGCATCGAACTCCGGCACCATCATGCCCTTCTTGAACCAGCCGAGGTCGCCGCCTTTGCCTTTCCCGCTCGGGTCGTCGGTGTTCTCGTTCGCCAGTTTGGAGAAGTCGGCCCCGCCCTTGATCTGAACCAGCAGGTCATCGGCTTTCTTCTTGGCCAGCGCGTCCCAGTCCTGCTGCGCCGGCGCCTGCGCGCCCGCCTTCTTCGCTTCCTCCTCCGCCTTCTTGCGCAGCGAATCCGGGGTGATCAGGATGTGCTGGGCCTTGACCTCGGTGTAGGAGTCCTTGATCTGGTCCTCGGTCGGCTGGACTTTATCCTTGACGGCCTTCTCCAGCTTCTCCTGCATCAACTGCTCTTGGATCGGCTTGTCGTCCCTGAAGCCCCGGTCGGTCACTTGCTGTTGGAACTGCTCGTAAGTCAATTGCTTCTTTTTGAGGAAGGCGATGAGGTCCTTGCGCTGCGGGAACTCGTTGTTGATGGACTTCTCCACCAGTTCCTTGCGCTTGTCGGCGATCTCCTTGCCGGAGACCTTGATGCCTTCCTTGGCCTCGGCACTCTTCAGCAAGACATTCTGGATGAGGTCATCAAGCAGCCGCTGTTTCATGTAGCGCCCGCTTGTGACCATGTCCTCGCCGGTGCTCTCACTGCTCATCACCGACAGGCCCGCATCGAATTGTGCGCGAGAGATGCCGGTGCGGTCGACCATGGCGATGACCTTCGGGACGTTGCGCGCGGCCCCTTCCGTCTGTCGGGGGCCGGCGCCGCGCCCGCCGGGGCCGAAGCTGTAATACGCTCCGATCACGAAGATGATGATGATAAGTACGAAGAAGAGGAACATCGGGCTGGCCCACCAATGGTGCTTCTTGGCGCCACCGATAGGATTCCGGAACATCTTGCGCATCCGCATGATCGACATTGAGCTATCCGTCTCCTCAACCAATGAGAGCGCTTCCCAGACGATTGGGAATCGCTCCCAGTCTCAGCAGCGCACCGAAGCGCGTGGCAGTGCGTCGATGCGTGTTGTGTTCCAGTCGTCGCAGCCGGCCCGGCAAGCGGAGATGCACGCAAAACCCTACACACGCGCTAACATCCCTCGGTCAGCGAGTGCGCATCCGCCAGCCAAGCTATAGCCATTAGTATATCTTAACACTCGCGCGCGTTGCAAGACGGGGTGCGTCTTCCGACTGTTGGCAGACGAACGGCGGTAGCTGGGCCGTATCCAACGATGATAGGACAGGCCGTGGCTGTCCGTGGTAGCCAGTAGTACAACCGCGCTTCGGCGCCGGCGCACTGGTGTATGGCCCGAAGGGCCAATAGCTGCTAGCCGGGCCCGCAAGGGCCTGGAGTTCCTGCTACGGTACAGGGCGATGGCGCTTACAGGCCGCCGCTCGCTCACGCACAATCAAAGAACGCGCCCTGGGTTCACACATCACCGGCTTTCCGCCGGCCCCGGCGTCAGAGAGATCAGCGGGCCGTCCAGCCGCCGATGCCAGCCCCCTTCCCATACCAGAAGCGCCCAGAACACCACGTACTCCACCACGCGCGCCACATCCCCCCACGCGCTGCCAACGTAGGCCACGTAAGACAGCGCCACGAGGCCCGTGAAGACGATCCAGGACGGCGACACGATCAGGCACAGGAACGGCGCGAGCCAGCACACGTACCAGGGGTTGACGATCGGTGAGATCAACAGCAGGCAGGCGATCAGCATCCCCGTGCGCCGGGCGATCTCGCGGTCGTCAGCGTTCGCCGGGTTCATGGTATAGGCGGCCATGCCGATGATCGCGCCCAGGACGGCCCGCGTGACCTTCTGCGCCACGTCGACGTCGCCGACCGCGCGCTCCACGAGCTTTCTGACGAACCAGTACAGGCCGGAGTTGAAGTCCACCGCTAGCGAGAAGTCCAACAGCCCTCGCCCCCCGTGCTTGCCCGCGAGCACAAACGGCGCAACGATGACAGCGAAGACAACGCCCGTGAGCACCGCCGCGCGAAGCCGCGCCCGGTTCCAGGCGACCCACGGCATCAGCAGTGCGAACAGTTTGCTTCCCGCCGACAAGCCCCACAGAATGCCCGCCGCCGTCGACTTGGCGCGGAGGCACATCGCCAGTCCCATGACCAGGAAGAAGATGGCGATGGGGTCGAGGTGGCCCGAATTCGCGAACTCCTTGAGCACGAGCGGGTTCCAGGCGTAGATCAGCGCCAGTGCCCGCGGCCGGTCGAAAGTGTCGAGCAAAAGCAAAATCGGCCAGATTGTCAGCAGGTCGAAAGCCACCGATATCCCCTTGATGGCCACCGGATTGTCCGGGCTGCACAGCGCCGCCAGGCCGCAGGCGATCTCGGTCAGCGGCGGGTACGCGCTGCCCTCGTTGGGGTAGGGGATTTCGTCATGGTGCGGCCCCCAAAGATACTCGAACTCCGGGGTCGACGGGGTGGCGATGTAAGGGCTGATGCCGTGGGCGAGGACCTTCCCGTCCCACAGGTACCGGTGCATGGCATCGTTGAAGAGAGGGGATGTCGGCAGGAGGACCACGCGGAAGGCGATCGCAAACGCAATCACGATCACCAGGGCGGGCGTCCGCAACCGCGCGCCGGCCTTCAGCACCAACGCGACGGCCAAGATGTACAGGGCGAACAGGATGCCGTAGGTGCCCAGGAACCTCGCCAACTCGCATCGTCCGGCGAGGATGGCCAGCGCCAGGTAAAGGCACGTGGTGAGGGCCAGCAGCCCAACCAGTATCAGCAGCGCCACTTCGCGCGGGCCGCTGCCGCCCGCAGGCTGCGCCCCCGCCGCGCCCGTCCCCCTGTTGTCGCCTGCATCACTTCTTGCCATGAACCACCAGTGCGAAATCGTGATCGGTCATGCCGAGGTCGATCGTGCGCGGCCCATCCCCTTGGACAGTCTTCACAATCTTTCGTTCGTCCAGGTCCCAGACATCCAGTGTGCCCTTGTGGGCCCCAAGGGCAACCTGTAGCGGCTTGGGCGTGCGCGTGCGAACGTTCTGCGGCAGAATGCCACCGACATTGCGGATGTAGGCGATGAAGCCCTGGCCATACCATGAGTTGATGAACGCACCCTGGTAGCCGGGGGAGCACGTCAGGAAGAAGCCCGACCGTTGTGGCGGTTCGAACGTCGCCGACGGCGGGCCGCCCTCGTTGCTCCAGGAGCCGACGAAACCACAGCGCAGGCAATGCGCAAGCCCCCACCACGTATATTTCGCCAGGTTGCCGAGGTCCCTTCGGTAGTCCTGGTTGTTCTCCACGTGAACCGCTATATCGGGGAGGTCGTGGCCCCACGTCGTCCAGTCGAACTGCGCCACAATCCGGGATATGACATCGAACTCTCGCGGGTCGGCAATGGCATCCCAGGAGATTCCGCCCGGCGAGCCGTTCAGGAACGCCATCCACAAACAGTCGCGGGTGATGAGGGTTTTGAACTCGGGGTAGTCGACCTCCTGCCCCCGGTCGTTGCCTGTCTCCCCGAGGATGACCGTCTTGCCGTGCCCGGCGTCGGCCGCCGCCATCATCGCCGCGTAGTTGCCCATCTCCCGGATCGAGTCATTGCCCGCTTGCTTGCGGTAATCGCCGTAGTCCATGTACGTCGGGTACGCGTGCCAGTTGAAGAAGTCGATCTTCGCCCCCTCGATCCACTCGATCTCCTCCGCCGGGGTGGCCTCGCAGGCGCTGATGGTGATGAGGTGGCTCTTGTCGACTTCGTGCATCGTGTCCACGATGGCATTCGTCCAGCGGATCGCCGCCTGACGGTCCCCGCCGGCGGTGTAGGTCTCGTTCATCACTTCCCAGGCGAAGATGCGCGCATCGCCGGCATACGGGCCGACGACTTCGCGCACATATTGCTTCTGCAGCGCCAGCGCCTCGGGCTTCGTGAACCAGTCCGCCTGCGTCTTGATGAGGTCATCGTAGGCCTTGATGCCGTCGAAACTGAAGTTGTGGTAGTGCCCCCACCACATGACCGGCAAGCCTCGCACCCCCAGCGACCCGATGAGGTCGAGGAAATGCCGCAGCCTCGCGGCGATGTCGGGGCTGAGATGCCCGCCCTGATCCGCTTTCATGTTGTCCACGTTCACGCCGAACCGGACGACGTTCACCCCGTAGGACCTGAGCAGCCCGATCCAGTTCAGCACCGCCTCGTCCGGCGCGTATGCCCAGGCCCCTACGCCCTGTACGGACTCGACGGAGGGCGCGAACAGGCCGATTGTGGCGAAGCCCCACGGTGTGAAGTCATGTCCGTCCCCGACAACGAACCGCTCGTTCTTGCCCAGCCGGATAACCCCTTCGCGAGCGATCTCGGTCGACGCGGGGTCATACACGAGCACGCGGAAGCGGTGGTCGAGGCCGTCTTTCGCGTCGATGGTGATTTCATAGGCTCCGGCGGGCCGCTTCCCGAGCGCCGCGCTGATAAGGCCGTCGGTCCCTTCGGTGAGGACCATCGGCTCGTGCTTCGCATCCCCGACCCGGCCGATCTGCACGGTCAGCCTCGCCCCCGGCGCCGACACCCCGGCCGAGTTCACATACCGGAAGCGGACTTGCACATCCTCCCCCGCGCGGAAGGCGACTCGCTCGGGTTGGACCCTCGGGGAGCCGATCTGCGTCGTAGTCGTCGCGTGGTAGATGACCTTCCCGTCGCGCGTCGCCGTCGCCTCGATAGGGTACAGGCCGGTGGGGAAGCGCCCGCGGAGGGCCGCTGTCCTGAGCAGTCCGTCTGCCCCGCGCGCGACCGGCACCGCTCGCCCGGCGACCGTGACTTCCGCCTCGACGCCCGCCTGGCCCTTTCCGTCCGGCCCGAGGATGCTGACGGTCACCCTCTCATCGTTCCTGCCTACGGAGACCCGGCCCCGCCCGTAGTTGCCGAACCGCAGGGCGTCGACCTGCACCCAGTCCGCGCCGTTGTTGTCCACACGGATGACATGTCGCCCGGCCGGCACCGGTACCGAGTAATACCCCTGGTACTGCGTCAGTTCAGTCTGCGTCTCGCCGGGGAAAGGCTTGTTGAGTTTCTCCTGCCCGTCCACCGAGATAATCAGCGCCGAGCCGCCGTAGCCGGAAGTCGTCGCCACCTGGACGCCGAAACTGCCGGGCTCCGGGTAATCGACCGCGAACTCATAAGGATCGTGCAGATCGAGGTGATTGCGGACGCCATGCAGCGTGCGCGGGATCGCCATACCGGCGGGCACGCCGGTAAGGGGATCGACCGTCACCGGCCCTTTCGGCGCAGGCAGGTCCCACCCCGGCGTGGTCGGCACATCGAGGTCGAAGAAGCTGCCGGGCTTCCCGCCGCTCTCCGCCGGGAGGGCGAGTATCTCATCCACCAGAATGTCGATAGGCTTCTTCGTCCCGGACGCATTGAGTTGGATCAGGACGATGTCGTTGAGGCGCGCGGCCAGCCCCTCCGGCTTGAACTCCCGGAACGGAGCCACGAATTGCTTCCAGCCCGTGAAATCCAGCGTGATGGGGTAGATGAAGCACAGCGCCGGTTGGCGCTCGTAGTTGCCGAACATCAGGTTCAGCGTCTCACCCGAGCCGTCGCCTTTCACCCACAGCGAGATGCGGTCGCATCCGCGCGCGACCCACTCGACGGTGCGAACGTTCATCTGCATGTGCCCCCAGGACTGCGGGGCCGCGTCGAACTGCAGCCGAGCCGCCGCCGCGCCTTCCTTCGCCTCGTCAACCGCCGTCATCCGCACCAGCGGCGGCAGTCCCTTGTCGCGGTTGCCATCGACCGCATACCACCGCCCAACCCCGCTCTCGAAGTCGTCGATGACCACAGGCTCAGCAGCGCAAGCGTATCCGGCCGCCATAGCCCCGATCACCATAGCGACGATGCCGAACTGAACCCCTCTCACTCGACCATACATCGCAGTCCCCTTTTGCCGTTTTCCGTTTTCCGTTTTCCGTTTTCAGCGTTCAGCGTTCAGCGTTCAGCGTTCCGACTTCAGCGTTTCCCTCAAGTTCCCATCTTCTTGGGGTAGCGCGGCAGCTCATCGAGCCGCACGCAAGTGAACCCCGCCTTCGCCAGACCATCGAAGATGCGGTCCAGCACGGTGTAGGTGTTGTGGACCTGGTGCATGAGCACCACGGCGTCCGGCTTGGCGTGGCTCAGCACATACTGGACGGTCTGCTCTCCCGATCGGTCGGACCGCCAGTCATCCGTGTCGATGTCCCACAGCACCACTTTGAGGCCCAGTTCCGCGCAGATGCGGTCCACGAGGGCATTGTGGCTCCCGTAAGGCGGGCGCATGAAGGTCGGCTTGGCCCCGCCTTGCTTGACGATGATGTCGTTCGTGTGTCCGAGTTGCCAGCGGATCTTGTCCTCGGACTGCTTCGTCAGGTCCACGTGCTCGTAGGTATGGTTGCCGATCTGGTGGCCGCGCTTCTGCATGAGCTTGATGATCTGCGGATCGCGCTCGAGCCAGGTTCCGACGACGAAGAACGTCAGCCTCCCGCCATGCTTCTCGCACTCGTCCATCGCTTTGAGTGTATAGGTCAGGCTCGGCCCGTCGTCGATGGTGATGGCGATGCGCTTGCCAGGCCCCAGCTTGGCGATGCCCTTGCGGGCGATGTCGTTCTTCGGGTCAAGCTGCTGTGCGTTTTTATAGGCGGTCAGCGCGTCGGGGCCGCGTTTGAGCGCTTCGTAGCTCTGCCCGAGCCACGCCCAGCTATCTGCGGACTTCGGGTGCTTTGTGACGACCTCGGTGAAGCTCGCCGCCGCCTGGTCGTAGGCCCCCTTCTGGAACGCGCAGCGCCCGAGGTAGTACGTGGCTTCCAGCGCATCGGGGTGCTGCTGCAGCCCCTGCCGGAAGCTCTGCTCCGCCAGGTCGTATTGCCCCGCCTTGAACTGCTCCTTGCCCTGGGCGACGAAATCCACCGCCGGGCCCTTGCCGGCATCGGTGGCAGCCTGCTGCCGTCCGTGGCAGCCTCCACCCACAAGTATCAGCACAACCCCCAGCGCCAAGATCGTCGTTCGAGTTGCCATCATTTCGTGCCGTCTCCGATCAGTTGCAGTCCTACGCCGTGTCCGCCTCAGCCTCCAGGCGCGGGAGAAACCGGACCGAACGGCTTTGGGACCACGAAAACGTAAAGTCACGAAACACGTCAGCAAGCCGCTGATGCGACCATTTCGTGCTTTCGTGTCCTAATGGTCAGAATCATCCCTACGCCAAGCTCTTCCTCAATGTGTGTGGGTAGCTTGACAGTGGCTGAACAGACCACCTCGGATGCACGGTCGTTATCCGTGCCGTTGCGTCCGCAGGACGCCCGGCCCCGCCGCAGGCGGGG
>CAYWBK010000285.1:0-8275 GCA_964455745.1 uncultured Armatimonadia bacterium
CTCACCCCCCGGCCCCCTCTCCTGAGCGCAAACGACTCGCTCAGGAGAGGGGGAGCAACGGCAACGGCCCGCGGCAGGATTGCCGCGGACACTGGAGACGGACACGGCGCTCGCGGGCGGGACGCCCGCGCCACGCGGAACCCAGGCCGTGCACTCGGAACACTGGCAACTCACCATGCTATGTGCGCGAGACGGCAAGGAGTGCAAAACGAGAGGATGATCCATCATGCCGGTTGACCTGCACTATAACGAGATCGCAAGCGCCATCCGGCGAACTGTGCAAGATGGGCGATTGCTGCTGGCGGACACCGATGGGACCGCTACCATCTATGCGCCCACTGATGGGCTCACGCCGGGGGGCATCGTGTCGGTCTCGGATGATGAAACAACGGCTGAGCGCAGGACCGTCGAGGAGATTCTCGGGCCAGGGGAGATGCGGCTGGATCAGGCGCTCAGCGGGACCTATGAAGTGGCGCGGAATGCCATGCTGCGGCCCTTGCGGCAAGGGGAGCCCGATCTGCAGTGGGTGGGGCAAGGGCCGGTGGAGTTGATGCCGGAACCGCGACTGCTCAGCTTCCCATGTGCGATTGTGCGAGGGAGCACTATCGAACAACCCCTGGCCGGCGGCACCAATCGGTCCTATACGCAGGAATATCGCTATCTCGTCTACTACCTGCAGCGGATCGCGGCGGATGAGGCGGCAGACGAACGGGTGATGGACGAGGCGGGGGTCATCTTCCAGCGACTCATGGCCGACCGGTACCTCGGCGGCACTTGCTGGTACTCGCAGGTGGTGCGGGTCGAGCCGCAGTCGAAGGCTGAGGACACACTCCGGGCACGCGGGATGCCGGTGCGGGTCGTTGAGATCGAGATGATGGTGAGGCGGGCGGAAACGGTTTGACCGCGCCCACGGGCTTTGGCGGCTTCCTACCCCGTATCCCCGCCGATCCGCCTGCGGCGGATACCACGGGGCACTCCCCCTGCCTCGGAGGGAGGGGAGAACGGCGGCCTCACCCCCCGGCCCCCTCTCCTGAGCGAAAACGACTCGCTCAGGAGAGGGGGAGCACGGCAACGGCCCCACCCCCGCCCGCTTCGCGGGCACCCCTCCCGTACCGGGAGGGGAACGACTGACGGCACCTCACCCTGACCCGCTTGCAGCGGGTAGGCCTCTCTCCAATGCCGCGCAGGGCGCGGTCCGTGGAGAGGAAAACGACGAACGGTTTCCTATCTTCCCTATCCACACTTTCTTGGAAGGAAAGGGAAACGGCCCGCGGCAGGATTGCCGCGGCCACTGGACACGGACACGGGTGCGGGACACGGACACGGGACACGGCGCTCGCGGGCGAGACGCCCGCGCCACGCGGGAAGGGTCGGCGCTCGAGGTGCGATTCGTGTGATGTGGATCGAGGCTGTAGCAAGCAGAAGATGACATGGGAAGGAGCGTGCTAGCAGATGGCAGTGGCTTTGGCTATGGAAGGAGCCTTCGGATTCGGACTGCAGAACGCGAAAGGAGCCTATGCGGAGCCCACAACCTGGTTGCCGCTGATGGCTAGCGGAGAACGCGGCTCGGCTGATACCGTCGGGTTGAAGCGCAATTACGTGACACTGGACCTGGCCGATCACAACTCGTTCGAGAGCAAGTACTACAGCGCGGGAGAATGGGTGGAAGGGGAGTTGCACTTCCCGCTCGTGCCGGGGGCGCTGACGGCGCTATTGAGCTGGATACAGACGCGGGATGCCAGCGGGCAGGGCAAGTGGGCGTCGATTCTTATCGACTGCATCAATGAAGTGAAGCAAGTCACCGACGCCAAGATCAAGCGAGCCACCTTCGACTTCGTGCGCGGAGAGCCTGCGATGTGCACGCTGGAGATCGCGGGGCTGCAGATCGACCACGGCTCGCGGCCCACACCGACGATGCCGACGGCGGCTCCATACATGTACAGCGAGGCGACCGTCGAGATCGCCAAGGGCGGGGAGGCGCTGTCCGAAGACGCCAATTGCGAGCGCGTGCGCATCGTCATCGACAACGTGCTGGAGGACCCGGCGGCGGGCTTGAGGCTGACGCCCTCGGCTGCGCCGGCGACACTGTACAACCTTGCGGGTGTGCGATGCTGGGGGGCTTTCAGCCGGGACTTCATGGACAATTGCATCTACATGGACCTGTGCGCAGGGCAGGAGGCGGCGATCGGCATCACCCTTGCGCGGGGAAACACTACCGCCACTATTTCCTTGCCGAGGGTGCTCTACACCGGCTCTGATCTGGGACTGCCGGGATCGCACGAGCGGCGGATCGTGGAGAAGGTCGACTTCCTCGCGCTGGGCAGCGTGGAAGGACTGACACCGCCGGTTGTGCTGGGGTAACGGCACCTCAGCCCCGGCGACTCACGGCAACCTCACCCCCCGGCCCCGTCTCCACGCGTGCAGAGGGGGGAAACGGCCCTACCCCGCCCCGCTGCGCGGGGCACCCCTCCCGTGCCGGGAGGGGAGAGGCTAACGGCACCTTGCCCGGACCTCTCCCCACTCGTGCAACGGGGGAACGGCAACGGCTTCCTACCCCGCCCCGCTGCGCGGGGCACCCCTCCCTCGTAGGGAGGGGAACGACTGACGGCACCTTGCCCCGACCTCTTTCCACTCGTGCAGCGGGGGAACGGCAACGGCTTCCTACCCCGCCCCGCTGCGCGGGGCACCCCTCCCGTGCCGGGAGGGGAGAGGCTAACGGCACCTTGCCCGGACCTCTCCCCACTCGTGCAGCGGGAGAACGACAACGGCTTCCTACCCCGCCCCGCTGCGCGGGGCACCCCTCCCGTGCCGGGAGGGGAGAGGCTAACGGCACCTTGCCCGGACCTCTCCCCACTCGTGCAACGGGGGAACGGCAACGGCTTCCTACCCCGCCCCGCTGCGCGGGGCACCCCTCCCTCGTAGGGAGGGGAGAGGCTAACGGCACCTTACCTCGATCTCTCTCCACTCGTGCAGAGGGGGAACGGCAACGGCGCCGCGACAGGATTGTCGCGGCCACTCTCTTGTGAGATAGATGGCGACATGAGCACTGCGATTCGAGTTGACGAACGGCCAGAACTTGAATGGTGGGTCATCGCACAGGTGGGTGAATATGCGCCGCGAGTCTTTCAGGCCGAGGTGGCGATCGCGGACTGGGAGGAACGTCCCTGGATTGCGGTCCGGGCGCTTACCGATCGAGAGGCGCTGGAGCGTGAGAGCATCGGGGTGCGGGAGACTTACGAGGAAGACGATTGGGGCGAGGGGGCTTTGCGAGTCGCGAGGACATACGACCTTGCCGCCATGGCGGAGTACGACCTCGCACACTGCCTCACCGACTTCTGCCTGCCCGCCCGGGATGAGGCGGGACTGGTGACGGCGCTTCGCGCCACGAAGCTGTCTGCGACCAAACGCGCTGAGACGCTGCACAGGCTGCCGCTCGCTATGGGGCAATGGATACGCGAGTGCATCGACCGCGTCAACCTGCGACGACCGGAAGATGCGGCGACACTGGCCATCGCAAAAAAAAGTTAGCCGAGGCGGGGCGGCAAGTGGGCCTTAGCGACCGCGTGGACTTGCGGTCGCTTTTGCTTTGCGAGCCAGTGAATGCAGCGGAGTGTGTGTATCACGAAGGGCGTGACTTCCTCGGACAAGCGGACCTGCCGGAAGGCGCGGCGGTGGGCGGCAGACGGATGGCTTCGGTGGGGCGGAACCTGCAGCGGTTGATTGCGGAGGCGCTCCGGGAGATGCTGCTGATGGAGATTGCCGGGCAGACGCCGGGAGGGAAACCGTGGAGTGAGCAGCCGGCGTGGCGGGTGGGTTTGTGGGAGGCGTTCCAGCGGGCGCGAATTGAGGGGGTGCATGAGAGGTGAGGGGACGGCAACGGCTTCCTACCCCGCCCCGCTGCGCGGGGCACCCCTCCCTCGTAGGGAGGGGAACGGCTAACGGCCCTACCCCGCCCGCTGCGCGGGCACCCCTCCCGTGTAGAGAGGGGAACGGCTAACGGCCCTACCCCGCCCGCTGCGCGGGCACCCCTCCCTCGTAGGGAGGGGAACGGCAAACGGCCCTACCCCGCCCGCTGCGCGGGCACCCCTCCCGTGCCGGGAGGGGAGAGGCTAACGGCACCTCACCCCCGGCCCCTCTCCTGAGCAACGGCAGGCTCAGGAGAGGAGGGAACGACAACGGCCTATCCCGCCCCGATTCTCTTCCGCATGGCCGTCTGCGGCAGCCGAGAGAGGGGGACGGCCGATGACGGCTGGCGAGTGAGACCCCGCCCTGCGCGACGTTTTCAGGGCGGATGTGTGAGGCTGCTGCACGGGCGCGACACGATTGTCGCACCCACTGGTCTTCAAGGCGGTGGACGTAGGCTTGAGGGCGAGGTTCCAACTATGGAGTGTGGTACGGATGACGAGGGATCGCTGGGTGTTCGTGTTTCCGCGCACCGATCGAAGTGGAGGAGGGGAAGGCAAGGTGCGGGCACCGCGGGCGCCGATTTCGGGCTGGTGGGATGAGAGCAATGCAGGGCGGGGGACGACTGCACGCGGTGCGGCGGACGGCGGGCTCGCGGATATGAGGCCACGGCGGATGCCGGAGAGCGGTGGAGGGTTCGTCGAGGGGCGAGGGACCGCAGGACGGGCTCGCGATGCGCGGGACTTTGCATTGACGACGCGCCCGGCCCAAGAGGCAAAGGGGGCGAGCACGGAGTTGGCTATCGATCGTCGAGTGGGAGAGCGCGCGGGCCGGGCTTCAATTGTGGAGGCGGGGCAATCGGTGGCTGAGGAACGGAAAACGGTTACGACGCCACTTGCTACGGATGAGCATCGCGGTGTGGCCAGGATCAAGGCTGCCCGGAGACGGAGCCGGCTTGCCGGCGGCTGACGCTCACGGGTACCTACCCCACCCAAACGGCACCTCACCCCCGGCCCCTCTCCTGAGCGACGGCAGGCTCAGGAGAGGGGAGAACAACAACGGCTTCCTACCCCGCCCGCTGCGCGGGGCACCCCTCCCTCGTAGGGAGGGGAACGGCAAACGGCCCTACCCCGCCCGCTGCGCGGGCACCCCTCCCGTGCCGGGAGGGGAGAGGCTAACGGCACCTCACCCCCGGCCCCTCTCCTGAGCAACGGCAGGCTCAGGAGAGGGGAGAACGGCAACCGGCCCCACCCCTACCGCGCTTTGCGCGACCAGCGCTGCGCGGGCAGCCCTCCCGTATGGCCGCCTACGGCGACTGAGGGAGGGGGCAGCTAACGACAACGGCATTGGCAGGCGAGACGCCCATGCCACGCGCGACAGGATTGTCGCGCCCACTCCATTATTGAGGCAACAGCGGCTGTCGAGACGCCGATACCGATGATGCGACGCGGAGGCGCGGAAGTGGCTATTGATGACGGGTATGTCTCGCTGGGAGGGAATCAGGGGCGGGTTGCTGCGCAGGGCGTCGCCGATGGGAACGGGTATGTGCGGCTGACTTGCGGGAGCGTGGTGGCTGAGGCTACGGTTCTCAGATGCGCCGGGCCGGATGTACCTATTGCGGGCTGCACGGTGGCGCTACTCATGGAAGTTGACGACCAGGGCGCGGACACCGGCCGGGCGGCGGTCATGGCGGATGACGATTGGTGGGGGCGGCGCATTCAGCCAGCGGAGTTCGCGCCGGGGCCGATCAGTGAGCGACTCGTCATGGGCTACCGCCTGGGCGGGCAGATCCTGCACGACGGCGCGCCGACGGCTGATGCGAATGTGAGCCTCGAAGGGACTCTATCGACCGCAGAGGACGGCGATGTCGTCTTCTGGGATTCCGAGGAGTTCAACGAGCTGATCTACTCCGATGAACTCGATACCTGTGTCGAGGGTACGACCGTGCTGGCGCCGATCGTGACCGATGCGGCGGGGCATTGGGAATACATCGTGCCGAAAGGGCACGGGGCCTTGTACCAGCGCGCCGGGGACTTGCGCGACGATAGCGATGCCACTCGCCAGGCGGGGCTTGCGCGCTGGCTGAAAGGTCTTTGCGCGGCTTACAAGGGGCGCAAGGCGGCGGTCAGCGAGGGAGCCGAGGCTGTCATCAACATCCTCAGCGGCGTCCTGCAAATCACGGCGACTCCGGGGGCCTGCCTGCGGGTTGCGACGCTTGACGACATCGGGGCGCTTTATCCGGTGCCGGCGTCCGGGGTCGTGCAAGTGACCGGGCTGCCGAGCGGGACACATGAGGTGGCGCAGTTCCGGCTCGATGCCTGGGGGGCGTGGGATAGCAACTATGGATGCCCGCGCGCAGAAGTGGAAGTTGAGGAGGGGAAGGCCGTTTCGCTGACGATGGCACCGATTGAGGACTACTCCGGGCGCGAGGACCTTGTGTGCGGGCGGGTCTATCAGCGTCCCGGCGTGCCCGCCGGCGGCATTCGTATTGTAGCGGTGGATTTCGACAGCTACAGCATCGTGGGCACTGTCGCGACGACCGGAGGGGACGGGTATTGGTCGGCGACGGCGACGGCGCAGGGGCTGGGCGGCGATCTTTGGATACTGGATTCGACCTGGGGTTGCGTGCCGATCATCGGCACACCGTATTCGGACGTGGTGCTGGGAGCGCGGGTCTTCGCCAGTTGGCAAGATGAGTTCCGCCCGCGAGCGTGGCGCAAGGGGCAATGGGGGCACGATAACTTCAACTTCGTCGAGGGCAGCGTGACGGTGGTGGACGCCGCCACAGGGCAGGAGTATGCCACCGAGAAGACGGCTTACGGCGGATGGGTGACTGAGGCTGCGTTGCCGAAGTACGGGTATGTGGGCGACATCACAACGCTGCTCAACGATGGGGTGGCGCTGAAACAGTACGGACTGCGCGTGGACGGCGAGATGCTCGAACCGGGGATCACGTTACGCAGCCAGTCGTTCGAGGACCAGGAAACCCTCCCCGGGCAGTTCAGGGCTTCCGGCTATTACCCCGAATACCAGCAGCTTCTGGGGGGGAAGGTTCACGGGCACGTCGTCTTGCAGAGCGACACGCCGATCAAGGCCAACCTCCCGGAGGCGGGACGGGTGGGGCTGGAATATGGCGACCATGCGCCATACACGGAGGCGCGGGTACTGCCGACGAATGCGGGGGCGTTGTCGGGGACCGTTGACCTGATCTGCCCGTACTGCGGCGGGCCGGCGTATCGCGACCCGGACGGGGCGTACCTGCGAGGCTATTGCCGCCAGTGCGCGGATGCGTTCGAGCGTGCGGACGCCACGGACTGCCGGTGTTACTTCCGGGGGCCGACGACGCTCGCAGAACAGACGGCAACGCTGCGGGCGGTCAATGTGCTGCCGGGGCGGGAGTTCGCCGCGCATGTTGCGTGGCACTGGCGGCCGGACCTGTATGACGAGACCGACGACTATGTGACCCAGGCGGGCAAAGGGACCGCGACCAATGCGCCGCGATGGTTCGCCAGGCACCCTGACCAGGTCGGCGACGGGAAAGGCCTGGCGAAGTTCGATGGGGACAAGACGCCAGCGTATCAGCCGGGGCATGACCTGGCGTACTTCGAGGCCCTGCCGACCGTGAACCGGGCTTTGGGGTGCGCGCAGTTCAAACTCGTGGCGGCGGCCGGGTATGCCTTGCCCCAGGCGGTGACGGTGGATGTCGATTGCGTGCGGGTGGACAGCGGCGTGGAGACGGTTCGTGTGACCGTGCCTGCGGGCACGAAGGGGCCGAACAGCGAGGACCCCTACGGCGACTTCGTGCTTCTGACCGCCGCGCCGAAGCTGGGAGCGGAGCAGCTTGCAAGCCCATACATCGGCGCGGGACTGTACCGGGGCGTATCAAGCATCCGGCTCGTCGATCCGCCGAGCGCTCCGGGATGCCGGTTCAGCATCGTGACCGATGCGCCGTTCTTGGCAAGCCCTGACGGCGTGCCCGTCTACAAAGGCAAGTCAACGCCGGTAGCGCTGCAGATAGGGACATCAGAGGCGCAGCCGCACCTGTTCAGCGACGCGGTCGGGCAAGTGTTCCTGATCTACTCGCTGCAGAACACGGTCTGGTTGCGGCGCAGAAACGGGCTGGAGGCTGACTGGACACCGGCCGTGGCGGTGCCAGGAGGGAAACCGGGGCAGGAGCCCTGGGCGGACAAGAGGGACGATGGCAGGTTGGTCGCGCTCTGGCAGCGCCCGAACGGCGACATCGGAGGGGCGACCTCTGTGGACGACGGGAAGCACTGGGAGGCTTTGTAGGCTAGTGCCTTGTCAGACGAGAAGCTGTGGTCGAATGGCAAAACGGCAAGATCGCTGAACGGCTCTGACACCTTGGGGGATT
>CAYWBK010000286.1:0-4439 GCA_964455745.1 uncultured Armatimonadia bacterium
TCTACCCTTTCATCCCCGTCAGCGTCACGCCCTGGATGAAGTGCCTTTGCGCCACGAAGAATACGATCACCACCGGCACGATCATCAGCGCCGAAGCGGCCATCAGCATCCCGAAGTCTGCGGCGTGCTCGATGCGGAACTGGTACAGGCCCAAAGACAGCGGGTACAGCCGCTGGTCGTTGAGGTAGATCAACGGGCCCATGAACTCGTTCCAGGCGTTCATAAAGCTGAAAATCGCCACCGCCGCCAGCGCCGGGCGGATCAATGGCATGATGATCTTCCAGTACATCCCGAAGAACGAGCAGCCATCGATCTTCGCGGCCTCCTCGAGGTCTTTGGGGATCGTGCGCATGAACTGCCGTAACAGGAAGATGAAGAACGCGTTGCCGAAGAACGACCCCACCCATAGGGGCTGCAGCGTGTCGTACCAACCCAGGTAGCGGTAGATCAGGAAGACCGGGATCATCGTCACCTGTGCGGGCAGCATCATCGTCGAAAGCACGACGGCGAACGAGATGTCCCGTCCCGGCCATTTCAGGCGGGCGAACGCATACGCCACGACCGAGCACGACAGGATCTGGCCGATCACATTCAGGAACACGAGGATCAGTGTGTTGCGGAAGTACGTGCCCATCGGGACGAAGTTGAGGGCGTCGCGGTAGTTGCGGCGGGCCTTGGCGAAAGCCGCCCCCAATGAGCTGTTGCGTGTGACCGTCAGCTTCACGTGCACCCGGTCGCGCGCCGTAGTGCCCGGCCCGACACTCTTGAGCGGCAGGTAGTCGCGGAAAGCGCTCGCGCCGGTGCGATCCGCGTCAGGCACCTGCCACGCGGCCTCCTGCGGGAGATTAGAGAACAATATCAGCGATTCGGTCGAGCGGTAAAGCTGCCCGCCGATGTCCGCCTCCAGGTCAACCCGGTGCCAGGACCTGTCGCCCCGGAACGGAATCGTCAGCCGCCGGAACGCGGCGGGGTCCATCGGTGACGGCAGGTCGGTCTCCAGCACGAAGCTGCGCCCGCCGTCGAAGCGGTATGACACCTGCGCCGCCGCCTGCTTGCCGAGCTTCGCCGGGGCCAGCGACGCGTCGCCCGAGGCGACCTGCCATTGCTTCGCGAGGGCTTCGTCCTTCAGCTTGTACTGCACGAAACCCTGGTCTTGCACCGTGACGCCACGGATCACGAATGTGCGGTACACGTTGTCCCAGACGGTCTTGTAGTCGCGCTCTTCCAGGACCTTTTGCAGGGCCGCCGCCGGATCGGCGATGAGCGCCCTGGCGGCCTCAGGCGACAGCCGCGCCCCGATGGCCTGGTACACCCCCCGCGCGATGCACTCGTAGCTGTCGGGCGGGGGAGGGGCCACGCCCTGGCGGGTGATGTACCCATCCATCATCTGCCGGACTGCAGCCTCCCGAAGTGTCGGCCAGGCCGCGCGCCACTCGCTTGCCGTCACCCCGGCGGGCGGCTTCGGCATTGCATACCCGCTGCGGGCAAAATAAGGGCTTTGGCCCACATGCGCCGGCCACGCCGGCACCCACACCGGCGGATCGCGGAACAACTCGTCTTGCTCCTTTACACTGGTCGAAAGCAGCCAGTAGAACGGGAAGCCGAACAACACGCACCCGATGATGAGGCACGTATGGGCAAAGATCGAGACGAAGCTGCGCCTCCGAGCGGCCCGCCGAAAGGCGGCCTTCGCTCCCCCTGTCCGGTGCGGGCGGGGGCCGTTCGTCGTCGTTTCCCCCTCCCTACCAGGGAGGGGGCGTGGCCGCTGCAAGCGGCCGAGGGGGTAGGAGTCGTTAGCCGTTCCACCGGACGGGGGGGTAGGGGGGTAGGAGCCGTTCGCCGTCCCACCGGAAGCGGGGGTAGGGGGGTAGGAGTCGTTAGCCCTCATGCCTCATCCCCCATTTCATAGTGCACCCACCGCGGCGCAAGCTTGAGCTGCACCACGGTAAGCGCCAGGATCACAACGAACAGGATCCACGCCAGCGCGGAAGCCGTGCCCATGCGGAAGTACCGGAAGGCGTGGTTGAACAGGTTGTACACGTAAAACAGCGTCGAGTCCACCGGCCCGCCCTGGGTGATGATGAAGGCCTGGGTGAAGATCTGCAGGGTTCCGATCACCCCCATGATGAGGTTGAAGAAGATGTAGGGTGACAGCATCGGCAGCGTCACATGCCTAAAGCACCGCCACACCCCCGCCCCATCGATCCGCGCGGCTTCATACAGCGACTCCGGGATGCCTTGCAGCCCCGCCAGCCAGATAATCATCCCGCTTCCCGCGCCCCAAAGCCCCATCAGGATGATCGAGGGCTTCGCCCAGCCCGGATCGGTCAGCCACGGCGGCCGCCCGAGGTGCAAGACGCCGAGCAGCGAGTTGATCGCGCCGCTTTGGGGGTTGAGCACCCACAGCCACAGGATCGAACTCGCGACCGCCGGCACGATGGCCGGCAGGTAGTAGATCGTGCGGTAAAGCGACATCCCCTTGACCTTCAGGTTCAGGAGCATCGCGATGGCGAGGCCGACGGCCATGCCCAGCGGCACCCCGAGCATCATGTAGATCGTGTTCCACAGTGACTTCCAAAACAGAGGATCGCGGGCCGATACGGTGAGCTTGCCGGTGTCGGCGGCGTGGCTGAAGCTCACCGAAAGCTGCTCGCGGTAGTTTTGCAGGCCGATGTACCGGGGCGCGTGCAGGACATCGTAATCGCACAGGCTGAACACGATGGACACGAGCACCGGGCCGAGGGTGAGCAGGACAAACCCGATGATCCACGGCGACGCAAAGGCGAATCCGGCCCCGGCCTCCCCCCTGAAAATCGACTTGCGGCTCGCACGCTGGGCTTTGACGAGGTAGACAATCGGCGGAATTAGCACCAGCGGCAGGAAGATCGCGATGGGCCACGTCCAGTTCAGCGGCACCCCGCGCCCCTGCTGCAAGACCCGATCCAGCTCCTCCTGCACCGCCACCTGCCCGCGCCGGAGGGCCTCCTCGGGCGTGTAGACGTGGTTCGTCGCATTCTCGGTGGCCCGCACGTGCTCGTCCCAAAGCGTCTGCCCGACGGGCGTCACGGGCCGGAACTTCGCCACATCCATCAGGTCCACGAACACTCGATAGCCGCTGCGCAGGTTCTCATTGAGCGCGTCGCTTTCGTCCACATACCGTCGCTTTCCGTCCATCGTCACCAGCTTGTTCGCGTTCAGGTCCGGCACGAAGGGCTGGCCGCGCGAGAGATTGTAACGCTGGTCGACCTCGGCCATTAGCGCGTAGGTGTCGCGGCGCGACATCCACTCGATGAACTCCCAGGCTTGCTGCGGGTGCCGCGCATCGACCGGGATCGCCCAACTGAAGCCCCCGCACCAGGTGATGTAGGGATGTCCCTCCGGCACCGGCGCGGGAACGACGCCGAAGTTGAGGTCAGGCGCGTAGCTGGCAATGGCGTTCAGCGACCAGTTCCCGTCGATTTTCATCGCCAGTTTGCCGGTGAGGAATGGGTCGTTCTCCGCCTCCTGGAAGCCCGCCTGGAAGGCGTTTACCTGCGCCGCCCCGCCGAGGTCATCGTAGATATCGGTCATGAACGCGAGCGCGTCCACGATCGGCTTCTCCGCGAGGGTGCATGTCTTGCCATCCGGGCTCATAAAATGCCCGCCGTTCTGCCAGCCGTAAATGTAGAGCCAACTGTTGCCGAAGTTCGGGATGAAGCCGCAGCGGGTCAAGTGCCCCCCCTCGTCGAATTCGGATAGCTTCTTCGCGTACTGGCGAAGCTGCGTCCAAGTCCTCGGGGGCATAGCCTGGCCTTTCGCATCCACATACCCGGCGCGAATCAGCAGGTCCTTGTTGTAGTACAGGGCCCGGTCATCGGAACCCACGGGGATCGCGTAGACGCTGCCCTTGTAACAAGCCTCAGCCCAGCAGGCGGGGTAGTAGTCTTTCTCGCGGATCGACTTGCTCTTGGCGATGTAGGGGTCGAGCTTCAGGAACGCATCGCGGGCGGCCCAGCCGCCGACCGCGAAGCGGTCCTGGAAGATCACATCCGGGGGCCTGCCGCCGGCGATCCCGCACATGAGCTTCTGCGGGTCCATCCCCGAGCCGTAGATCGACACCACGAGTTTCGCGTGGCTTTGCTGCTCGAAGTTGCGCAGCGCCGCGCGCATTCCGGCGCTAAGACCCTGGACCCACACCACCAGCTCGTCCTTCCCGGCGGCGGCATGGGACGGAAGTGGGGTGAAGGCGGTGATGAATGCGATCAGAGCGATGGGCAGGCGAAGGCGTTGCATTGTCTATTATGTACGGCTCCTTGCTTGTATGGACGCGGGCCTTAGTGGCTATCTTCTTTAACCATGTGGCCGCGCGATTTATCGCGCCAAATGCCGCCCAGACTGCTCTTTGTCCCTTAAGCCATCGGCTACGAGCAAGCACTTCCTCGAAGCAAAAGCTTGGTGAC
>CAYWBK010000286.1:4539-8255 GCA_964455745.1 uncultured Armatimonadia bacterium
TCCCTTAAGCCATCGGCTACGAGCAAGCACTTCCTCGAAGCAAAAGCTTGGTGACTGTAAGGTGTGATCCGCGCGATAAATCGCGCTACCACATGCTCTGGGAAGATGGGGCAGCTAAGCGCATACGGCCATGCGGCGCACGCGCCCTATATGCCGCACAGGTGGGTTGTTCGCTGTCAGTAGCGGATGGTCCTTGTCGCCACCGACTCCGCGTGGGGCAGGCGTCCCGCCTGCCAAGGCCGTTGTCGCTGGACGAAAGGCGGGCACGGCTTCGCGGGCGAGACGCCCGCGCCACCGGAGGGATCTTGCCCCTGCCGTCCAGTGGCTGCGGCAATCCTGCCGCGGATCGCCGTTGGCATCCCCACCCCGCGAAGGGCCTGCATCGCCCCGGGGCGAACTCATCCCCACCATGAGAACCCTCCTTCTCCTCATCGCCTTTGCCGTCGCCGTCCCCTGCTTCGCCCAGGGTTTCCAGCCCGACGGCCAGGCCTTTGTCTGGCGCAATGGCAAGGAATACATTCGCTTCGACCGCGGCCAGTTCTCCGCCGGAATCGACGGCGGGCGCTCGCTCGGCTGGATCACCTTCCTGTGGCATGACAACTGGGTCTACGAGACCCTCCACGGCGGGAAGGCGGAGGCCGAGCCGTCTCTGCAGCCCGACGGCAGCTTGCTCATGTCCGGCACGTTTTCGGCGCGCGAGAACTCCGCCCCCATGAAGTACACGCTGCGCTTGACGCCCTCCCCCGAGGGGGTGAAGGTCCACTGGGAGTTCGAGAAGTCCGCCGACCTGCCCCTGACCAGCGGCGTCTGGCTGCACCTGTTCGCTGACCGGAAGGCCTTCGACGCCACCAGTCAGGTCTGGGCGCGTCCGTCCTGGCACACCACGATGGCCTCTCCCGGCGAGGCCTCGGCGAGCGCCGTCCTGGTCGCCCTCGACGGCCGCCGCAGCCTCCAACTGGCGACCGGCGGCTACCGCAGCTTTAACACCGACAACTCGAAGGACAGCTACGTCTTCCGCTACAACCTCATCCCCCGCGACTTCCCGGTGGGGGAGAAGGCCTCGGCGGAGCTGACGATCTCCTTCGCCGACATGCCCGAGCGCTTCGGAGGCGAGATCTACCCGATGGCGAAGCCCCTCAGCATCGGCAAAGTGACCTCGGCCCCGGCCACTGTGGGGCGGTATGAGAAGCTCGAACTCTCCGTCGATCTCTCCGCCACCTATGACAACCCCTTCGACCCCGACGACATCGCCCTCGACGCCGTCTTCACCGCCCCCTCGGGCAAGAAGGTCACCGTGCCCGGATTCTTCGCGGTCGACTACAAGCGCGAGATAACGGACAAGGTGGAGGCGCTGATCCCCGAAGGCAACGGATCGTGGAAGGTGCGCTTCACCCCGCTGGAGACCGGCAAATACACGTACCGGCTGAAGCTCAAGGACCGCACCGGCGCGCTCACCGGCGGCGCAGGCTCGTTCACCGCGACGGCCTCGAAGGCTCCCGGCTTCGTCCGCGTCAGCAAGATCGATCCACACTACCTGCAGTTCGACAATGGCAAAGGTTACTTCGCCATCGGCCACAATCTGCCGATCTACCACACCAGCGACCAGTTGGGCGATGAGGCGATGCGCAAGATGGCCGCGAGTGGCGAGAACTACAACCGTTGGTGGATGTGCTCCTACGGCTTCGGGATCGAGTGGGGCGGGAAGCTGGGCTGGTATCGCCAGGACGCCGCCTCGCGCATCGACCTCGTTCTCGATGTGGCGCGCGAGGTCGGGATGCACTACATGATGTGCATGGACACCCACCAGGACTTCCGTGAGGGCGGCTGGCAGAGCAACCCGTTCAACAAGGCGAACGGCGGCCCGTGCGCCACCCCCGCCGACTGGTTCACAGACATAGCGGCGCGCGCTCTATATAAGAAGCGCCTCCGCTACACCATTGCGCGCTGGGGATACAGCCCCAGTGTCTTGTGCTGGGAGTTCGGCAACGAGATCGAGGGCTGGGCGGACACCACGAACGCGCTGAAGCTCCCGTGGCATCGCGAGATGTCCGACTACCTGCGCTCGATCGACCCCTTCGGCCACCTCATCACCACCAGCTTCTGGAGCAACACCGGCCCCGAAGAGTTCTGGCGGCTGCCCAACATCGACATCGTGCAGACACACTGCTATACGAACGACGATGCCAACGTCGCCGAGCGCGTCCGCCAGTTCTCGCTGCACCAGTGGGAGCGCTTCCCGAAGCCCCACATCTTCGGCGAATTCGGCATCCGCAGCGGCGCGGGCACCGAGAAGCTCGACCCGCAGGGCTGGAGCCTGCACAACGCCCTCTGGGCGGGCCTGACCAGCTTCTGCGCCGGCGGGCCGATGCCGTGGTGGCACGAGAACTGGATCGACCCGCTGAACCTGTACTTCCACTTCACCTCCATCGCCAATTTCACCCGCGACCTGCCCCTCGGCACGGCGAAATGGGAGCCCCTGGCCACATCGCAGCCGCAATTCACCGATCCGAACCACGTGCCCGAGACCCGCGACGTGCGCATCTTCCCGACCAACGCCTGGGCGAAGCCCGAATTCGGCGAGTTCGCAATCCGCCCGGACGGCAGCATTGAGGGTGATCGCAACCCGCTCCAGTTGATCCAGGGCGAAGGCCACAGAGACCTCCAGAACTCGCCGAACTTCGTCGTCGATTACCCGAAGGCGGGCCAGTTCATCATGCACATCGACAATGTCTCAAACTCCGGCTTCCTGCGGGTGTGGGTGGACGGCGTGAAGAAAGCCGAGTATGACCTGCCGTGCGGGGAGAAGCTAGGCGAGAAGAGTGTCTGGCAGGAGCAATGGAAGCTATGGGAAACCACCTATAATAGAGATATCGCCACTGACATCCCCGCAGGCAAGCACAGGATCATGGTCGAGAACCTCGGCAAGGACTGGGTGCGGGTCACGAGCTACACCTTCACCGGCTGCAAGGTAATGGACACGCCGAACCTGCTGGTCTGCGGGATGAAGTACAAGTCGGGCGCGGTCCTGTGGCTGCAGAACCGCGACAGCGACTGGAAGAACCACGCCGAGGGCGGGAAGGTAGCCAAAGTAGACCCCTGCCGCCTGGAACTGCAGGGCCTGCCGGATGGGAAGTACACGCTGGAGTGGTGGGAGACCTGGAAGGGCAGTCCCACGAAGACGGAAACGGTGCAAGTAAAAGGCGGCAAACTGCCGCTGAGCTTGCCGGAGATCGAGACGGATGTGGCGGTGAAGGTGAAGGCGGGATAGGGGGGCAATGGTGTCGCGTGGCGCGGGCGTCCCGCCCGCGATGCCGTTCCGCAACTGCAAGGCATGACCAGCATCTGGTAAGGGGACGCCGACATGTTGACCGCGCTACACCTGACGAACTTCCGATGCTTTGAAGACCACACCATCCCCTTCCGTGCCACGACCGTGATCGTCGGGCAAAACAACGCTGGCAAGTCAACCATCGTTGAGGCCTTGCGCATCGTGGCCTTAGTCGCGCGATGGCGCGGCAGCGCGCGGCGCACGGTGCCGCCCTGGCTGCGCGACAAGGTGTCGCCCATGACGCGAGGGCTTGCTCCCTCCCTGAGCAGCTTGGAGATGGAGGCGGCTAGCCTCTGCTACCGGTATGGCGATCCGCCAGCTAGCGCATCTTTAACAGTTTGCGCCCTTGTTGCGCGGGGCACCCCTCGTAGTATCAGGGCTTTCTGCC
>CAYWBK010000287.1:0-8222 GCA_964455745.1 uncultured Armatimonadia bacterium
GCGATCTCAGCAACCCCACGCACTCAACGACTAAACGGGTTGCGCAGGAGGCTCATTTCTGACAAGCTCGAAATACCGCTTCTGGCTGTAAGCGAAAAACCGTCGATAGGCCTCGCAGAAATGGCTGGGACCGCTCTCGTCACCTGCGATGAGGCGGTACTTGGGGCATTCGCCGTGGCATAGCGAGAGCCACCCACAGGTCTTGCAGCGCCCCGTGTGGCGGCCCTTGCGACGGCGGAACTGCACCCATCGGGGCGAGCCGACCATCTCGGACAGCGGCGTTTCGAGCAAGTTGCCCAGCTTCCACTCCGGGTCGACGAAGAAGTCGCAGGCGTATACATCGCCGTTCCACTCGACCACCACGTAGTCGCCGCAGGCGTCGCGGAACGAGCACGACGGCATCTGATAGCCGCGGTAGACGGCCAGCAGGTCATCGAAGAGCCGGATGTAGGTCTTCGGCGGGTCCTCGGAAGCCCAGCGGTCGAACATCCGGCAGAGGAACTCGCCGTAGTCTGCCGGAGAGACCGAGAACTCGGCAGGTCGGCCCGTCTGCGGATCGATCTCGGCACACGGGATGAACTGCAGGTAGCGCAGCCTGTGCCGCTCGAAAAAGGCGTACAAGTCATCGGCGCGAGCGGCGCTTAGCGGCGTCACCATCACCAAGGCGTTGAATTCGACCTCGTGCCGGCGCAGCGACTTGATCGCCTTCAGGACTTGCGCGTGCGTGCCCTTGCCCCGATACGCGTCGTGGACCTCGGACGGGCCGTCGAGGCTCAGGCCGATGAGGAACCTGTACTCCGCCAGAAACTGTCCCCACTCGTCGTCGAGCACGATGCCGTTCGTCTGCAGGCCGTTCGCGACCGATTGCCCCGCGCGCCCGAGCGTGGCTTGCAGCTCCACGACGCGCCGGAAGAAGTCGAGGCCCGCCAGCGTCGGCTCGCCGCCCTGCCAGCCGAACGAAGCCGCCGGTCCCGAGAGCCGCATCACCTGCCCGACGAGCGCAGATAGGACTTCGTCGCTCATGCGATGGACGGCGGTCTCCGGGTACAACTCGGACTTAGGCCGGTAGAAGCAGTACCGACAGGCGAGGTTGCAGTCCGCCGACACCGGCTTCACGAGCACACTGAAGGGCGGCGGGGCCGGCATCAGAGCACCCACTCCGCCGCCCGGGGCTCGGCGGCAGCCAGGTATCCGCGCAGAGCCACGGTCTCCGGCCGCGAGAGCGACGGATCGGCGGATATGCAGGCGAAGGCGTCTTCGCGCGCCGCGACGAGCGTCTTCGTATCGGCGAGCAGGTCGGCCATCCGCAGGTCCGGGATGCCGGATTGCCGCACGCCGGCCATCTCGCCGGGGCCGCGTCGCCGCATGTCCTCCTCGGCGATGCGGAAGCCGTCCGTGGTGCGCTCGAGCACCTGCAAGCGGGAGACGACATCCTCGCTGCGGGCTGAGGTGACCAGCAGGCACAGGGCCTTCTCCTCGCCGCGACCGACGCGGCCACGAAGCTGGTGCAGTTGCGCGAGGCCGAAGCGCTCGGCGTTCTCGATCATCATCACAACCGCGTTCGGCACGTCGACACCCACTTCGATGACGGTTGTGGCAACCAAAATGTCGATGTCGCCACGATGGAATGCCTGCATGGTGGCCGCGCGGGTCTCAACCGGGATTCTGCCGTGCACCAAGCCGACCCGCAGCTTCGGGAAGACATGAGCCTGCAAGGTCGCGAGCATCTCCTCCGCCGAAGCCAGGTTCGCCTCGCGGCCGTCGTCCACCAGAGGGCAGACGATGTACGCCTGATGCCCCCGGTTCACGTGCTCGTAGATGACTTCATGGGCGGTGCGCCGGTCGCCGCGAGTGATAAGCTGCGTGTGAACCGGCATCCGGCCCGGCGGCAGTTCGTCGAGGACCGACACGTCGTAATCTCCGTAGGCCGTCAGCGCCAGAGTGCGCGGGATCGGCGTCGCCGACATCACGAAGACGTGGGGCCTCGTGCCCTTCGCGGCGAGGCTGGCGCGCTGCCTCACTCCGAAGCGGTGCTGCTCATCGACGATCGCGACCGACAGGTCGGCAAAGCGCACCGCGTCCTGAAACAGCGCGTGCGTGCCGACGGCAACCGGGCAGGAGCCGCTCCTGATTGCATCCAACGCCGCCCGCCGTTCGGCTCCCGACATGCTCCCGGTGAGCAGCACAGGCTCCAGACCAAACGGCCCCAGGAGCCGCGTAAGGGTAAGGTGATGCTGCTCGGCGAGCAGTTCGGTCGGGGCCATGAGGGCCGCCTGAGTGCCGTTCCGCGCCGCGGCGATCATCGCCGCAGCCGCCACGACCGTCTTGCCCGAGCCGACATCACCGTGAATCAGCCTGTGCGCCGGATGCGCGCCGGAAAGATCGGCGAGAACCTCACCGATGACCCGCTCCTGCGCCCTCGTGAGGATGAAGGGCAGGTTTTCCTGCAGCGCCTCGATGCAGCCGTCGGTGCACAGGATGCGCCCTGGCGCCTGATCGCGGTCGCGCAGGCGGCGCAGGGCGAGCTTCGCCTGAAGCAGGAACAACTCCTCGAAGGCGATCCGTTCCCGTGCCAGCGAAATTGCGTCATTCTCGGCGGGAAAGTGGATGTTTTGCAGCGCCCAGCGGAAGTCGGCCAGTTTGCGCTTCTCGACGATTCCGGACGGCACGCGGTCGACCGGGATGTCCGGGCATTTCTCCAGCGCCTCGCTTACCAACCGCCGCAAGGTGCTTTGCCCGAGGCCCTTCGTGAGCGGGTAGATCGGCACGATGCGTCCGCTATGCAGAGGGGCGTCGTCGCGGATGAGTTCGACCTCCGCGACGATCAGCATGGTGCCGCGCTGACTGCGGTGCGCCTGGCCGGTCACGATCATCGCGGTTCCCGGATCGAACTGTGTGGCCCGGAAAGGCTGGTTGAACCAGGCGAGGACGAAGTCGCCCCCATCGTCTCGCGCCGGCACCTCGACAACCGTGCGCCCCGCCCGGCGCAAGACCTCGCCCGGGCCGGTAACCGTGCAGGCGATACAGCCGGACTGGCGGTGGTGGAAGTCATTCGCGTGCTGCATCTGCCGCCGGTCCTCGTGGCGCATGGGGTAGTGCTGGAGCAGATCGGCGACGCTCCCGATGCCCATCGCTTCGAGGAGTTTCTCCCGCGCGGGACCGACTCCGCGCAGCGAGGATACCGGGGCCGCCCAGGCGACGTCGGGTTTCGGGGCGGGCCGCAGTTTCTCAGCGCTTGGAGTCGGTGCGGCGCGCTGCAGCAACTCGACCATCTTGCGCCCGCGTACGATGAGGTCGCGGCGCTCATCGGGGCCAAGGAGGGCGTACTTGCCGAAGGCCTCAGCCATTCGCCCCAAACTCGCGCGCAACCGAGGATCAGTCAGGGCGGCACAGGTCGTTTTCGCCCACCGATGCACGAAAGCGCCCAGGCCGCCTTCCACGGAGGCATCGCGGAAGCCGGTGCGCTCCTCCAGTCGGAAAGGCCCGAGCGGCAAATCGAGTGGGGTCTGCGTCTCGCGAGGCATTGCTGTCCTGAGTTGGTCAGCCGACGCCCAAAGGGTCTGCGTCCGCCAGTTTGCGTTTCGCGACGGTGTAGGCGTCCCACACCCCGTAGACGTACAGCGCGGTCAGAGCGGCGCCGGCAAGGAACACTAACGCCCACTGCACCACTCCGAAGGACGCCAGCGCTTCATGCACTTCGCTGAGCTGCTGCGAAAGCGAGATGTGGTGCGGGTGTGCGCTGTGCGCGCGCACAACTGCCTCGTACGGCGAGAACACCAGCATACTCAGCAGAAGTATGAGGGCCAGAGTGCCGCCTGCAAACAGAACGGCCCCTTTGATGTAATCGTCATTATAGACCTGACCGAAGCCGGGGAATGCCAGGCCGAGCAAGACCGCGTGGATGGGCTGCGCGCGCTTCTTGCGGGTGAACTGCGACGGGTTTGCGACCGCGGCCGCCAGAAGGGCCTTGCGCCGGTCTGCGTCGCCGGACCGCAACCTGAGCGCGGCGTACTTGCGCTCCGCGTCCGGGCTGGCCGCGCCCAATTCGCGAGCCTTCTCGTACTCGGCGAGCGCCTCCCGCGGCTTGCTTTGCATCAGCAGGACATCCGCCAGCAGCTCGTGCGAGAGGGAGCTTTCGGGCAGCTCCGCAAGCAGCTTCTCCGTGAGGGCTGCGGCCCGTTCGGGGGTCCCGGCGGTCACGATGGCGGTGAATTTGTGCCTGGCATCGCCGTTGACCGGCTCCAGCTTCAGCGCGTTGCCATACTCGGCGAGGGCCATCTCCTGATCCCCGCGCGCTTGCGCCACATCGCCGGTAAGCTCGTGAGCGGTGGTGCTGTCCGGCCAGCCTGCGAGCAGTTCCGCCGCGGCTCTGGCGGCGCTGTCCACCCGACCGCGCACCAATTCCACCCGCACGGTGCCGTACAGCCGCTCGAACTGAGCCGCCCTGATCTCCTCGTCGATCTCGTCCCGCTGCTCTTCGGGGGCCATCGGCGGCTCACTCATCCAGGAAACCGATCACGTCCTGGGCCTCGGCGGCATAGATGACCGGCGCATCGGCCCACAGGCGCTCGAGGTCATAGAAGTCACGCGTGTCCTCGGTGAAGACATGGACCACGACGTTCAGGTAATCGAGCAGTACCCATCGCCCCTCGCGCTTGCCCTCGCGGTGCTTCACCCGCACGCCCTGCGGCTCCAGGTGCTCCTCAACAGCATCGGCGATGGCCTGCACGTGCTGGCGCGAACGCCCGTGGCAGATGACGAAGAAGTCGCAAAGGCTCATCATCTCCTGCATGTCCAGCACCACGAGGTCCAGCGCGCGGCGCTCCTCGGCGGCCTTGGCGATCTCCATAGCTAACGTCCTCGGATCGAGGCTCAGACGGCATTCCTCCTTGAGTGAAACGAACGATGAACTCTGAACGATGAGCGCGGAATCAGCGGCACACGGTCGTCACTGCGCACTCGCCGTTGCTTTCTTCTTGCGCGGAGCGAACGGATTCGGCTTAGGCTTCACGCCGGGCGCAGCCTTCGCTGGCGCGGCTTTCGGAGGCCCGGCCTGGCCGTAGAAGTCGCGCCCGAGCACAACCTGGATCGGCGCCCGCGGGTCTTCGGTCTTCTGAGTCGGCTCCACATCGGCCCCCTCGACCCGCAATATAGTGCTCACCCGCGAGGCCGTGGCGTACTGCTTCTCCTCGAATAACACCTGACTGCGCTTCGCGGTGCCTTTCGCTTCGGTGGTCTTGGCGATCTGGAAGCCCTTCGTTTGCAGCATCTGGGCCGCATCGGAGGCCAGTTGCGTCTTGCCGGTGCGGTTCACGAGCACCACCTGGCATGGCTTCGCGGGCTCGCTCGACAGGTGCTGGTCGATCGCCGCGAAGAGGTCATGCAGGCGGGCCAACTGCGGCATCGCGTAGTAGACCCCGCCGATCATGGCGTCTTTCATCGGGATCGTCGCGGTCATGATGTTATCCATCGGCGTCTGCTTGAGCGAGCGGGTGAGATCGGTCACCCCGCGCCAGTCGAGATCGGTGTCGAGCGTCCGCATGATGAACGCCCCGGCCCTTAGCAGTTGCGGGAGGTTTTGCACCTTCAGCTTCTGCTCGAACATGGCCTTGAGGAACTGCTGCTGACGCTGGGTGCGGTTGATGTCCGAATCGCCGTGACGATAGCGGACGAAGCCGATGCACTGCTCGGCGTTGAGGTGCTGGTAGCCGGGCTGCAAGTGAATGTGCAGGTTCCCCCAGTTGTCGTCGTAGTTCATGCCCCGCCCCTTGCCTTCGACGTCGGGGACCTCCAGATCGCACCCGCCAAGCATGTCGGCACATTTCACGAAAGACTTGAAATCGCTGTGAGCGTAGTAGTCGATCGGCGTTCCGAGAAACCCTTCCACAGTCTTGCGGGTAAGCGGCACGCCACCGAAGCGGTAGGTGTGATTGATTTTATCCGTCTTGTGGCCGGGGATGTTGACCCGGAGGTCGCGCGGGAATGAGAGCAACGCCGCGCGATGCTTCTGCGGGTTCAGGAACAGCACCATGAGCGTATCGGCGCGCCCGCGTTCGCCGCCGCCCTCATCCGAGCCGACGATCATGATGCTGATCCGTTCCCTGCCGCCGAACGGGACCGGCGCGAAAAGCTCCGACAGGGAGAACGAGGGCAGGCTCCAGGGCTTGCCGCCGGTCTCGGACTTCTCATGTCCCGTCGGCGCAGCGGCCATCGTCTGATACACGCCGACAGCGCCGACACCGAGGATGCCGAGGCAGACCAGATAGATGAGGGCGTTTAAGAGGCGACTCATGGCCTACCCCGAAGCCGGCGTGGCGGGTGTGAGACGGAGGCATTACCACGAAGACACGAGGGCACGAAACGGCACCAGGACCACGGCATCCGTGCCGTTGCCGTTTCGTGCTTTCGTGTCTTCGTGGTAAGAACCCCCACCATCATTCCGCCCTCAACGCCTTTCTCAGCCACGCCCAACCCTTCTTGCCGACAAACGCGTGGCCGCCATCGTGGATGTCCAGCGCAACCCGATCCTCGGCCTCGAAGACGCGGTAGGCCCGCTGCAGTTTCGCCAGCGCCTCGCGCCCGATCTCGACCGGGAACCCTCCGGGCGCGGTCTCCTGCATCCCCAACTCCAGCACGAGCGGCCTGGGGGCCACGCATGAGAAAATGTCGCTGAAATCGAAGGTCTCCTCCAGACCAGGGAAGTTGAAGCACGTGCAGTGGCCGTTGAGCATGTTCGCGACCGTGGTGAGCCAGCCGCTGCTGACCGCGACACCGATGCGCTCGTCCAGCGCGGCCACATACATGACCGTCTCGCCCCCGAGCGACAAGCCCATCGTGCCGATGCGCGCGGGATTGACCTCCGGGCGCGTCAGCAGGTAATCGACGCAGCACAATGCGTCCCAGGTCCGCTCCCCCATGAGCGTCCAGTCTGCGTGCTGCAAGTCATGGCTTCCGATGTCCGGGCTGATGACGATGTAGCCCTTCCGGGCCGCTTCCGGACCATACCAGTACAGGCTCTCGCCGCGAACCATCTGCTCACCCGTGCCCGCGTGGCCGTGAAGAGCGAGTATCGCCGGACGACCGCCGCGACGCGGTTTCCTCGGAACTGCCATCCAGCAGTGGACGGCCCGATCCGGGAGCGTCGGGATGCTGAGTTCCTCGAGGGTGTAATTCGCCCCGGACGGGTCCTCCCGCGACAGCACCGTGGCGACCGGCGCAACATTCTCAGGCCGCTTGCCGCCCATCATTAGCTCGAACAGCCGCGCCCGCGCCCGCCGCTGCCACTTCATCGCACCCGCCGGAGTACGTGCGGCGAATCGCATCGACGGCTTCTTGCCCGAGATGCCTGCCAGAGGCACAACACTATTCACATCGTTATGGGGTGTCTTCGCCTGCGAAGCAGGTGGAGACGAGGACCCCACAGATCCGCGACAATGCGCGGAGTCCCCGCCCGCCTTCGGCGGGCCCCCCGCGCCTAAATGAACGGCATCAACCTTAGCCAAGGTCCGGACCACCGTTCCTGTCGGAGTAAACGCCTGTTTTGAGTATGTACGCCTCCACGGCCTCGGGCACGAGGTACTTGATGGACATGCCCTTGCGCACCCGCTCCCTGATCTCGGTCGATGAGATTTCCAACTGCGGGATCTGCAGGGTCATGATCTTCGTCGCGCGGTCCTTGCCCAGCCGCGCTCCGAGTTGCGACAGGTCGTAGCCCGGCCGGTGGACGGCGACGAACTGGCACTCGTCGAGGATCGCGTCGGGTTCGAGCCACGACGGCAGCTCGAGCACGGCGTCCGCGCCCACGAGAAAGAACAGTTCACATTCCGACCCAAGGCGACCCCGGAACGCCCGCACAGTGTCGATCGTGTAGGAGCGGCCCGGGCGGTCGAGTTCCTCGCGCGAAACGGCGATCTGCGGATGCTGGGCCGTCGCGAGGACCGCCATCAAGAAGCGCTGCTCCGGCGGGGCCGAGTTGCCGCCCTTCATGGGTTGGTTCCGCGCCGGCACGATGACGATCTTGTCGAGGCCAAGCTGCACCCGCGCCTCCTCCGCGGCCACAAGGTGCCCGTGGTGGATCGGATCGAAGGTGCCGCCGACGATCGCGACGCGACAGAGAGGTTCATCGCTTTGCTGGAGAGTGGACATCAGGCAAAGTGTAGCACAAGGCGTTCGGGAGGCGCAATTCAGGACCAGTCGCGGACGGAAGGCTTCCTGCCCCTGCC
>CAYWBK010000288.1:0-8203 GCA_964455745.1 uncultured Armatimonadia bacterium
ACGCGCGACAAGATTGTCGCGCCCACTCCATTTTCGAGGCAGCAACAGCGGCGAAAATGACCAACGCCGCACCGTGCATTGCCTCCACTACAAGCAAGGTCTGGAAGGCGACTGGCCCAGGAGGACAGGGGGATCGCATTGACGGAGACGCGGGCCGCCTTCTATGAAGGGAACTCGTCCGATGGATCGCAGATTGCTTCAGATGCTTCTGCTGGGCGCGGCAATGATGGCCTGCGCACGGCCGTGTGTGGCCCAGGACGCCGTCAGGCACGACGGCAATGCGAACGTCCGCGACTTCGGCGCGAAAGGCGATGGCAAGACCGATGACACCGTCGCCATCGAGAAGGCATGGCAGTATGTGCGTGACGCCGCCAAGCCGGGATACCTCGGCAAGGGGCCGTCCCCGCGCTGGTACTCCGCCGTTAATGAGCCTGCCCTGTACTTCCCGCCAGGCGTGTATGTCTACAAGGGCAAGGGGCTGAAGGCCGCGGGGGAGGGGCAGGTGTGGGATACGCAGGTCTGGCACATCAAGGGCGACGGCCCGAACGAGGCGCGGATTGACCTTACCGACGAGGTCTACTTCCTCACCTGCAGCCGCGTCGAATCCACCATCTTCGAGGGCCTCTCGTTCGTCGGCGGGAAAGGGGCATTCCGCAGCGCCTGGACGCAGAACATGGTCGGCGGACGGCACATCTTCCGCGACTGCTACTTCGTTGACTACTCGGAGTGCGCGATCGGCAACAACGCCGACGATTCGCCGTATCTGTCCGTCTCGGACTGCATCTTCTACGGGAGGGCGAAGTCGCCATCTATCGGCATCGCCTGGGGAGGGTACTTCGACGACGGGCAGATCACCCGCTGCGCCTTCGAGCAGAACAAGTATCACATCAAGCTGGGCGACCGCCTGGGCGGGAACATGCAGATCGGCCCGCGCAACAGCTTCATCTCCTTCGGCGGCACAAAGAAGGAAGCCGACATCTGGATCGTCCCCAACAGCGATCCGAACGACTGGGGCGTGAACAGCGGCCAGGGCATCATCATCGGCGAGAACAAGTTCGGCAACGAGAACCGGGACACGGATAGGCCGCGCATTCTCATCGCACTCGAAGACAAGGCCAGCGGCAGCGACCGGCTCTCGCGCCAGCACAGCGCCACCGTGGTCCCGGGACAGGGGAGCTATGTCACCGGCGTGAAGCTCCACGACAACCTGCTATCTGGCTCGGACGGCGAGAAGCGCGGCATTGTATACTCGTACATCGCTCAGGCCGGAATCATCTTCGACCACAACTACCACTACGGCACGCCGTACCCATATCTCATCGAGTTCGACCCCGGCATCAAGCGGCTGCAGGATCACACCTCCGGCAACACCACTTACGTCTACCCGCAGGAGCGCGACAACAAGCAGTGGGGGCCGCTCGGGCCGGCGATCTCGAACCTCCCCGGTTACGCGATCCCGTTCGACCCCGATCTGTTCCTCGCTGGAAGCCCGGAGGCCCCGGCCGTCTGGCAGCGCGGCGACGACCCCGGCTACCTGCCCATTGCCTCGCTCACCGGGAAGGACATGCCGGTCAGCGGCGCAGGGCAGATCAAGCCGGTGGCCGATGCGCACGGCGGTGAGACCGCGGCGGAATTCACCGCAGCCGCGGGAGACGCCAGCCTCGCGGTGCGATTGGACGACACGAAGCAACTGCAGGAGGGACGAGTGGGGTTCATCGAGGTCGAGCTGAAACGGGCCGATGTCGCGCCGCTGGACACCGTGTATCTCTGGCTTGTGCACAACTACGGTCAGTCCAGTGAGCGGGTCTCCGCACGCACGGTGCGCCTGCAAGCCAACTGGCAGCGCATCACGCTCCCCTTCGTGATCCGCAATCTCGACGGAGGGATGTTCCACCTCGTTCTCGCTGCCAACCAATTCCAGAAGGGCGCGCAGGAGCGCTTCGTCTGCGGAAACGTCCGCGTCTACCATGCCGCCGCGCCGCATTCCGGGGTGCGCGAAGGAGTCAAGACGGTGGGCGACCGGGACACCGAGATTGTGTTCGGGCGCGATCCGCAACTGATCTATTGCGCGGGGACGTTGACGGCGGACCGTTCGATCAGCTTCACCACGCCGCACCCGTCCATCAAGCCGCTGTCGGGGACGCAGTATCGCATCAGTCGTGTAGCGGGCGGCCCCGGGGCGCTGAAAATCGCGGACATCACGGCCTTGGCGGCGGGGGAATGGTGCGAGATCACTCACGACGGAACCGCATATCGGCTCACGGCCAAAGGAAGCCTCAAGTAGGGCCGGAAGCCCCGGCACGACTATGTGCGCCAAGCCGTGCGGTGGCGCGGGCGAGCTACGGCGCACAGATCGCCGACGTGGAATTCGGCCCGGAAGCCGGGAAGGACATGGTGGAAGGACGGTCGAGGCGATCAACGGGCTGTGGGATGAGAGTAGAAGGACGCCCGTAAACCGGCGTGGCTGAGGCCAAGGAAAGGACTGACCACGAAAACACGAGGGCACGAAACGACTGCGGCGCTCGCGTTGTTGCCTGCTGGGCCGTAGCTGTTTCGCGCTTTCGCGTCTTCGTGGTCGAAGCCGTTGCTCCGTCCCCCGCTCACTTCCCCACTACGAAACACATCAGCTTGCCGGTGTCGTCCTTGACGAACAGCCGCCCCTCGGCTAGGGTCACGTGCGGCCAGGAGTGCGCCGCGCCGACGTTCGTCTTCAGTGCCAGTTCGTGGTACGAGTCAGCCGCCTCGCCGGCGATGTCCACGAGGGCGAGTTTGCGCTTGCCGAAGACGATGAGCTTCTCGTCGCGCGTCAGCAGGCAGGAGGCGTCCTCCCCGAACGAACCGGCGGTCCACATCGTCTTCCCCGTCGCCAGGTCCACGCACTTGAGCGACTCGTAGGCCATGTAGATGCGCCCCTTGTGCACGATGGGAACGCAGACACGGGTCGTCGCGCGCCCCTCCCAAAGCTTCGTGATCCCGGCGGTGGTAACCTGCAGGCAGACCGTCTTCTCCATGTCCAGGCCGCTGGATAGGATCACCTTGTCGCCCGCGACCGCCGGTGTCACCGTGTTCTGGCCGTTCTGGGTCGCGAAGGGGTAGTCCGCCAGGGTCTGGCCCTCATGCCCGCGATCCAGGCGCACGACCGCCAGATGGCTGATTGTGAACACGGCGACGCAGGGGATGCCGCTGACGGTCATCAGGGACGCGCCGCCGGTCTGGCCGGTGGCGTCCTTGCACTCCGAGACCCAAAGCCTTTGCCCGGTGCGCTTGTCGAAGGCCATGAGGTTGCCCTCGGGCGCGCCCACCTCGACGAGGAGCCAGTTGCCCACGACCATCGGCGCGGTGGAGTATCCGTGGTTCGCGTGCCCTCCGCCGATGTCCGGCCGCTGAGGCACCTTGTAGGTATCGTGCAGGTTCATCCGCCAGACGCTCTTCCCGCCGGCCTTGGCGTTCCAGCAGCAGAGGTCGCCGTCCAGGCTCAGCGAAAAGAGGTAGCCGGTCGCAGCGTCGTATGAGGGCGTGGATGAGATGCCGTGGTACCACTCTTCATCCCCCAGGTGGAACCGGGAATATTCCGGGCAGGTGTAGCTTTGCCGCCACAGCTCCTTCCCGGTTGCGGCGTCGAGCGCGTAGATGCTGTCGCTGCCGTTTCGCCAGCCCATCACATACACTCGCCCCCCGGCTACGATCGGAGAGGAGGCTCCCTCTCCCGCCTCCATTGTCCAGACGGGATCGCCCGGCCAGTTCTGCCGAGGCCATCCCGACGCCTCAGTCGTGGTGTCGTTGCCGGCCGGCCCGCGCCAGCAAGGCCAGTCGGCGGCGGAGGCGAGGGTTGCGACGAGCAGCATCTGCGCCAGGGCCAACACTGCTTTCAATACTAGATGCCAACGACGATGCAACGGGAACGTCCGGGGAGGAGCACTCGACTGGGTCACATGCAACATTCTCACGGGTCTCGATCACCTTTCACTTTCCATGCAGTGCGATACTCGAAACCGAAGCGGTATTCGCGGCCATCTCACCGCAGACGACAGATGGGGGAGTGTGGTTCAGGCGTTGGCCCCTTCGAGTACATGGGGGGCGCGGCATTCTACCATACTCCAGAGCCCGCGTCCCGCGCGATCGGCTGTGGCGCAAGAGCGTCGCTTCGAAGCGCCGCGCGGAGGCCCTGAAGCATCGCGTTCTTCCAGTCGCATCTGCCCCGGCTTTTCAGCACGAGCACCAGTGAACAAACACGGCAGAAAATGAGTCATCACTGTCAATAGTGGGGTTCGGATACTGGTCACCTTGCCAGAGGTATCTCATCTATGAACATCTGGGAAAGCGTGAAGATTGCACTTCGGGCGTTGCGCAGCAACAAGATGCGCACCATCCTGACAATGCTCGGCATCATCATCGGCGTTGGGGCGGTCATCGCAATGGTTGCCATCGGACAGGGCGCGGCAGCCAGGATCAAGCAACAGTTCGAGTCGATGGGCACCAACCTCCTCACGGTGCGTACAGGAAATGCGAAGATCCGTTTCGGCGGCGGCGGCAGCACGACGGTGACTTCTCTCGTTCCCGCCGACTCGAAGGCCATCGCCAGCAAGTTCCCTGACACGATTGCGCTGGTGGCCTCGGTGTCCCGAGGCAACGGCAATCTGAAATACGGCGACAAATCGGAGCCGGGCACATCGGTTATTGGCGCCACGCCGGAGTATGAGACGGTGGCGAAGTACCCGGTCGAGGAAGGGCGATTCCTCAATCAGCAAGATGAGGACGGTCGCGCCCGCGTGGCCGTGATCGGACGCACCACCGTTGAGAACTTGACCGGCGACCGGGAGACGAACCTCGTCGGCCAGAATATCGAGATCAACCAAACCAACTTCAAAGTCGTGGGCATCTTCAAGGAGAAGGGGGCTGGCGCCTTCGGGCAGGACCAGGACGACCTTGTCATCATCCCCTGCAGCACGGCCATGCGCCGTGTATACAACCGTACGTACCTGTCGGAGATCGATGTGTCGGCGAAGACCGAGGGCGACATGGACCTCGCAACCGAGGAGATTGTCAACCTCATGCGAGAGCGCCACAAGCTGCGCCCTCCTTTCCCCGACAACGACGACTTCAACGTTCGCAGCCAGGCGCAGATCGTAGCAGCCAGCGCTGAGAGTTCTTCGACGATGACCTCGCTGCTCGGAGGCATCGCGCTCGTGTCGCTGATGGTCGGCGGCATCGGCATCATGAACATCATGCTCGTGTCGGTGACCGAGCGGACGCGCGAGATCGGTATCCGCAAGGCCGTCGGAGCGACGAGCCACAACATCCTGATGCAGTTTCTGATCGAGGCAGTCACGATCGCGACGATCGGCGGCGGCATCGGCGTCGCCCTCGGGATCGGAGGCTCGGAGGCCCTCGGGAAGCTCTTGAAGTGGAGCGTGCTGATTCAGCCGCACGTGGTAGTGCTGTCAGTTCTCGTGTCTGCGGCAGTGGGCATCTTCTTCGGGATCTACCCGGCTCGTAAGGCGGCGCAGCTCAACCCGATCGACGCCCTCAGATTCGAATAGCCGAGGAGCGGCGGGACGGCGACGGCGCTCAACCACAGAGACAGAGGGGCACGGTAACGGCCTCAAGGTCCGGCGATGGGGCGTTTGGGGGCCGTTACTGTGCCCCTCTGTGTCTCTGTGGTTAGCCGCCGTTTATCGCCTCCCAACACCGCTCTCTACAACGGGGTCAGCCCTTCCTCCGTGATCGTGAACGGCACGACATCCTCGGAGGCGCGTTTGCCTCGATTCTTGAGTACGAACGCCGCCCGGCCCAGGTGCGCGCCCTCGGGCCAGCGGCCCAGAAGCAGGATCGTCGTCGCGTTCGTCCCCAGGTCGCCCTCGACGATCTCGCGCGACATCAACTCCGTCAGCATGATCTCGTTGCTGGTCTGCAAAACGAGTGTGCAGACATCATCCTTATTGTACGCGCACCGCTCCACCGCGTCCTTCACCCTCTGCCACTCGCCCCGGAATAGGCTGCGCGCGACCCAGTCGCTATCGGTGCGCAGGATCTGCTGATAAATGTATTCGATCAGCCGAAGCTGGACCGAGTCTTCGGCCCTCTTCGATGGCTCGATGCCGTCAATCATTACCCGCCTGGTTCCGCGCGCGAAGTGCGCGTACATGAAGGCGGTGACTTCCTCCATCTTGATCGCAAGCTGCTGGCTCCAGATGCGCCACTCCTCATCCGTCAAATTGGCGCGGGTGACGGGCTTGCCCTGGTAGTCGAGTCCGGTGAAACGGTTCGGCATCGGCTCCGGCGGGGTGAAGACGGACTGCTTGGGGATGCTCCCGTCAACAACCTCCCAGCCGAACAGCCGCCGGGCGTACTCGGCGTGCTGCTGCGAATCGCCGCGCGTGGTGAGATCGACCAACACGCCGCGCTGCTCCTCGGCCTGCAGGCCGGCGTTGAGAAAGCTAAGCCCCAGTTGGGTCTTGCCGACCCCGGTGGTGCCGTGGACCACGGTGAGAGTACCCGGCTCAAGGCCCCCGCCGAGCATTTCGTCGATGAAGGGTACTCCAGTGCTTTGAAGCGATGAAGCGGACAAGGGAAGGGCCTCCTGACGGCAGATGACGGACGGCAAACGGCGAAAAATAGAGAACAGAGAACGGCAGAAAGGGCTTCCCGGTTAGGAAGAGGATTCCCTTCCACGACGGGACGCGTGCATCGCGGGAAGGATCGTGGAGGGAGGGTGAACGGCGCTGGCCTTGGCGGCCCTACAGGCCGCCACAGGTTAAGCACCGGGCACTGAAGTGCCTGGTCTTGAGGAACCCGGTCTTCGCAGACGGTCGCGCAACTCGTCGATAAGGCGCGGCTCGCCAGTCTCTGCCACATACGTCCAGTGCTCCCAGCCGTTGCAGGCGGGCAAGCCGGCAACCCTCTTCCCCACTCCGTGGATCGACCCGGTGAACTCACCCGACGTGATCGTCCCGTCGGCGTTCACGACCGCCTGCGCGCCGTTACGGGTGTGGGTGAGAATGTCACCGGGCTTCAGGAGGCCCTGGTCGATGAGAGTCTTGAAGGGAACGCGCGGCGGAGGCGTCGGCTCAATGTAACCCGCCTGCCTGAGTTGCTCTTCGCTCCACGGCTCGACCGCGTCGATGCGCTTCTGTGCGATCCTGATGTACGCCTCCTCGCGCTCGATACCGATCCAGTGCCGCCGTAGGCGCTTCGCCACCGCAGCCGTCGTGCCGCTACCGAGGAACGGGTCGAGCACCACGTCGCCGATGCTGCTGGACGAGACGATGACGCGCTCCAGCAGCGCCTCGGGCTTCTGGGTGCTATGCGCCTTGCTGCCGTTCTCCTTGATGCGCTCCGGCCCGAGGCATATCGGGATGTACCAGTCGCTGCGGGCCTGTTTGCCCTCGTTGAACGTCTTCATCGCGTGGTGGTTGAAGGTGTACGTCGACTTCTTCGAGTCCGACTTCTTCGCCCACAGAAGTGTCTCATGCGCATTCGTGAATCGCACGCCCCGAAAGTTGGGCATCGGGTTACTCTTCACCCACACGATGTCGTTGAGGATCCAATACCCCAGGTCGAGCATGATCGTGCCGACGCGGTAGATGTTGTGGTAGCTGCCGATGACCCAGATCGTGCCGGTATCCTTCAGCACGCGGCGGCAGGCGGACAGCCACGCGCGCGTGAACTCGTCGTAGGCGGCGAAGCTCTTCTCCCCCTGTTCACCGAACTGGTCCCACTCGTCGTTCACCGCGTCGACCTTCGTCAGATTCGGGCGGAGGAGATCCTTGTTCAACTGCAGATTGTAGGGCGGGTCGGCGAAGATGAGATCGACGGACCGCTCGGGCAAGCCGGCGAGGGCCTCGAGGCAATCGGCGGCGATGATCCGGTCAGACGGCACCTCACCCCCTCGGCCGCCTACGGCGGCCACGCCCCTCTCCACTCGTGGAGAGGGGGAAACAGCAACGGCGCACGTCTCACGGCTGGGGGCAAGACGTGCCGTTGACGTCTCCCCCTCTCCACCTAGTGGAGAGGGGGCGGGGGGTGAGGTCGCCGTGCTCACTCCGCCGCCTCCCGCGCCGACTTCAGCGTCTCCAGGCCGACCTTCGCGTGCTCGTAGGGGTCTAGCTCGAAATCGAAGACCTCGATGGAGCAGTAGTGCCGGTAGTTGATGTCCAGGAGCGCCTGCATAATCGGCACGAAGTCGGTGTCGCCCCAGCCGGGC
>CAYWBK010000289.1:0-8175 GCA_964455745.1 uncultured Armatimonadia bacterium
ACCCTTGCCGAGATCGTACCAGCGTAGATTCCTGCGCGTTCTGAACGGAAAACGTACTAATCCCCAAAGGTAGTCAATGCGAAGACCGATGTCCGAGGAGGCAAGTTGTGCGCGCAGGGGAGTACGGCCTACGGCCCAGTCAGTTCGGCTGTCGCATATCTCACCGAGCGCCCTGCGAAATCAAGACCGTAGCTGGGCTCACAGAACCCTTTCTGGGTCTTGCCTTCGCCTCTCTAAAGATGACCTTTTCATGAATAGAGGTAGAATATCGCATTGGCGTTCGCCGTCACCCAGGAGCGGCGGGGACAGGCTATGGTGTGGCACCACTCATCACGGCCTGCGGGCAGCAGCGCCAGCGTCTCCATGCCCCCAGACCGGTGGACGCCGACCAGCAGGTCAGTTGGCGTGAGCGCCGTCAGGGCGCAACGGGTGCCTGTCCGTCACTCGTGACCCCAAAGGCAGCCGCGGCGCTCTCCTCGTAGATCCCAAGCTCACCGTCATATACCGATAGCGACACCGCGTATGTGCCCTCCGCCCAGCGGCCGCCTGGCGGTCGGAGCACCACACTGATCCAGTCTACGCCATCGGTACCAGCGCGGGGTGACGGGCCAATGACCTCGACCTCGTCTGCCTCGACGTACCAGCCGCGACCGTCCGCGCAGGCGAAGTGGCGCGAACCGTCGTGCCCGCCGACGTCCCGATCCCACTCGACCCCGATCGGCGGGTTCCCCAAGCCTGTTGAGCGCACGGTTCCCGTATCCCCGACGCACAAGCCTTCGCTAGCGCTGGCTCCACTGCGGGTGCATCGTACACGCGCCCCGACGGTGATCTGCGTAGCATCCAGCCACTCGACGACGTCCGACTGCGTGTCCCTCGCCCCGCCGCGTTGGGGGGCCAGCAGGCGATCCGCCCGTGCGGCCAGTTTTCGATGGCTCCCCGTCTGCGCCGCAACCACGTCACCCACGGCGTCAGTACACTCGACCCGGTACCGCGCGTCGGAGCGCGCATGCCAAACGGCCGCAAAGCAGATGACCCGATCGACAGGCGAGAACCTATCGGCGGGCTGCAGGGCTTGCTGGCCAGCGACTCTTCGATAGGTTGCGAGTCCTCGTGTCACAGGAAGAAGGGGATGGCGCGCCTCGATGGCCGCGATGGCCTTCCGGGTCGCATCACGGACATCGCGTGCGAGGATGCCCTGCCCCGCACTCGCTTTCCGCAGGCCTGGCAGCGCCAGACGGGTTCCGACCTCGGCGAGAGACGCCGCGGCCGCTGCCCGCACGTCAGCATCAGCATCACCGAGGGCTTGGATGAGGGCAGGCCCGGCTTCGCGACTCGCCGTCGAGCCCAGAGCGGCAGCCATCGCCCTGCGAGCTTCGGGATCGATCTCGCAGGCGAGGGCCTCGATCAGGGCCGCGGCGACACGGGGCTCCGGCTCCGCCAACTGCCCGATGGCTTCAGCACACCGCCATCGCACGAACCAGTGATCGTCCTGCAGGCCGGCCAGGAGTGAGGCGGCCGCGTCCACTTCGGTGAACCGCGCCAGTGCGGCCGCAGCCACCATGCGGGTCTCTACATCGCTGGCCCGAAGGCCGTCCGCCGGAGGACCGGTCTGACCGGCTCCGAGAGCCGCGAGCATGATGGTACGCCGCTCAATGGGGTCGGCGGTGACCAAGCGGCTGCGCAGTAGCATCTCCCCATCCCCGAGCATCACCAGTTCGTGCCCCATGGCGTCCAGCCAGTGGTCGGGGGCACCGCTTGCCTTGTCTGCCCCGAGTATGCCGAGGACGAACCGAACCTGCTCCGCACATGCCCGGCAGCCCACGCCATTCTGAATCTCAAGGCTCCGCTGGTAGCAGTTCCCAGCCTCGTCGAACCGCCCTGCCAGGTGATGCAGCACTCCTCGACGCAACCACAAGGCTCCCTCTCGACTGTCCACATACCGATGTTCCGCGGCCAACAAGGGGTAGCCCTGGTCACGGACCTCAGCGAGGAGGTATTCGCACACATCGATGTCGCCACGCGACAGGTGATGATCGAACTCCTCGAACCAGCTACACAAGCCGGAGAACGGGTTCTCGGCGTAGGATCGGCGCACGCGTTCGACTACCCGGCGCGGACGAGCAGGGGAGTCTGGTGACGCGCTCTCCTCCGGCGCGAACCCGTTCTCGAGCATATGGATGTGACCGTCCCGGCACGCAAGGGCGCAGAACCGCCCCCGGGGCGAAATGTCTGCGCCGTAGATCCCCGCCTCCGAGTGGAGCGTGTGCAGCAGGTTGCCCTCGGCGTCCAGCAGGTAGCCGCAGCAGTCGTTCGACCCGACCAGCACGAACCGCCCATCCGCGGAGAGAGCTAGTCCATATACCGCAGCGCCCGCCTCGTGTTTCCATATCAGGTTGCCCGAGGCGTCCATCAGGCACACTACACCGTCAGTGGTGCCTGCCGCCACGTGCTGTCCGTCTGGCGCGATGGCGATGCTCGTGACGTCACCGACCTCGCGATGCCACAGGAGCCGACCGTCCCGATGCAGCAAGTAGACTTCCCTGTCGTCGGACCCAGCCAGGACGTACTCGCCATCCGGTGTGATGCAGGCCCCGACCCATACTGAAGCACCCGTCGCGTGTTTCCATCTGAGTTCTCCGGCTCTGTCCAGCAGATATATACACCCATCGTCCGCCCCAAAGGCTACATACGACCCGTCCGCGGCCATCGACAGGCGACGGACCATGTCATGCCCAGCACGGAACTGCCACAGCAAGTGTCCCGAACCGTCCCACATGCGCACGATGCCGTCATCTGCTGCGCCGCATACCAGACTGCCGTCTTCTGTGATGGCGGCGCCGGCCCATGTCTGGGCCTCGACGTGCTGCTGCCAGACCAGACACCCTTCGCGATCGATGAGCGTGATGTAGTTGCCTTTCAGAGTCCCTATGGCGATGTACTCAGCGTCGGCCGAAAGCGCCAGCCGGAATACCTCGCCTTCGACAACCTTGTAGCGCCACTGCACTGTGCCATCGCGTCCCACGAAATGGACGTTGCCGTCGCCGCTCCCGACCACGACGTATTCAGCACTGGCGATCATAGCGACTGAGATCGCCTTGGTGCCCGCGTCGTATTCCCACAGAGGACTGACCACCTGCCTCATGTGGGAACATCCCCCTGGGAATCGTCCGTTCGCCTCTTGAGTACGAACTTCAGCCCCCCGCTGACGCCACCCTCGGCCCCTACGGCGCCCCAGAGGGTGAGCTTGCCGGCCGCGGTGACGCCGGCCGTGAGTTCCACCGCCTCCAGATCGAAGCCCGCGATGTCAGTAGGAGCCTCGGCGAGTACCCCTGCCATCTGCCGCAGGAACCGGCGAGTGTTCTCCGCGAGGGCGTCGAGCGGCACCCGGGAAGGCTGCAGCCGACCAACCGTGTCGGCGACCCCGCGCATCGGTTCACGGGCCCGGACAGGCGATCCCCCGTCCTGCATGGCGATCACTTCCATCATCTCGATCTCCTCGGCCTGTCTGTCCTCAGCCATCGTCATCCCTCCTGAAGTGAGCTACAGCTTCTGCACAACAAGGACCGGGGAGGTCCAGGTCTCGTCATTGGGGTAGTCGCAGTACATGGTCTTCCGTGCGTGCAGGACCGCCCGGGTAGGGGACTGAGTGGTAAACAGCGACTCGTAGAAGAGACATGCGAATCTCCGCGCGCCCGCGTCGGTGACGTACCAGCGATAGCCGAAGACAACTGGAACTCCGGCCTGGACAGCCGCATCCATGATGCCCAGGTAGTCGTTCTGATCAAGGAGATGTCCGCCCCCGACCGTGGCTCCGCTGCATGAGCTAACGTACAGCATCAGCGGCGGTGAAGCGTCCAGGCAATGGCGGAGCTGGAGCCCCGTAAGGTGCTTGACTTCGCCTTGGCGGTTCTGCCGCTCCCAGAAGAGAAGGCTACTGCTTTCGGGTGCTGTAGGGTCGAACTGGGCGTGACCCGCGAAGTGCACTATGTGGAAGCGCTCGTTCCTAAGCAGCTCGGTCACGTATCCGAGCGACGCATCATCCGTGAAGACAGGAGTGATCTTGGCTCGTATTCTCAGTTCGCGCGTTTTGGCATCGATGCTGGCCTGGAGCGCGGCCACCTCCTCGTCAGCCTGAATGCCACCCGTGTCCGAGGCAATCAGCAGCACTCGCAGCGGATCGCCGGATCTGCGCAGCTCAGAGAGAAGCCCGGAAAACGTCTTGGCATTGGCCACGCCCGTCACTTGTCTGCATATGGGATGTCGGAGCGCGAGGGGGCCAACTTCGTCTCTCAGCAGTTCATACGGCATGCCCAGATGCTCTCGCGGCCCGCCAAAGCACAGGCCTAGATCCTCTTCGCTGCCCGCGGCCGCTTCGGCCCGCCCCAGCCAGTGCATCAGGTCGGAGTTTGGCTTCAGAAGGTCGTTGTAGAGCCGTTTGCCAGTGATACTGGCTTCCAGTCGCCAGCTTTTCCGGCCCTCTTCGTCGCCATTCTCATGGTACATCAGGATGTTACGGGCGAGGTTCTGCATGTGTTGGTTCTGGGCATCCACTCCAAAGTCCACTGACACTGACCGTCCTCCGTCGACCGTCAGCCTGCCCTCGATGCGGAATGACAGGCCATCTCGGGGGTCGCAACGGAAGATGATGTTCGTGCTGCCCACGACTGCTAACAGATCCTCGGCCGCGGCGGGAGCGGTGGGGCCGAACTCCACCAAGTCGCTGATCCATTCGACCGGGTTTGCGACGGCAGGGCCACTGTCGACGGCTGTGGCGGGCGCGTCCACGGCGTCTGCAGCTTCGGGGGCCGCCCCACCCGTGGACGCACTCCCGAGCAGCTTGCGGCGGAGCGCAGTGAAGAAAGGGGTGAATCCGCCGGCTTCCCCTGAGAGTACCCGATCTTCGAGCTGCCCGATCGCGTCCATGATGAGGGTGCCCGGAGCTGGGGCCGCCTCGCACACGTAGTACAGGCCGTCGTTTGCAGACGGAATGCAGCGGCTCACATCTGTGTCTTGGGCCCTATGGCCGACGACCAGTAGTGGCCGTGCGAGATAGCCCTTCACGAACGCCTGCACGTCCTGTCCAACGTCAAACACGTCCTGCGCGCCGAGAGGGAGTATGCGCAGGGCGCCGTCGCCGTGGAGCTTGACGACCTTTACGTGGCCGTCAAGCGAGCGAAGGCCCTCGTCGACAGCAATGACGGCGTCCCGGCCGTTCACGAAGACTTGCGACGCACGACGCCGGAGACCGACCCCGGCAAGTGCATCCTCCAGGAGGGTGCTAACATCAGCAGTGAAGATGACGCTGAAGTAGCCAAGCTCGACCAACTCGGCAAGGGCGCTGTAGCCCTCCTGGAGGCCCGCGATACGCCGACCATGGGGAACCGCCACACGACTGAGGGCATCCGGGAGATAAGCTCTGCGAACATCAGATGGGCAGCGGCTCCATGTCCGTCGGAATTCGGCGGCACGCGTCTCCGCGTCCATCGCGGCGAATCCCTCCGAATGTGCTCCTCCATTCTGCAGCATATAGTCATTCTGAAGCTCGTCGATCGGGATCGCCCCAGCATCGGAGCCGAGAAGCAGCACAAGCGGGGAGGCCTTGCCGTCTTTGAGGATGCGCATGACTATCGCCAGTTCATCGATCATGTTTGGGGTCTGCATTGCGGGTCCGGGCTCCTTCTAGCCGGCGATATTCATGCCCTCAAACACGCGGTATCCTCCGCAGCAAACGATGTCCGCATTCTTCCACTGAAAGAACAGCCCGCTGCCCTGCAGGTCTAGGACCAGGGCCACGTACCACTCCTCGGGGAAGAACTGCTTGTGCATAAAGACATCATCTTGAGAGAAGAACAGCGGTGTGGCCTCGGTCTTGTCCCGCGCGTCGTCGGTGTAGACTTCGATTTCGACCAGATGCGTGTGGAACCAGCCCACTACCCGCCTGTCGGGAAAACGCTCCCGCATCAGGGCGGTCTGGGTCTTCCAGGTCTCGAATGAGGTCCGCAACTCGGTGACGCTGGCGGCGGTATGCTCACTGACGATGAAATCGTTGATCTCAACGATTCGCCGCCCGCCAGTTGTATTCTCGTATACATCGCCGACCAGGATACCGCCGCGTTCGACGTCGGCTGAGCCCCTCGCTTCGGCCGCGATGCGTTCTATGGTATCGCGCTTCACGTAAACACACACGTCGTCCTCGGAGACCTCTCCGACGACTTCGACCTCGCCGTACGTGGCTGGGTCTCTCGGAGGAAACACGTGAGGCAGTGGTTCGTCCGGTGCTAGCTCGACGAGGGAACTGGCGGTTTCTTCGAGGGCCGGGATCCGCTCTCTGTCAAACTGCGCCAGGTCATCGTCGCGCGCCAGAAAGCAGGGCGAGTAGTAGTCGCCCGGTCTGAGCAGGCCCAGCCCAATCAGCGCTTGCTCGATCCCATAGCCGACGTAGAAGCGGCCCACTTCCAGCGTCTGGAAGTCGCGACGGTAGATAAGGTTCGTCTCGCGCACCCGCAACTCAACAGTGAAGAAGCGGACAGGCGCGTCAGGCTGTACGGGATCGTCGAAACGCATCTCAATCCAGTCGGAGGCCTCAGCGGCCCTGTCCGGATCAACCGTGACGAGGGGTGCGGGCCGAAAGTAGTTGGCGTACCGCGGGGTCACAATCGCCGAGTAGTGCTCTCCCGCGTGGATGGTGCCTTCCTGGACAAGGCTCGTGACCCCGTTGCGAATGAACGCCTCGAAGGCGTTGCGAACCGGCACGTCCTTCTCGTACAGGGTGCCCCTTTCCTCGGTTTGGATACGCAGCGTAACGTACTTCATCGCGGGTGACCCCTCTCAAGCGTTGGCAAGTTGGCCGACGAGCACGTGTAGGAGACGATGTCCTCGCCTGCCCACACGAAGACGCCCCGTTCGCCGGATGCCGGGTCGAAGACAACGGCGATGTACCAGGGCTCATCGCCGAAAAAGCTCTTGTGGATGAACCTGTCCTGTTCTGACAGAAAGACTCCAAGACCAGGGTGTGAGTGGTACCATCCCACGGTCCTATGGGGACGACACCGCAAGGCCTGAGCGATAAGGTCAGACCAAGTGTCTTCCGTGAAAGTGACCGAGCATGGGCCCGCACTCGTATGGCGCGCCGGGAGGACGCCCGTCGCGCGGACCAAGTAGGCCGCCTGATCTTGGTACACCTCTCCAAGGATGAGGCCGGCGACTTCGGCATCGGGTCTCGCACGAGCACATTCCCCGATGGTGGACCACACTTCGGGCGCGATGTCGCACGTCAGGCCCGCGGATGCGCCTAACAGTGACCGCAGCTTCGGCGGCATGCGCCGTGCATGCCGGCGGGATAGTCGCCCCGCGACAACTAACGCGTGTTGATCATCGACTCGCGTCATCAGCCGCGTCCTCGCTTCCCGCGGTCATCTCCGGGACAATGGTGATCGTGGCGCCCTCGACGACCTCCGCGCTCTCCAGGGTGTCCTCCTCCTGAAGCTGACGGCCACCGAACGCCAGGTGATATGTGACCGGACGCCCGCTGGGATCGGTCACCGGCAGTTTCATCGCGGCGAGCAGCGCGGGCATCAACTGGCTGACAGGCGCATCGGATCGAATCCGCGCATCTCGCTGCTTGTTGCCGGTGTGGTCCTCCACATGGATACAAACCCGTGCGGCCTCTGGTCCTTGCTCGGTCATGTTATCTCCTCCCAGGTCTGGTACTCGTGTGACTGTCGCCCATGCCGCCCAGCCATCTTCGCCCCTTGCGAGTGTTGAGACGAGTCTCAGAGCGTCTGAGACACCAGGATCGCTGAGGCCCAGGCGTCATCGTTGGGGTCGCGGACGTGGATTGTCCGCCTGGCATGGTAGACTGCCCGCGCCGGCGACTGATCCTTCAGCAAGTGGGTGTAGAACGCCTTGGCAACAGCATTGCACTCTCGGGCCTGGGGTCCCAGCGGCGGGCCAGAACGTGGGGCACTCCGGCCTTGACAACGGCGTCCATGATCCCGAGGTAGGCGCCCTCGTCCTCTTGGTGACCGGCCCCGATCTCCCCACCGGGACCCCGGCTAAGAAAGAGCATCTGCACGTGGGAGCCCTTTAGCAGGTGGTGCAGAGTGAGTGCGCCCAAGCGGCTAGTAGTACAACCGTAGCAGTGGTATGATATCGTCCTCAGGTCGTTGCAGCCCA
>CAYWBK010000290.1:0-8087 GCA_964455745.1 uncultured Armatimonadia bacterium
CGCCGGTGCCGCCCGAGGACTTCCCATTGGCTCGGGCCTTGCGCGGCGAGCCGAACGACGAGGCGACCCTGCGCTGGCGTCGCACCGACACCGGCCTCACCTGGATCGGCGTGTTCAGCTATTCAAGCATCCGCGACGCCGACGGCCGGATCATCATGACGATGAACACAATTCGCGACGTGACCGCCGAGGTGGAAGCCGAGCATCGGCGAGAGCAGCACCTGCAGCGCCAGGCGAAACTGCTGGAGATATCGCAGAGGCTGCTCGCCGAGCACACCGCCTCCGGGGTGTACCAGGTCGTGGTCGATGGCGCCCGCGAACTGACCGGCGCGAAGCTGGCTACGTCGGGCCAGAGCTTCGAGGACGGGACCTATCGCATCGGTTCATCGTCGCGAGCCGAGGGCATGCCTCCGTGTCTGCAGTTTGAGGTCTTCGACATGGCGCGCGGCGGCGTTTATACCGAACTCCTGGAGACGCAGACGTCCCTCCGGCTCACCCAGGAGGAGCTTGAGGCTCACCCGCGCTGGTGGGGCCTGCCTGAGGGGCACGCGCCGTTGAGGGGTCTTTTGGGGGCGACGATCGCACACGGGGGATATGGTGCGGCGTCGGGGCTGATCTTGCTGAGCGACAAGGCGGGCGACGCCGACTTCACCGAGGAGGACGAAGCTGCCATCACGCAGTTGGCAGCTTTGGCCTCTCTGGGACTGCGGCATATTCAGGTACGGGACGAGGCGGAGCGCCGGGCCGAGGAACTGGACGCGGTCATCGGATCGATGAACGAAGGGGTGGTCGTGTTCGGCCAGGAGGGCGTGATCGCGCGCGCGAACACGGCCGCTGCTGCGGTCTGCGGCTTCGACCCGACTGGAATGGACGCTGCTTCGCTCGCCAGCCGACTGGGACTACGCGATGAGGCCGGCAGCTTCGTTGACGTAGACGGCTTGCCGGGGGTCCGCGCCATACAGGGCGAACGAATTGCCGGCGAGCCGTACACCTTCGTCAGTTCGGAGAGCAGAAAGACGCGCGTCCTGATCTCCGCATCGCCTTTGGTCGTGGGTGGGCGCTCGGCGGGCTCTGTCGCCATCTGGCATGACGTCACCGAACGTGAAGCGCTGCTCCAGCAACTGGACCAGGAACGCCGCCTGTTGGACGCCATTGTGGCCCAGATGCCGGCGGGCCTGATCGTCGCAGAAGCGCCCTCAGGCAGGCTAATTCTCCAGAATCGGCAGATGGAAGCCATTTGGGGTGGCGATCCGGGGCGGGCGGCGGTCACCTGGCACGGGTTGCGATTGGGTTCCGGGCACGCGAGCGGCCATGAGCTGCGCCCGGAGGAGTGGCCGCTGACCCGCACTCTTCTCACCGGCGAGATGGTTCGCCACGCGGAGATCAATATCACGCGATTGGATGGTTCCAGCGCCGTGGTGAGCTGCAACGCCGGGCCGGTCCACGACCAGGACGGATACGTCATCGCAGGGGTGGCCATTTTTCACGATATTACCCAAAGCAAACGGGTGGAGGCCGCGCTGCGAGAGAGCGAAGCGCAAATGCGGGCGGTGGTCGAGAACATGCCGGTGATGGTCACCGCGTTCGGACGCGACCATGCCGATCGGGTGGCGTGGAACCGCGAGTGCGAGAGAGTGACCGGGTATTCCGCTGAGGAGATTCTCGGCAACCCCAGGTCGAACGAGCTTCTGTACCCCGACCCCGGTTACCGCGAGATTCGGGTCAGAGACCTACAGGAGAGGGGGCACCACTATCGCGGCTGGGAATGGGATGTCACCTGCAAAGACGGGACCGTGCGCACAATCGCATGGTCGGACATCTCCGAGCAGGTGCCCATACCCGGATGGTCGTCGTGGAGCATCGGGGTAGACGTGACCGACCGCCGCAGGGCCGAAGATGCGGAGCGGCTGGCGGCTGTCGGGCAGCTTTCGGCGGGTGTCGCTCACGAGTTCAACAACCTCCTGGCCGTCATGCTGCTCCAGGCGGAGTTGGCCGGAGAGACCAGAGACGTCGAGCAATATGAAACGCTTGTGGCCGTGGTCATGGAGGCGGCAGAGCAGGGCAGCGGCATTTGCCGGGATATGTCGCTCTTTGCTCGTCCCGGCGCGCCAAGCCGATACCCCGTGCAAATCGAGGAGGTCATCGACTCCGCTCTGAACCTCGCAGGACGCCAGGTCGAGAACAGCGGAGTGGTCGTGACCCGGGACCACCAGGCGGCGGGACGGAGGGTTTACGGCGACCCGAAACAGCTAGGGCAGGTGTTTCTGAACCTCATCATCAACGCGTGTCACGCCATGCCGCGCGGGGGCGACCTGTCGGTCAGCACGAGGTACGTTCAGACGGGGTCGGGGTCGGGCAACGTTGTCATTCAGATATCGGACACGGGCACCGGGATCACCCCGGAGCATCTGCGCCGGATCTTCGAGCCCTTCTTCACCACCAAGGGCAGGCTGGGCGACAGCGACACGCCGGGCACGGGCCTGGGGCTGTCCGTGTCACACGGCATCGTGACCGCGCATGGCGGGATGATCGAGGTCCGAAGTGAAGTCGGCGTGGGCACGACGTTTGAGGTGGCGCTGCCGGTCTATGAGGAAGACGCCGCCGAACTCGCGTCCCCTGAATGCGCGGGAGCGCCTCCGCAGAGCCGTTGCTGCAGCGTTCAGGTGCTGGTCGTCGAGGATGTCGGGGTCATGGCGAGTCTCATCCAGACGGTCCTGACCGCGAGCGGACATGAGGCGACGTGCGTGTCCGACACTCGCGCGGCCATCGCATCATTGACGGCGTGTCGTTTCGACCTGGTCGTCACCGATCTCCTGATGCCCGGTGGCGGCGGGCAGGAGGTGCTCACTTTCGCCAGCACGCTCGACGACCCTGTGCCCGTCCTGGTGGTTACAGGTGTCGTTGGAGAGCAGATGGAGCGCGAAGCGATGGCGATGGGAGCGGCAGGGTACGTTCGCAAGCCGTTCACGCGCGCCGAGCTGATTGGGGCGGTAGAGAAGATACTGCAGGAGCGGGGGATGGGGTAGGGGCGGCTTCATCTTCCTGGCCCGCCCCAATCAGTGGCCCCGACAATCCTGTCGGGGAGGGCCGTTCGGCACGCGCATCCGCGACAGGATTGCCGCGATAGCCTCAGGCACGACCGCCCCACCCCGGCCCTCCCGCAGACGGGGAAGGGATCTTGCCGTTGTCGTCGCCGTTGCCGTTCCTCCCTCTCCTGGACGCGCAACGCGCGGTCAGGAGAGGGCCGGGGGCATAGGCGCTGAGTTAGGGCCAGACGCCGTCCAAGGAGGGGCCGGACTACGAGAGCGCCAGTCGTATCGGCGGTCGAAGTATCCGGCCCCAGCCGTCCCGCGGGTGAACGGCAGGGCCGGATACTTCGCTGCGCTCGTAGTCCGGCCCCTCCACACGGCCCGCGCGGCCTAACTTAGCGCTTATGGGGGCCGGGGGTGAGGCGCCGTCCCCCTCTACTTCACCCTCCCGTTCGGCGCCAACGGCAGCGACCGCAGGCGGACTCCCGTCGCGCTGAAGATCGCATTGCCGACCGCCGCCCCGACCGCGCAGGTGGGCGTCTCGCCGCCGCCTGCAGAGGGCAGGTCTCTGCGGTCGATCAGCACGCTTTCAATCTCGGGCATGTCGCTGAAGCGCGGCACCCGATACTGCGTGAAAGCCGCGTTGAGAATGCGCCCGTCCTCGAACTTCACCGCCTCGAACAACGCCGCTCCGAGCGCCATCGCCGCCCCGCCCTCGACCTGAGCGCGCATGTGCAGCGGGTTGATGATCGCGCCCGGCTCGAAGGCGCTGAGCAGTCGCTCTACCTTGACTTTGCCGTCGGCATCGACGCGCACCTGCGCGCAGGTCGCGATGTAGCTCCCCTTTTCGGTGCCTGCCGCGATGCCCAGTCCACGCCCCGGGCCGGGCTTGTCCCGCCAGCCGAACCGCGCGGCGGCGGTCTTGAGGACGGCTCGCAGACGCGGATCAGTGGCGTTCCGCAGGCGAAAGGTGACCGGGTCCATCTTCACAGCGTAGGCCAGTTCGTCCATGTGGGTCTCGCGCGCCCAGGTGTTCACGGGCGCAGCCAGCGCGCGATACGCCCCTTGCGGCAGGGGGTACTCGCACTGGTGTAACTCGATGGCCTGGTGCGGGACATCGTAGGGCGTGCCCATCGCCGAGGGGCCGGCGTTGTAGTTATCATACTCCCACGCCACCAGCGCCCCGTCGCTTGCCGCCCCGCTCGCGATGTCGATGATGCCGGCCGGTCGGTAATGATTCCAGGCCTGCTCCTCCTGCCGCGTCCACGCCACCTGCACCGGCTTGCCGGCCACCTTCGCGAGTCGTGCCGCCTCGACAGCCGCGAGGCAGCGCGTCTTGCCGCCGTATCCAACGCCCGTGTCCAGCCCGATCACATGGACGCGACTTTCGGGGATACCGAAGGTCTGCGCCAACTCGCCCCGAACCCCGAAAGGCGACTGAGTGGCACACCAGACCTCCAGGTTGTCCCCGTTCCATTCCGCGACGGCCGACCGCGGCTCGATGGCCGAATGCGCGACATAGGCGACGGTATAGGTCTGCTTGAGCGTCACCGCCGCCCCGGCCATAGCCGTCTCAACTGCCCCGCGGGATGCGCTGCCGCCGGATGGCTGACCGGCGGTCTTGCGCAGATGCTCGAAAAGCTCCGCCTGCGAGATTTGGGGCGTGTGGTCCCACTGCGCTTTGATCGCCCGCAGGGCCTTCTCCGCCCCCTCCTGCGTCGGTGCGGCGACACCCACGAATCCCGGCTGCCGGCACACAACCACGCCCGGCAGGACCTCGGCCCCGCTCGTGTCGACCGCTGTCAGCTCCGTGTGGAGCGCCGCCGGGCGAAGTACCTTCCCGTGCAGCATCCCCGGCTGCCTGAAGTCCGAGGCGTACTTCTTCCGCCCGGTCACGATGTCACGCGCATCGACTTTATGCGCCGGCTGGCCGACGACCTTCCACTGTGCCGGCGGGGTGGCCTGCACATTGGCAGGGATGACCTGGGCCAACTCCTGCCCTTTCGTCAGCCCTCCGAACCCAAGCGACCGACCCGTTGCGGGGTCGGTGACCTTGCCCTCGGCGATCTTCAATGTAGCCCGGTCCGCGCTCAATTGCGTAGCGGCCAGGTCCAGCAGCAATTCGCGCGCCGCCGCAGCGGCCTGGCGCATCGGGGGCACGGTGACCGGCGTGCTTCGGCTGCCGAAAGTGCCCGCATCGAACGGACACAGCGCGGTATCCGCCAATACGACTGTCACCTGCGCCGGCGCGAGCCGCAATTCCTCGGCCACCACCATCGCCATCGAGGTCCGCACATTTTGCCCCAGTTCGACCTTCCCGGCATACGCCGTCACCGCGCCGTGCTCATCGATATGCAGCCAGCCGGCGATGCGGTCGGGCACTTCACGGCCGGCGCCGCGGCCCCGACGCCCCGATCTCGGCTGGGCCTCGGCTTCCAGCGCCAGCCCCGGAACGGTCAGGAGCACGACAATGCCGCCGCCGAGCGCCCCCACGAAACTGCGCCGGCTCATCATCGGCCCGGAGAGCATCTCAGGGCTGATGCCATGATCTTCAACAATCTCGGCAAGCGTCCGCTCGGTCATCGCGCGCCTCCTCTCATCATCTCACCTGCGCGCTGAACCGCGGCGATGACAGGCTGGTAGGCCCCGCACCGGCAGATGTGCCCGTTCAGCGCCTCACTGACCTGCTCGGCGGTCGGGCTGGGGTTCCGCGCAAGCAAAGCAACCCCGGCCAGGATCATGCCGGGGGTGCAGTACCCGCACTGCATCGCCTCCAGTTCCAGGAACGCCTGCTGCACCGGGTGTAGATGGCCGTCCTTCTCCAGTCCCTCGATGGTCGTGATCTGCTTCCCCGCCACACTCCCAACTTCTGTCTGGCACGAGAGGGTGGCCTTGCCGTCCACCAGCACCGTGCAGGCCCCACACGCGCCCTCACCGCACCCGTACTTCGTGCCGGTGAGGTCGAGGTCCTCGCGCAGGACGCTCAACAACGCGCGCTTCGGATCGACATCGACATGGTGTCTGACGCCATTGACGGTCAATTCGATCACGAGTCTCGACACCTCCTTTCATCTGGCTCGCATCGTCTATTGAGGCGATTTCAAAAGCCTGTAGGAGCGCTCTCCAGAGTGCGACAACGCCCCATATAGTGTCAAAATAACGTCTATAAATACGAAAGTATGTCTTTATGACGGCGTATTAACGGCAATCGCGGTCTGGAGACCGCTCTTACAGACGACGCAGCGACTTCTTCCATTGCCTCACTGGGCATCTTTGCTGCGCAGCGTTATCTTGCCGGTCTGCTTGTTGTGCCAATAGACAAACGAGATGCACCCTTCCATCGCTGAGAAGATGTGGCCCAGGCCGGGGTGCTCGCCTCGTTGCCTAAGTATGTCGCGGACGCGGTCTTCATTGCGGAAGGACTTAGGTGAAGGGGTAAGCGCCATCGATGTGCTCTGCCAAGTTCAGTAGCGACTGGTACAGATCGTCTTTCTTCGTGTTGTTGCCCGCGTACTTAGCGGGCGACGATAAGATCGCATCTGGGGGCTTCGCCCGAGAGGGAGCATCATAGGCGCTGGGGTCGAGGCGCGCGCAACACTGGTCACCCGTCAGAGCCCCGTGGTACTTGGCGTTCGGAATGCCCGACTTATGCACCAGGATGTGCCTGAGCTGGAGAAGAATGCGTACGTCCGCGATGGCTTTGTCTTTGGCAGGCTTGTCAGCGAGGGGAGACGCGAGCAGCTCCTGGTCCAAGAAGCCGGTGCCGAACCACTGGCGGAAGTAGCCGCTCGCCTGGTCCAGGTTGGAGAATGTCTCACAGGTTGCATCGACGCAGGCAGCGATGCGATCAGGCTGGTCATCCGCGGCGCCCAGTTCGAGAGGCATGCCGAGATGGAGGCCGACGCGGTTCTGGAGGAAACGCTGGACCGATGCCTGATCGTCGGATGCTTTCTCAATGACGAACTCCCGCAGGAAGACCTCAAATGCGGTGACAAGCCGCAGGACGTACACCCTGTCCACATCCTTCCTCCACTCCAGCTTGGCTTGCCGGGTCTTTTCCGCCTCAGCCTCCTGTTCATCGGCCTGTAAGCGTTCGAAGTCCGCTTCGTCCGGCGAAGCCCCAGGGGCATCGGCCTTGGCGCGGGCCGCCATGGCGCCACTTTCTGTGTCGACGGCCTCCTGCTCGAGCATGTCTGCAACCAGTTTCGCACGATCGCTGAACTGGTCTATGCGATTAAGCTCGCTACGGAAGCTGTCCAGCGCCGTCGGCATCCTACACAACCTCCACCCGCACGTTGCCCGGTCGCAGTGCCTTCCTGATCCGGTCCCCCTCCGCTTTCTCCCCGTTGGCGATTAGAAGCACAACTTCCGGGGGCGTTCTCCCCAGACGCTCCATGAGGCGCGTGCTGTCCAGCAGCCGCCTCAAGTTGCATTCCGCTTGCTCCCCAGTCTTGCCGGGGGTCTTGACCTCGAACAGCACCAGTGGGAGCCCGTCCTTGGGGTCCTGTAGGACGAGGTCTGCCCGATAACGTGCCCCATCTCGGTCAGGCATCAGCCGCTGCGTCTGGACCTCAAGGGCGCGGCCCAAGCGCTTCTCCCACCGGGACTTCATCAAGCGCGCCCGGCTCGTGACGTAGGTGTCCTCTGTCGGAACCGACAGCCTGCTTGCCATATCACACCACCCATTCTTGGCTCCCTTATTGCGACCATTATCACCCGCCACGACCGCACCGTCAACACGGGACTGCAGGAGCATCGTTTTGGGATGTGGCACTGTCAACGGTCAAGGCGCGGGGTGTCGCGGCCTCGTTCCGGCCCGGAAGCGGGATGGAACGAGGCCGTGACGGGGACCCCGCGCCGTCCTGGCAGCCACCCGCTCTAAGGTCCCCGTCCGTAGCCGCGCTCTGCACGGCTCGCGACACTCCAGGGCTTGGCGTGGTGCGTAAAAACGATGCTCCTGTACGGGCCTGCGCCATTGCGCCAACGACTACTTCCCTATGTAGTCTACCCTTTCATCCCCGTCAGCGTCACGCCCTGGATGAAGTGCCTTTGCGCCAC
>CAYWBK010000291.1:0-8073 GCA_964455745.1 uncultured Armatimonadia bacterium
TGCCAGACACCGACCCCTATGCGGCAGAACTCGGGAGCGGGATCAAGTTCGAGGCGGTTGCCTACGTCGACGGTCAGGAGCTTTCGTACGGCGACGTGACATGGGACTGGGACTTCGGCGACGGCAGCGACCACAGTACGGCCAATCCCGTCGACCCTGGCTACGTCTACGCGGATGAAGGCACTTACATAGCCACCGTCACAGCCACCTACGGGGGCGTCGAAGCCCAGGATACAGTGACGGTTGATGTAGCGGTGCCACTTGGGGGGGGGGCGGAGGCATCTCAGCTCCACCGCCCCAAGATGGTGACAACGTGTGGTACCTGAGCAATACTCAGTGGTTGATCGGCTCGCAGGGAAACCCCGTCTCCGTCGCGCCGACAGGTGACGGCCACGAGGAGTATGTTCTGTCGGTGGCTTGCCGGCAGCATCTGATGGTAGTAAGGAGAGCGGACTTAACGGTCCTGTGGGAGCACGATATCTGGCGGGGGCCAATAACGTGCAGCACTGGGATAAGCAATGTGTCAAGCTTCTTTAGCGTGCCCGCCGTGTCTACCCCTGTGAAGCAGCAGGGGCGGTACACGTTCACGATAAGTGGCGTATCCAAGTGGGTTCCCGATGACGTCCCTCCGAATCCGGATTTCCAGGACACCTACCAGTTCGTGGCCAGTGCGGAGAGCTGGGAGATCGGTGCTCTTAGCACGACCTACACCCAAAACGTCCGTCTTTGGCCAAATGCCTGCACACTCTCAGTGATCGTGAAAGACCGACAGGGCAACGGGCTCGGAGGGCGGCAGGTTACCCTGAGTCGAACCGGATGGCCGGATCGGATAGGGACGACCAACGGTGCAGGCGGTGTAACGTTCCCTCCGCAATGGGCACCTTCGGACTGGACGGCAACCTGTGCGGGAACGGCAGTCACCGTTCATCTGGAGCCGGGGACCACGGAGTATACGACGATCACACTCCCATGAGGTGACAAACATGAAGACCAGCTTCATCCGTTGCAACTGCAGCCGCCAATGGGGCTTTGTAGTGCTCCTTACGGTCATTGCCACGGCCTCGGCCACGTCCGGCCAAGCACAGGCCACTGTCGGTGCCACGACGCGGGTCATCCGCCACGGGACGTGGCGGACATCAATCATAGAAGCTCTCAAGGTGGACCCTTGCAGGGCCGACCTACCGCATGTCACGCTTTCCACGACTGCAGACATGCCCAGGCTTCTTAACCTGTTGGGCGCACAGTACGCGCTCGGCGTTTGCGCTCGTCTGCCCCGTGGGTATGCCGAACGCAAGTCTTTCCACTTCGCTGGCACACCTCTCTGGCAGGTCATGGATCAGGTCGCTGCCGCGTGGGGTTGCGCGTGGTCGCGGTGCACGGTTTTTGGGACAAGCGGCGATGCGGGCGAAGCGATGCAGAAAGGCGACGTGGTTGTCTTCCGCCCGCTGCGCGATCCGGCGGACGACCTTCCGTTGGCACAGGCGCCAGAGCAGGTGCCTGCGGTGGATATGCTTTCTCGACAGGGCTACGGACGGCTGAGCGTCTCTGCCACCGTTGTGCGGCTGTCGATGCTCCTGAACGCCATCTCCTGGCCAACGGAGAACGGCGGATACGAAAACCGCCCAGCAGATACCGCCAGCGTACTCTGGAGTGTTTCGGATGCCCTCGCCAATGTGCCGATGACGCTATACTGCACGGCGACCGGTGGCGACACACTGTCCGCGGCTATCGAGGTGGCCACCGGCGGGTACTGGGTCGGGCAACCGGACATGCAGAGCCTACGGGCGCTACCGCTCAACTGGGTGCAGAAGGCGCGAGAGACCGCACAGAGCCCAAAGTGGCGCGCAATGGTCACTGACCGGGCGAAGCGAGAGCAGCGGGAGACCGCGAACGTACTGAAGGAGATCCTGTGCGATGAGGTGCTCAAGGGCCTATCGTACAGTGAAGGCAGGCTGCTGGCGGATGGCCAGATCATCAAACGACCCGTGGTGGACCTCTCGGGTCACGCTGCGGCGGCATACGTGGCGCTGTGTGACCTGCACGGCGAGAGTTGGTTTGGAAAAGTGGACCTGTCCGCTGTCGATCGTTCAATCGTCGAGATCGTCCCGCCTCAGGCTGCAGCGCTTGCAGGGGCGGCCAGCCAAGCCCCTTTTCGCACCGTGATCACTTTCTCCACCCGGTGATGCGATGCGGTCTACGTGGGATGATGGGAAGGGCCAATCTGGCCAGAGACGACGACGCACCCACGTAGTGACCGGGAGGGGCCAACCGAGGCCCCTCCCAGCAACACCTCGTCGCCTGCGCCTTCAGTACCCCTTCGCCTGCTCCAGCAGTCGCCACAGGAGATCGGGGAATGCGCCGAGGAGAAGAGTGATCGCCGCGCACAGGCCGATGGCCACCCATGCTATCCGGGCTGAGATCACCTTCCGGTGGCCCGTCGGGTCCGACATGTACATCATCGCCACTATTCGCAGGTAGTACGCTACCGACACCACCGTGTTCAGGGCCGCGAGGATCGTCAGCCACAGGCCGCCTTGCGCCAACGCCGCCCGGAACAGGAAGATCTTCCCCGCCAATCCCGCCGTCACCGGCAGGCCCGCCAGTGACAACATGAACAGGGTCATCGCGAACGCCGCCGCGGGCAGGCGCTTGCCCAGGCCTGCGAACTGCTCGGCCAGGCCCGGCTTCTCGTAGTCCGTCTCCAGGATGCCGATCAGCCCGAAGGCCCCGATGCTTGCGGTCGCATAGGCGGCGAGGTAGAAGATGAGGCTCTTCGGGTCCGCCGCCCACACCGCGAGCAGCAGATACCCCGCCTGAGCGATGCTCGAATACGCCAGCAGGCGCTTCACATTCGCCTGCCACAACGCCCCCAGATTCCCGACCGTCATCGTCAGCAGCGCAATCGCCCACACCGCCGGGGCCCAGTCCGCCCGGTGCGGGAGGGCCTCCACGGCGAACCTCAGCAGCGGCGCGAAGGCGGCGACTTTCACCACCGAGGCCATGTAGACCGTCGTGGGCGTCGGCGCGCCCTCATACACATCCGGCACCCACGAGTGGAAGGGCGCAAGGCCCGCCTTGAAGCCGATCCCTACGAGCAGCAGGGCGAACCCGCCCAACCACAGCGGGAGCAGATCAGGCCGTCCGACCAGATGAAGCGCCGCCGAGTACGAGAAGCCGCCGGTCGCGCCGTATAGCAGGGCGATCCCGAACAGCATCATGGCGCTGGCGAGAGACCCGAGGATGAAGTACTTCAGCGCGGCTTCGTTCGAGGCCTTGTCCCGCCGCGCGAAACCCGCGAGGACGTAGGAAGCGATCGACAGGACCTCGAGGCCCAAAAAGAAGATAATGAGGTCCCCCGCGCCCACCATCAGCGTTGCCCCCGCCGTCGCGAACAGCGTGAGGGCGTAGAACTCGGGGCGCTCCAGATCGTTCGCCGCGAGGCGGGGCTCCGCGACCATCGCGGCCAGCATCGCCAGCGCCAGCAGGACCACATCCACGACCACGGCGAAGCCGTCGAGCCGCAGGGACAGCATCGGCATCCCCGCCGGGTTTCGGGGCCAGGTCGCGATGCAGATGACCGCCGCGGCGGCGGCGATGAGCGTCGCGAGGGCTACCGGCAGCGCGGCCCGCTCCGAGCCTGACCGGAAGGCGGAGAGCATCAACAGAACTAGAGCGCCGACGGTGAGGATGATCGCCGGGGCGGCGGCCCAGAGCAGGGGGGCGGTCATGGCGCGCCACCTCCCGCCTGCGGCAAGGAGCCGGAGGGGGCCTGACCGGGCAGCGGCGCGGTGGAGTCCTTGTCGCTGACGGAGGCCAACGTGGCGGAAGCGCTTGCAGCCATGCGATCCGTCATAATAGGCGATGCAACGCCTATAAGGAACATCAACAGGATGATCGGCGCGAAGATGGCGTTCTCGCGCACGTTCAGGTCGGGCAGATCGCGGTTCCTGGCAGAGTCAACCGGCCCGAGCATCAGCTTCCACACCAACCAGAACAGATAGATCGCCCCGAAGACCAGCCCGCTGACCGCCACGACGCCCGCCCACAGGTCGTACCTGAGGATGCCGGTGATCGCCAGAAGTTCCCCCGCGAAGCCATTGAGGCCCGGCAGGCCGCCGGAGGACAGGATCACCACGATGAAGACCGCCCACAGTCGCGGCATCGGCTTCGCGAGGCCGCCGAAGGCCGCCATGTCGTGGGTGTAGCGGCGGTCGTAGAGCAGGCCAACGATGAGGAACAGGGCCCCGGTGCTCAGGCCGTGGTTGACCATCTGCAGCACCGCGCCCTGGAGGGCCTGGGTGTTGAAGGCGAAAATTGCCGCGGTCACCAGGCCGAGGTGCGAGACGCTGGAGTACGCCACCAGGCGCTTCGCATCCGTCTGGGCGAGGGCGGTGAGCGCGCCGTAGACGAGGCCTGTGAGGCCCAGAATCACCACAAAGGGCGAGGCGAAGGTCGCCGCCGCCGGGAAGAGCGGGATGCAGAAGCGGATGAAGCCATACGCACCCATCTTCAGCAGCACGCCGGCGAGAAGCACGCTACCGGCCGTCGGGGCCTCGACATGAGCGTCCGGGAGCCAGGTGTGCAGCCCGAACACCGGCACCTTGATCGCGAAAGCGATGAAGAATAGCGAGAACATCCAAAGCTGAGCGTTGAAAGGCAGATGCCCCAGGCTGCCGATGCGGACGAGATCGCTCGTGAGACCGAGGCCCGGAATGTGGGTGCTTTGCAGGTAGACCGCGACGACGGCGACCAGCATCAGCAGGCTGCCGAAGAGGGTGAACAAGACGAACTTGATCGCCGCGTGATGCCTGCGCGGGCCGCCCCAGATGCCGATGATGAGGTACATCGGCACCAGCACGATCTCCCAGAAGACATAAAACAGGATGAGGTCGAGGGCGAAAAAGACCCCCAGGAGGCCGACCTCGAGCGCCAGGACCGCGATCAGGAACTCCTTGACCTGATCCTGGATCGACTCGCGTGCGCTCCAGATTGCGATGACGGTCAGGAAAGCGGACAGGAGGCCCATCCAGATGCTGACCCCGTCGACGCCGAGATGGTAGCCGATGCCGGCGTTCGGGATCCAGGGGGCGAAGTCCTCGAACTGGTAGCCGGGGCGCGAACCGTCGAACCCGGCGACCACCGGCGCCAGGAACGCCAGCGGAAGAGCCGCTGTGGCCCACGCGATCTTGCGAATCGCGACCTCGCGCGAGCGCGGGAGAAGGGCAATCGCGACGACGCCGAGGAGAGGGCTGAAGACCGCGAGGGAAAGCCACGGGAGCGTCATCGCCAGGCCCTCCAGATCACGGCGATGAACGCGGCGAGCGCGCCGACGACGAAGATCAGGATGTAGTCGGTGACCCACCCGGACTGGGCGCGCGCGGTGCGGCGGCCGACCCGCCCGACGAGCCAGCCCGTGCCCTCGACCACCTGGTCGATCCCGCCCTGATCCACCGGCCCCGCAAGCAGGCGTGCGAACCATTGCCCGCCGCGAACCACGACGACTGCCAGGACCTCCTCGATGTAGTACCGGCGGGCGATCCAGCGCGCGAGGCCCGGATGCCGAAGCTCCCACTGCCGGGGGCCATCCGGGCGCGCGCCGAAGGAATTCCGCGCCCACCAAAGGCCCACCAAGGCCGCGATGACGGCCACGAGGGCGAGGACGGGACCGATGGCGGCGGGCGACTCGGCCGCGCCGGGCAGCACCTGGCTCAGGTAAGCGCCGAAGGCATCCGGGAGATGCGACCACGCAGGCAGGCCGAGGAAGCCAACGAGTGTTGCGCCGACGGCGAGGATAACCAGCGGGACGGCCATCGAGGGCGGCGGATCGTGAGCCTCATCCCCCCGAGCGACGACGGCCTCGCGCGGGGCCCCGAGGAAGACCATCCACACCTGGCGGAACGAGTAGTAGGCGGTGAGGAGGGCGGTGAGGACGCCGATGACATACAGCCACGGGCCGTAGGCGAACGCGGCGGACAGGACGGCTTCCTTGCTGAAGAACCCGGCCCAGATCGGCAGCGCGGACAGCGACAGCGCCCCGGCGAGGAAGGTCAGGTAGGTCAGCGGCATCTTGCGCGCCAGCCCGCCCATACGGTTCATGTCCTGCTCGTCATCGAGCGCGTGCATCACCGACCCGGCCCCCAGGAACAAGAGCGCCTTGAAGAAGGCATGGGTGAACAGGTGGAAGATCGCCGCGCCGAACGCGCCAACGCCGCAGGCGAGGAACATGTACCCGAGCTGGCTGATCGTTGAGTACGCGAGGACCTTCTTGATGTCCGAGTGCGTCATCGCGACGGTGGCGGCGAAGAGCGCCGTGGCGACCCCGACGACTGCGACAATCGCCATCGCCAGCGGCGCGGCCATGAACAGGACGTGCATCCGGGCGAGCAGATAGACGCCCGCGGTGACCATCGTGGCGGCGTGGATGAGCGCCGAGACAGGGGTCGGGCCGGCCATCGCATCCGGCAGCCAGACCCACAGCACCGGCAATTGCGCCGACTTGGCCGTCGCGCCCGCGAAGAGCAGCAGGCAGATCGTCAGGATCAGCGGCTGAGAGGTGACTGCGGCGATGCTCGCGGCTCGGGTGAGTACGCCGATACTCGTCCCGTTGCCACCCCCGAAGGCGCTGCCGAAGTGCGTCCACAGCAGGATGATCCCCAGAAGCATCGCCGCATCGCCGACGCGGTTGACGAGCATCGCCTTGGTCGCGGCGTTCGGCACCCCGGGGCGGTCGAACCAGTGCCCGATCAGCAGGTACGAACACAGGCCGACGCCCTCCCACCCGGCATACAGGAGCACCAAATCCCCCGCCAGCACGAGCAGGAGCATCGAACCGGCGAAGAGATTCATTTGCGAGAAGAAGCGGGTGTAGCGCTCATCGTGGGCCATGTAGCCGAGGGAGTAAATGTGGATCAGCAGGCCGATGCCACTCACAATACACGCCATGATCGCCGACAGGTGATCGATGTGCAGGTGGAAGTCGACGTGAAAGCCGCCGGCGCGGATCCATGCGCCCGAGACGCAATCCAACGGCTCGCGCGCGAAGAGCAGCGGAATGCTGAGCGCGAACGACCCGGCGAGGGCCGCGCAGGCGAGAATGCCGGCGCCCGGACGGCCTAGTCTGCGCCCCCACAAAGCGTTGATGAGGGAGGCCGCAAGCGGCAGAAGGACGATTGCCCAGACCGATCCCGCTGTCATAGGTCTACCCGCGAAGCCCCCTCAAGTCGGTGATATTCGTCGTCTGTGAAGTGCGGAAGATCGTGATGACGATGCCCAGCCCGATGGCGACCTCCGCCGCCGCGAGGGTGATCGCGAACAAGACGATGGCCTGCCCCGCCGCGTCGCCGAACTGGCGGGCGAAGGCGACAAACGCGAGATTTGCGCTATTGAGCATCAACTCGATGCACAGGAACAGCACGAGCACATTGCGGCGGATCAGCACTCCGGCGACTCCGATGAAGAACAGGACGGCGGCGAGAGTCACCGTCCAGGAGGTCGGGACCGGGGCGAGCAGCCACGCGGGCATCATGGTTTCCCCCATTTCGCGAGGATGATTGCGCCGACGGCGGCGACCAACAGCAACAGGGACGCGATCTCGAAGGGCAGCCCGAGCGGGCCCAGAAGCTGCGCGCCGATGTTCGGGGTGCTGCCGAAGTCGGCCCCCACGGCGGCCGGTGTCGCGACGGGGAGGGCGCGCCACACCAGGTATCCGATAATCGCGGCAAAAGCCGCCGCCAGCGCGACAGCGCCGACCTGCACGCGGAACGGCGCGCACGCCGCCCCCTCCTCCCGGTGTACATTGAGCAGCATGGTCACGAAAATGAACACGACCATGATCGCCCCGGCGTAGACCGCAACCTGAGCGACGGCGAGAAACGGGGCGTGCAGGCACGCATACAGCGTCGAGGTGCTGCACAGTGTGACGACGAGCCCGAGGGCGCTGTGGACGGGGTTCTTGGCCCCGACCACGAGGATCGCACCTACGAGCGCAGTGATCGCGAAGACGGCCCAGAGAATGGTCATGGATGCTGGATGCTGGATGCTGGATGCTGGATGCTGGATGCTGGATGCTGGATG
>CAYWBK010000292.1:0-8048 GCA_964455745.1 uncultured Armatimonadia bacterium
TCGCTGCGCTCGTAGTCCGGCCCCTCCACACGGCCCGCGCCGCCTAACTTAGCGCTTATGCGGGCCGGGGGTGAGGCGCCGTTTACGGCGCCGTCTTCTTCATCTGGTCGAGCACCGACCGTATCTCCTTCTGCTTCGCCTGGTAGCCGGCGAGGTCGCCGCCCTTGAGCATCTGCTGTGCCTGCTCGTCCAGTCCTATGGCCTTGTCGATTAGCGTCTTGACTGCGGCGACTCCCGATGCCGTTGGCTGTGGGACCGTCGGCGCCTCCCCGGTATCGCCGATCGCGACTTCCTTCGGCGTCTTCCCGAACAGCCGCGCGATTGCCTCATCCAGCGTCGTGCCCAGGGCGAGGTCCTGGCCGTCGGCAACGATCACGCGACGCAGTTCGGGAATGCCGTTCTGGCTCGATTCGAGGTAAAGCGGCTCCACATATAGCAACGAATGGTTGACCGGGATGACCAGCAGGTTGCCCCGGATGACCTGCGATCCCTGTTGCCCCCAAAGCGTGATCAACTGCGAGACCTCGCCATCCTGGCTGATCCGGGACTCAACCTGCATCGGGCCGTAAGACAGGCTCTCTTTCGGGAAGCGGAACACCACCAGCTCGCCGTAGTGCTCCGGGTCGCAGCGCGCCGCCATCCACGCCACCATGTTGCGATCCTCGCGCCCGGCGAGCGTGAACGGCAGCATCAGGAGAAATTCCTCCTTGTCCTCGCCCGGCAACTTCATGATGACGTAATACGCCTCCATGAGCCGTGGCGAACTGCCGTAGATCTCGTTCGGTATCGACCACGCGTCCTCACGCTGGTAGAACGTGGCCGGGTCCTTCATGTGGTACTGGGCGTAAAGCTCCGCCTGAATGATCATCATAAGCTGCGGGTAGCGCACGTGCTGACGCATCACCGGGTCCATCTGCTCCAACGGCTTGAACAGGGTCGGGAACATGCTCTGGTAGCTTTGCACCAGCGGGTCTGTCTTGTCGAAGACATAGAACTCGGGGATGCCGTCGTACGCGTCGGTAACGATCTTCACCGAGTTGCGGACATAGTTGGCGTTGCCCAGCGGCGGGAAGCGAGTCGAATACGGGTAAGACGAACTCACAGTGTAAGCGTCGGTCATCCACTTGAGCTTTCCATTGTCGATCACAATGTACGGGTCCGGGTCGTACATCATAAAGCTCGCCACGTTCTGAAGCATCTCCGGCATGAGGCGATTGAGCTGGATCCGGCTCTCGGGCTGGACGTCTTGCGAGAGCAGGATGTTGACATCCATGAACTTCGCGGCGAAGGCGGCTTTCACGAACCAGCTTGAGAGCTGCACGCCGCCCTTGCCCGAGTATTGCGTGTAGGCGTTGTCGTCCGTGCCGGCGGCGGTGCCCCCGGTTGCCTTCGGATAGTCCAATTCCTTCTGACGGGTGTTTACGATCACGTACTCCCCTTGGTCGGTCTGCGGACCCTGCGGGCCCTGAGGAGCGGCGGGCTGCTGGGTCTGCTGCGGCTGGGTGCCCGGAGGGCCGGTGGGTGGCTGTTGCTCGCCAGGGCCGCCGTGCGAGGGCGTGCCCGGCCCAACCTGCGGCGGTTCGGTCTGTCCCTCGGGCGAGATGCGCTCGATCAACCGCGGGTGAAGGCTGGCCATATAGTAAAGGCCCCCGCGGTCGACCTCCAGCCCCGGCACACCGCGGGGCGGGATGTCCTTGACCCACAGTACCGGAAGCCCCTCCTCGGCGTTGGCGTTCACCGGCGAGGCGCACAGCCCGTATCCGTGTGTATACTGCAGGTGGGTCTTCACCCACGCCTGCGGCGGCGGTATCCGCGCGTAGTCGAGTTGGCGAGCGCTGAGCATCACCTGGCGATACTCGCCCCCGACGGTGTAGCGGTCCACATCCACGTCCGCGAAATGATAGTAGGCGCGCAGGGCCTGGGTCTGTTGGTAGGTCGCCTCCAGCGGTCGGTGATCCCACAGCCGGACATTCTTCACCGTCTGAGGGTTTTGCTTCACATCGTCCCACGTCAGCCTGCGAAGCGCCGGGAACTGCCGGTCGTTCACCTTGTCGAGACCGTAGGCCGCATTCGTAGCCTTGATGTTGTTGGCGATGTAGTCCTTCTCCTTGTCCAACTGCGTCGGAGTGACTACCAGCCGCTGCACGAGCGCCGGATATGCCGACCCGCCCAGGAGCGAGACGAGGATGAGACCCACGAGGGAATACGCCGGTATCTTGATGTCCCGCCCGCGGATCTGCCACAACATCACCGCCGCCACCACGATACTGACCCCCATCATCAGGTAGAAGACGGGCAGGCGCGCGTGCACGTCCACATAAGACGGCCCGGAGAACATCAGCCCGCGCACGGAGTACAGAAGATTGTACTGATCGAGCCGGTAGCCGACCGCCTTGATGATGAGCGCCAGGGCAAGCAGCGCCAGGCAGTGCTGGCGGGCGTGCGGCATCGTCTGCACGGTGTTGCCGACAACGCGGATCGTCTCCATGTACATGTGAATCAATACCGCGGCCACGAAGGCCACCAGCACGCTGTAGAAGACCGTGCGCCACATATATTGCAGGAACGCGAACTTGAACACATAGAAGCCGGTGTCGATGCCGAAGATCGGGTCGGGCGTGCCGAACGGCACCGCATGGGTGAACTGCAGCCACTCCATGACCCGCCCGGAGGCGACCAGGCCCGCCATTACGCCGCCGACGATAGAGAATATCAGCAACGCCTTGTCGGCATAGGCCTCGACCTGCGCTCGCTCCTGCTCGGGGAGGAGCCTGCGGCCGATGAGCATTACGTCCGCCGGCAAAGGCCGCCGCGCGAGGCGCACGTTCAGCAGCATCCAGCCGAAGAAAACAACCCCGACCACGAAGCCCAAGACGACCCGATTGCCGAGGATAGTCGTGAACACGCTCCCCTGCCCCAATGAACACATCCACAGGTAATCGGCGTAGACGCCGAGGAGCTTCAATATGATGATGACCCCGAAGAGGGCCGCCATGAGACTTGCCAACCACTTGGATGACTGCGTCACTGAGTTGTCCTCCGGTTCCTGTTCACACGTCAGAAGGTGAGACGGGCCCTGGCGCTATGGCCGGGCCCGTGTCGGGTAAGGATACGTTGTAAGGCGTGACCTCGAAGATGACGCGTGGCGCGGGCGTCTCGCCCGCGAGAGCCGTTGTCATCCGTAAGGAGGTCGTCTTGCGCGCGGAATTGCCCCTTCGCAACCCGCCGATTGGGTGCTGCCTCGGAAATGGAGTGGGCGCGACAATCCTGTCACGCGTGGCGCGGGCGTCTTGTCCGCCGGTGCCTTCATTCCCGCTTGCGCGGCGGAACGGGGTCGTCCCGGCGGCAAATGACGAAACGGCGATCCGCGACAGGATTGTCGCGGCCACTGGGCTAGGGCCGTCCCGCCGCGTCCACTACACCGCCCCCTCCTCCGGCTCTTCCGTCTGTGGGGCATCCAACCCGACGTCGCCAAGCAGTTGCTTGAATCGCTCGATGTCCTCTTCGTTTTCCTCTTCTATGACGACCTGGGCCTTCGCGAGGACCGACTCGTCCACAAAAATGCGCGCTCCGGTTCGCACGGCCAGCGCCAGCGAATCGCTGGGCCTCGCGTCGATCTCGTATCGACGGTCCCCGCCTACGAGCGACAGGATGGCGTAAAACACATCGTCCTCGATCTTCGTCACCGTGATCTTCTCGAGCACGCAGCCCAGTTCCTGGAAAACCGACACCATCAGATCGTGGGTCATGGGCCGTGCCGGCGGGCCCAGCTCGTCCCGGCCCAGTTCCGCCGCGATCGCTCGGGCCTCGAACAGTCCGATGAGAATCGGCAGCAGCGTCTGGGTCTTCTCGTCCGCGAGGAGCACGATGGTGCGCCCCTGGCGGTCGATCCCCACCTTGTAGATGAACATCTCAACCATAGCGGTCACCGTCGGTCAATCTTGTGCCATCGGCGCGCCCCGGAGCGTCGTTCTTGGATGTGGCACTTTCAACGGTCAAGGTGTGGGGTGTCGCGGCCTCATTCCGGCGCGCGAAGCGGGATGGAACGAGGCCGCGACGGGGACCCAGCGCCATCCGGGCAGCCACCCGCTCTGGGGTCCCCGTCTTCGATCCCGCTAGCGCGGAACCAAAGACACCCAGAGCTTGGCGTGATCCGCAAAAACGATGCTCCTGCATCGGCGCGCCCCGTCGCCCCTGTCGAGGGGGCCTCCCCTCACATCTTGCGGACATCCCCGTAATCAAGTCCCGCCGCCTCGATCGCCGCGGCCCAACTGCCGAAGTTCGTGGCGCGACAGGCCGCCTCCATCAGGCCTCGGTATCCCATGCGGCGCATGTTGCTGTTGTTGACTGACTTGCCCTCGGCGTGGAGTTGACGAATCGTATCGATGATCGTCTCGCGCGTCCAGCGGCGAATGCGACACACACTGTCGTAGTCGATGCCGGCGGCTGTCACCGCTGCGGCCCAGCTTCCAAAGTACCGCTTACTGCCCGCGGCCGAGACGAGAGAACTGTACCGGCGCTTGGCCTCTTCGTGGCTGAGCGGCTCTCCCGACTCGTGCAGGCGGCGGATGTCCTCGGCGATCCGCTCGCGACTCCAGAACTCGTGCTTGCTGACCTCTTGGTAATCCAGCCCCGCCGCCTCGACCGCAGTGCGCCAGCTACCGAAGAACCGGGGGTCGACGGCGACCACCACGAGATACTGATGGTTGCGTTTGGCGGCGCTGTGCGAGAGGTCCTCGCCCTGCGAGTGCAGGTGCCGTATGCGCTGGATGATGCTCTCTTTGGTCCACTTGCGCTTGCGTCGGCATACTTGCTTGGGGTCCAGCGAGGCCTCCCGTATGGCATTCCACCAGCCCCGGAAGTACTCCTCCTTGTAGGCGGTGGTGACCATCCCGCTGTAGCCGAGTTCGTTCATGTTCCGCGTCGACAGTGATTCCCCCATCTGGTGAAGTCTGCGTATCTCCGCGATGATAGCCTCGCGGGTCCATTTGCGACGACCCATCGAAATCCTCCGATCCAAATGCCGTGAAACTCGGCTGTTGCGGGTGCCACTCCCCGCAGTGAAAAGCCCTCTCGTTCCGTGCCGTACACCGAAGTTGTGGGATGTCGGTCGGCTCCGCGCCCAAGCGGACGGCGTTGCCTCTTACCCGCACCGCACAAAAAAACGCCCTGCCCAGTAGTTCGGGCAGGATCTCCGCGTTGTCGCTTGGCGCGGTCGCCGACACGGTGTGATCGTCGGCACGGCGACAGGGTTTGCTTGTCGATGGTATATTACCAAACGATATGCCCAAAGTCAAATGAGGCAAACGCAGAACGTAGAACGCTGAACGCAGAATCAACGGCAAAAACGGCAAGAACGGCAACAGCGCGAGCCTGGCGACCGCCCCGTCATTTGCCGTTGATTCTGCGTTCAGCGTTCTGCGTTTCCTCCTACGCCAGGAGCTCGAACCGGCCCAGGTCCACCTGCCCCCTGACCGGCCTCCCGGCGAAGAAGTCAATCAGCGCCTGCACGGTCATCTCACCGATCTTGAAGTAACCATAGTGCCCGCAGCCCGAGATGTGCGGCGTGATGTAGACGTTGCTCAGCTCGCGGAAGGGACTGTCCTCGGGCAGCGGCTCGGGGGTCGTCACATCGAGACACACGTAGATGCGCCCGAGGCGGCACTCCGCCAGGAGCGCGTCGTGGTCGATGACCGATCCGCGCGAGGTATTGACCAGCGTCGCTCCATCCTTCATCAGCTTCAGGTGCTTCGCGCCGATCATCTTGTCCGTGGCCGGGATCGACGGCGCGTGCACGGTCACATGATCGGACTGCGCGAACAAGTCCTCGAGGCTCACCTTCGTGACGTTCAGCCGTGCGGCTTCATCGTCGGAGAGGTAGGGGTCGTAGATAAGGATATCGAGGTCCCACGGCTGCAGGAGGCGGATGACGTGCCGTCCGACGGCGCTCGCGCTCACGATGCCCACCTTGCTGCCGAGAAGGTACCGTCCGTTCCAGCGGATGGTGTCCGGCCGCCAGGTGCCGGTCTCGCGGAAGTTGTCGATGAAGTGCGGCCAGAGCCTGCTGGTCATAAGGATCATGCCGACGGCGCTCTCGGCTACATTATAGGCGATGGCGAGGTTCGAGCCATAACAGGCGATGTTGCGCGGAAGCATATAGCGCGCCACCAGTTCCTGGGTCAGGAAAGCCTTCACCGACCCCGCCGAATGCGCGATGATTTGCAGCTTGTCGGCGTTCTCGAAGAAGCCGTCGGTAAGCATCGGCGCGCCCCATCCGGTGACCATCGCGTCATATCCGGCGATCCCTGCGGCCAACTCCTCGACGGGAAGATTGCGCGGCTCGGGGTTCACGGTGACGTCGAATTCATCGAGCATTCGCTGGAAATGCTCGGGCCTGAAGACCTGTCTGGTGTGCCCTTCGGGTTGGATGTACCACACTTTCGGCTTGCTCATGTCAGCCTTCCTCGCACGGTCGAATTGTAGGCCTATTCCCGCCCCGGCGGCGTGTAACCTGCCAACACGGAGAGGTCGCCGCCCCGCGACCGTGGAACTCCCGCGGCATGATCTTCCTCGGCATCGACGGCGGCGGAACATCGACGAGGGCGCTCGCGACTTCCGAAACCGGCGAGGTCCTCGGAAGCGGCGAATCCGGCCCGAGCAATCCGCTGACGGTCGGCTGGGAGGCTGCCGTCGCCGCGATCCGCGAGGCTGCGCAGGCCACTAACGCCGCCCTGCCCGTCGATGCCGCCTTCCTGGGCCTCGCCGGCGTGGGCCGCGAAGCCGGGCGCACCCGGATGCTGGGGATGCTGCATGAGGCGCCTCTCGCCAGGCGGATGGAGCTGGGCATCGACGCCGAGATCGCCCTCGCCGGGGCGCATGCCGGCAAGCCGGGCGCCATCGTTGCCGCCGGAACGGGGGCGATTGCGCTTGCGAAGGACCGGGAGGGCAACCTGCACCGCGCCGACGGCTGGGGCCATCTTCTTGGCGACGAGGGCAGCGGCTACTGGATCGGGCGGGAGGCGCTACGTTGGGTCTGCCGGATTGCTGATGGCAGGGCCGTGTGTTCATCTAAGAATTTCGCGTGGGGCGGGCGTCCCGCCCGCCAAGGCCGTTGTCGTCAGTCGTTCCCCTTCCATACCCGCCTGCGACGGGTCCACGGGAGGGGTGCCCGCGAAGCGGGCGGGGTAGGGCCGTTCCGGCATGTTAGCTGCTTCGAAGACTGCGACGTCTTGCCGACTTCACTCACCGCCGCCGTCTTACAGCACTTCGGGGTCTTGTCCCTGTCGGAGTTGGTCACGCGGGTCTATGACGTGCCGCCGAAGCCCGCAGAGATCGCCGCCCTTGCCCCGGCCGTGACAGCCTGCGCCGAGGCCGGTGACGACGGGGCGGAGATGATCTTGGCGCTCGCCGGCTATGAACTGGCCCACGCCGCCCGCGCAGTCTTGAGAGCGGCAGGACTGCAGCGCGGCCCGCTGTCATACACCGGAGGCGTGTTCCGCGCCGGGAGGCTCGTGCTCGATCCCTTCATCAAGCACGTCCGCGCCGGCACCAAAGGCATTGTCATCCATCCACCATTGATGTCACCCGTAGAGGGCGCAGCCCTCCTGGCGCGGACCTTGCGCTGATGTAGTCCTTGCCGTACGTCGTTGCCGTTCGCCGTAGTCGTTTTCCCCCTCCCTACAAGGGAGGGGGAGTGCCCCGCGAAGCGGGGCGAGGGGGTAGGAAGCCGTTGCCGTTCTCCCCTCTCCGCTTGCGGAGAGGGGCCGGGGGTGAGGTGGCCGTTCTCCCCCTCCCTACGAGGGAGGGGGCCGGGGGGTAGGAAGCCGTTGCCGTTGCCCCGCGAAGCGGGGCGAGGGGGTAGGAAGCTGTGGTCGTTCTCCCCTCTCCGCTTGCGGAGAGGGGCCGGGGGTGAGGTGGCCGTTCTCCCCCTCCCTACGAGGGAGGGGGCCGGGGGGTAGGAAGCCGTGGTCGTTGCCCCGCGAAGCGGGGCGAGGGGGGTAGGAAGCCGTCGCCGTCCATCTTGTCGCACTGGAGGGATACCGTTGTCA
>CAYWBK010000293.1:0-5905 GCA_964455745.1 uncultured Armatimonadia bacterium
CGGGCGAACGGCGACCTCACCCCCGGCCCCTCTCCGCAAGCGGAGAGGGGAGAACGGCAGTAGTAGTTCACAACTGCGTGAGAATCCCCGTTAGCCTTTCCCCTCCCGGAACGGGAGGGGTGCCCGCGCAGCGGGCGGGGTGGGGCCGTCGCGGCACATTCTCATCGTCTCAGAGTGCCGGAAACCGGCATGACGACTGCTTCGAGAATCGCTGTTTGCCTCTCCCCTCCCGTACCGGGAGGGGAGAGGCGAACGACGATTCCCGCGCAGCAGGGAACTGCTGCTGTTCTCCCCTCTCCGCTTGCGGAGAGGGGCCGGGGGTGAGGTCGCCGTCCGCCCCACGGATTCTCGAGGCAGTCGGCATTGGGCACGGCCTGGCACGACCGTCCGATTAGGTAGATACGCATCATGGCGCCGAAGCTGGCCATGGCGGGAGTCAACTACAAGACCGCACCTGTGAGCGTGCGCGAGCGGCTTGCCCTGTCCAACGGCATGCTGGAGTCCGCGCTGTCGGCATTCCCCTCCTCCCCGGACGCGCCCGAGGTCCTCATCGTTTCGACCTGCAATCGCACCGAGGTCTACGCCGCGCCGCGTAGCGACTGCAGTGCCGTGCCGGAGCCGGTGCAACTCCTCGCCCGACCCAGAGACCTGCGCGCTGAAGACCTGCAGCCCTATCTGTACCAGGCCGACGACGAGGCGGCAGTACGGCACCTGTTCGCAGTTGCCGCTGGGGTGGACTCGATGATCCTCGGCGAGCACGAGGTCCTCGGCCAGGTGCGAAACGCCGCCGAGGCGGCCCGCAAGGCCGGGACCCTCGGCAAGGTGCTCGACCGCCTGTGCAATCAGGCCATTGCGACTGGCCGGCGCGTGCGGACCGAAACCGGGATCGGCCAGGGCGCGCTATCGGTGGCCTCGGTCGCGGTCGAACTGGCCGAGAGCATTTTCGCCGATCTCACGCGGGCGAAGGTGTTGATCCTCGGCGCGGGTGAGAATAGCGAACTGGTGGCGGCGCGGCTGGTCGACTGCGGCGTGAACAGCGTGCTGGTCGGCAACCGCACTTTCGAGCGCGCCGCGCAGCTTGCCGAACGTTTCGGCGGGCGGGCGGTGCACTTCGACGCCCTCGATGACGAACTGTGCCACGCCGATATCGTGATCGCCTCGACAGGCGCGCCGCACCACGTCATCTCCTGCGGCCAGGTGCAGCTTGCGATGCGCCGGCGGCGGCAGAGGCCGATCTTCTGCATCGACCTCGCCGTCCCGCGCGACATCGACCCTTTGGTCGGCTCGCTGGAGAACGTCTTCCTCTACGACATCGACGACCTCGAGCAAGTGGTCGCCGCGAACACCCGCGAGCGCGAAAGCGAGCTGCCGCAAGCCCGCCGCATCATCGAAGAGGAAGCGGCAAGTTTCGCGCGTTGGATGCACTCCCTGGATACGCTCTCCACAGTCCTGGCCTTGCGTGAGAAAGCTGAACGTGCCCGCGATGAGGAGGTCCGCCGCGCTCTCGGGAGGATGCGGTCTCTCACCCGGGGTGAGGAGAAGGCGATCCACGACCTGAGCAAGGCCCTGGTCAGCCGGCTGATCGGCGAGGCCATTGAGCAGCTTCAGTCGCGTGCCTGTGACGAGGGAACGCACGGGCGCGTGCAGGCGCTGCGGGAGCTTTTCGCCCTGGACGAGTTCGACTGCGACGCGACGCGGGGACAGCGGGAGGAGGCGGACGATGACAGTGTCGCCTGAACTGCTGCTCATCCCCGCGGTAGGGTACCTCGCCTCCGGGGCGCTCTTCGCCCGCCACCTGCACTCCCGGCGCGAGGGCTCCGCTTCGCTGGCAGCGTGGGTGGCTGTCGGCGTGATCGCAGTACACGCGGTCATCGCCGTGGCCCGCTTCGCCAGCGCCCCTTACGCTCCGTTCGCCAGCATGGCGGAGTCGCTGTCCCTGTACGGGCTGGTCTGCGCCGCGTTGTCGCTGTATCTGCAGCGGACGTACCGCGCGCCGGCTCTCGGATGCGTTATCCTGCCTGTTTGCGGTTTGGCGGTCGTGGCTGCCGCAATGCTCTCGCCCGAGCGCGTGGCCGCATTGCCCCAGCTTCTGCGCAGCCCCTGGTTCTTCATCCACATCCCATTGTGCCTTCTGGGCTATGTGGCGATGATGCTGGCTTTCGGGGTGAGCATGCTCTACCTGCTGCACGATGGTCTCCTGCGGCACAAGCGGCTCGGCATCCTGCATCGGCACTTGCCGCCCTTGAACATGCTCGAGCACATCGCCCGGCGGCTGGTGGCCTTCGGCTTCCCGGTCCTCACGGCGGGCCTCATCGCCGGCGTCGTCTGGGCGCGAAGCCTTCCGGCTGATTACACCGGCTGGCACGCGAAGGGCAGCGCGGCGCTGGTCACGTGGCTTCTGTACGCGGCGGCGCTCCACGCGCGCAACCTCGCCGGCTGGCGCGGGCGCAAGTATTCGTGGCTGCTGACGCTTGGCTTTGCCTCCATCGTGGTGGGATATGTCGTCGTGAGCCTGGTGAACCCGGGCGCGCACGATTTCAGGTAAGGGAGCGGAGAACGTCAACCTTACCCCCGGCCCCCTCTCCGCAAGCGGAGGTATGTGTTTAGCGACACTTCTTTCAGACCATGTGGCAGCGCGATTTATCGCGCGGATCACGTCGTATAGTTACCAACGCTTCGACTTCGACGGAGTGCTTGCTTGCAACTGACGGCGCAATGGGCGGAGAGCAGTTCGGCCCGTATTTGGCGCGATAAATCGCGCTACCACATGGTCTGAAGAAGCAGTCGATAGACAGGTACAAGCGGACAGGGGAGAACGTCAACGGCGAACGGCGCGGGCCGTTCGCGACTACCGGCTTCGGTCACTGAACGGGTAACGAAACACCATGAAGCCATGCCGAGTCCATCTCATCGGGGCGGGGCCGGGCGATCCCGGCCTCATCACCGTCAAGGGACGCGAGCGCCTCACGCAGGCGGACGTGGTCGTCTACGACCGGCTGATCGGCGGCGAGATACTCTCGTGGTGCCGCCCCGACGCCGAGATGATCTATGTCGGCAAGGGGCCGGACCGCCACACGATGACGCAGGAGGAGATCAACGCCACGCTCGTCGCCAAGGCCCGCGAGGGCAAGCGCGTCGCGCGGCTCAAGGGCGGCGATCCGTTCGTCTTCGGGCGCGGTGGGGAAGAGGCCCTCGAACTGGTGAAGCACGGGATTGACTTCGAGGTCATTCCGGGGGTGACCTCGGCCATTGCCGCGGCGGCATACGCCGGCATTCCGGTCACCGAGCGCGCCGTCGCCACGAGTTTCTGCGTCGTGACCGGACACGAAACGCCCGACAAAGACGCGCCGCAGGCCGACTGGGAGCGCCTCGCCACCGGCCCGGACACGCTGGTGATCCTCATGGGTGTGGCGCATCTGCCCGAGACGGTCGAACGCCTCATCGCTCACGGTCGCCCGCTGGACACGCCGGTGGCCTGCGTGCGCTGGGGCACCACCGCCCGGCAGGAGACGGTTGTCGGAACGCTCGGCGACATCGTGCAGAGGATCGCCGAGGCCGGACTTCAGCCGCCGGTCGCGACCATCGTCGGCGAGGTCGTGCGATTGCGCGAGCGCCTGCGCTGGTTCGACAATCGCCCCCTGTTCGGCAAGCGCATTCTCGTGACCCGCACACGCGAGCAGGCGGGGGAGTTGGGCGCGCTTCTCCGCGACCACGGGGCCGAGGTCATCGAGACGCCGGTCATCAGGATCGTTCCGCCGGAGGACTTCGGCCCGCTCGACCGCGCCCTCGCGCGTGCGGCGGAGTATGACTGGCTCATCTTCACCAGCGTCAACGGCGTGCGGGCGGTGCGGGATCGGCTGTGGGAGACGGGACTGGACATCCGCGCCCTGCATGGCCCGAGGATCGCCGCCATCGGCCCGAGGACCGCCGAGGAGTGCCAGGCCGTGGGCTTACGCCCCAGCGTCGTTCCGGCGGAGTACGTCGCCGAGAACCTCGCCGCGACGCTGGGGGCCGAGGGGGTCTCCGGCCAACGCATCCTGATCGCACGAGCCGCAGAGGCGCGTGAAGTCTTGCCGGATACGCTCATCAACCTCGGCACGCAGGTCGAGGTCGTGCCCGCATATCAGACCGTCCCCGACACCGATGGCCTCGCCAGACTCGCCGATGCCCTCGACGCAGGGGACATCGACATCATCACCTTCGCAAGCTCTTCGACGGTGCGCTTCTTCGTCGAGGCGCTCGGCCAGGACCGGGCCCAAGCCCTAACCTCTCACGCGAAAATAGCCTGCATAGGCCCGATAACCGCACAAACCGCCAAAGCCTTAGGCCTCCGCGTAGACATGATTCCGTCAGAGTACACGATCCCGGCCTTGGTCGAGGCCATCATAGATCGAGCCCAGTCCACCTCCGCATAGCGCCGTTGCCGTTCTTTCTTGCCGTTTTGTCGTTTTTCGCCGTCCCTTGCCGTAGATTCTGCGTTCAGCGTTCAGCGTTTAGCGTTTAGAGGTCCTTCATGATTGGTTGTACGAAGCTGCTTTGCGGGACGGCGACTGTCGCCGAAGCCCTGCATCACGAACGTTCCAGCGAGAAGCTGCCGCCGCACTTGCTGCAGTTCTCGTCCGACTTGCGGCCATTGGTGGTCTGGAACGTCACGAACCGCTGCAATCTGAGCTGCAAGCACTGCTACATCAGCGCCGAGGATCGCCAGTATGCCGACGAGCTGACGACCGCCGAAGCGCGGGCCTTCATCGAGGACCTCGCTGCGATGCGCTGCCCGGTCCTGCTGTTCTCCGGCGGCGAGCCGGTGGCGCGCCGGGACATCTACGAGCTGGCGCAACTCGCGAGCAGCCTTGGCGTGCGGCCGGTCTTGTCTACGAACGGGACCCTCATCACCCCGGAAGTCGCCCGCGATCTCAAGGACGCCGGGTTCCAATATGTGGGCGTCAGCATCGACGGCCTTGAGGTGATTCACGACGATTTCCGAGGGCAGGAGGGAGCCTTCCGGGGGGCGATCCAGGGGGTGCTGAACGCGGCTGAAGCGGGTCTTCGCACCGGCGCGCGCATGACCGTCAACGCGCTCAACATCGGCGACCTGCCGGGGGTGATCCGGTACGCGGTGGAGGTAGGCATCCCGCGGCTTTGCATTTACCACCTCGTCTACGCCGGGCGCGGGACGGAGATCGCGGCGCTCGACACGACCCTCGAGCAGAAGCGGGAGATGATGCAGTTCATCGTGGAGGAGACGAAGCGGTTGCACCGCGAGGGCGCGAACATCGAGATTCTCACCGTCGACAACCACGCCGACGGCGTTTACTTGCTGGATCACATCCGCCGGCACGATCCCGAGCGGCTCGAGGAGGTCACGCGGCTGCTGCAAATGCACGGCGGCTGCTCGGCGGGCACGAAAATGTCGAACGTCGACCCAACGGGGAACGTGCACGCTTGCCAGTTCTGGGGTCACAGGACGCTCGGCAACGTGCGGGAGCGCAAGTTCTCGGAGATATGGCGCGGCGAGGGCGACGAGTTCCTCAGCGCCCTGCGCGATAAGCCCGCCCACCTGAAGGGCAAATGCGGGCGCTGCTCGTACAATGCGCTGTGCGCGGGATGCCGCATCCGGGCTGAGGTCGTCACCGGCGACATCTGGGAAGCGGACCCGGCGTGCTATCTGACCGAAGACGAGATCGCGGCGTCACAGCCCTGAGCGGGCAGCGTACCCCGCGTGGCTGGAGCAGCCCCGCATGGCTGGAGCAGCCCCGCGTGGCGCGGGCGTCTCGCCCGCGATCCCGTGCAGGAGGCCCCTCACTTGCGGTCCCGCGCAGGTCCCCCCGCGCCAATCGTCGAATCCCGCCGCCATGTCACCCCGTCAACGCTTCCTCCAGATCGCCTCAGGCGCCCGCAAGGGCGA